>NZ_AP022601.1:5767505-6090007 GCF_010726765.1 Mycobacterium gallinarum
GCTCGGCGGTCCGGGCTGACCCTGCGCCATTGGCTGCGGGATGTGGCCAAAGAGCGCGGCGTAAAGATCCACGGTTCCAGCGCGATTCAGCAACTGATCTTCAACGACGGCCAGCCCGTCGGGGCCATGGTCGACACACCCGACGGCGTCCGCCACGTGCGGGCCCGCCATGGCGTGCTGCTCGGCACCGGCAACTCGGTCTCTGATGATCTGCTCGCCATGCACCCGGCGTCGGTGCTGCGCGAGGGCAGGCTGTCCCTGGTGAGCAGGAGCGCGAGTCGGTTCGCCCGGTTGGAACTGCTGACCACTGCCGAGAGCATGAGTCTCTGCGCACCGCAGGGTCAGCTGGCGTGACCTGACGAGCGGTTCACCACCGCTGCGCCTCATGCCGCAGCTGTGCGGCCAGCGCCTCGGCGCGTGAGCGCGCCGCACCAAGATCGTGGACGTCGCCGCACCGAACTTCGATGTAGCACTTTACTTTCGGCTCTGTTCCCGACGGCCGCACGACCACTCGGATCGTGGTCGGTCCATCCTCGCCCGAAAAGACCACCGCGTCGGTGCGCAGCGGCCCGGTCGCATGCCGGAGATCGGTCAGCGTCACGTCGAACCCTGCGAGTACATCCGGTGGCGCCGTGCGCAGCCGGTCCATCATCGCGTCGGCCTCAACGGAATTCGCGACTTGCTGCGATACCGTGGTCGTGGTGTGCACACCGTGGCGGCGAGCCAACTCATCGAGCGCATCGAGCACCGTGTGACCCCGACGCTGGAGTGCGACCACCAGATCACATATCAGCACCGCAGCGCTGATGCCGTCCTTGTCGCGTACGGACGCGGGATCGACGCAGTGCCCGATCGCCTCTTCGTACGCGTAGACCAGCGTGGAGGCCGGCAGGTCGAGGTCGGCGCGTGCCAGCCATTTGAACCCGGTCAACGTCTCCACATGACATGCGCCGTGCCTGGCGGCGATGGCCGCGAGCATTCGCGACGACACCACCGAATTCGCCACCACAGTGGCCGCCATGACGGGGCCGGGTTCGATCTGGGAGAGGATGTAATCGCCTAGCAACCAACCAGTTTCGTCGCCGGTGAGCATCCGCCAACCATCGGGTGTGGGTACGCCGACCGCGCATCGGTCCGCATCGGGATCAAGCGCGACCGCGATGTCGGCGTCGCTGTCGGCGGCCAGTTTCAGCAGAGCGTCCACGGCGCCCGGTTCTTCGGGGTTGGGTAGCGCCACCGTGGGGAAGTTCGGATCGGGGGCGAACTGACTGTCGACGACGTGTACGTCGTCGAAGCCGGCACGAACCAGCGCGTCGAGCACGAATTCCCCGCCGACACCGTGCAACGGCGTGAGCGCTACTCGTACCGATCCGTGGGTGTGTCGCACCTGGGCCGCGCGTTCGACATAGCGCTGAACGACGTCGACGCCCGAGGGGGTGACCGCCTGCCGGCGAATCTGGTCCGCGTGCGGGGCGTCGGCCATTGCCTGCTCGATCTCCCGGTCGACCGGCGGCACGATGGGGAACCCGTCGTCGAGGTAGACCTTGTAGCCGTTGTCGGTCGGGGGATTGTGTGACGCCGTGATCTGGATGCCCGCGACCGCACCGCCGTGCCGGACAGCGAACGCGACGATCGGAGTGGGCACCGCGGTGAACATCAATTGCGGGGAAAATCCGTGAGCGGCAAGCACTTCAGCGGCGGCGAGGGCGAAGTCGTCAGAGCCGTGCCTGGCGTCGCGGCCGACCACGACTTCGTGGCCCTGCAGGCCGCGGTCGGTGAGCACCTTGGCGAGGGCCCAGGTGGCGCGCAGCACAACCGCGAGGTTCATCCCGTTCGGTCCTCCGCGCAAGGGCCCGCGCAGTCCGGCGGTCCCGAACGTCAGGGGATGCGCGAACCGCTCGTCGAGATCGGCCTCGGTGCATTCGAGAAGTTCGGCGACGGTGCTCGGGTCGGGATCGTGTGCGATCCACTCCTGTGCGGCGGTCGAGGTCCACTCTCGCGCTGTCATTCGTTCAGTGTGCCCACTTTGGAGTCGGCATATGCGAGCTTGCGCAGCACCGGCGCCACGAGCATCACCAGGTCGAACTCGAGCTCCGAGAGATTGTCGCGCATGGTCGCTTGGAGCCACGCGTCGCGCTCGGCGCGATCGGCTTCGAGTAGTTCGGCGCCTGCGGGGGTGATCTCGGTGAGTTGGCGGCGGCGATCGACCTCATCGGGTCTGCGCGCGATCAGCTCGCGGCTCTCCAGCGCGTTGATGCTGTCCGTCAGCGACTGCACCCGGACGCCCAGCCGGACGCCGAGCTCGGCCGGGGTGGTCACGCCGGCGCGGCTCACCTCTGCGAGCAGCTGCATCTGGCTGAGCGTCAGCCCGTGATCCGGGCGGTGTCGGCGCATCTGCTGATTGACGGCGACGATCGATTCCCGCAGCTCGGTGGCGGCAGATCTGCGTGCGGGCTCAGAGTCGTCCATATACAAGTTATACCTTGGTAATTATCGGTAGTCCATGACAGTAATCGCAAGTTGCGTCGTAGACTTAGTAAGAGGATATTTGTAATCAATGGTGATAAGAACATTGCTCAGATGGTCGCTGCTGGTAGCGGTGACCGTCGCTGTCACCTATCCGCTGACCCTGGTTGGGGTGCCGTCGGCAGCGCTGTTCGCCGCGCTTGCCGTCGGCATCGCATTGGCGCTTTCGTCCCTGGCCCCCACCCGGGTACCCCGTCCGGCTGGCATCGCTGCGCAGGGCGTACTCGGCGTGTACATCGGCACGATGGTCGACCAGGACGCCGTTCACGCGCTCGGTCCGCACTGGCCGATCGTCATCGCCGTAGCGGTCGCCACTCTGTTGCTCAGCGTCGTGTGTGGTGCGCTGCTGTCGTTGCACCGCGACGTCACTCCACTGACGGGGTCACTGGCGCTCGTGGCCGGCGGCGCGTCCGGACTGGTCGCGATCGCCCGTGAGCTCGGCGGTGACGACCGCGTCGTGTCGGTGGTGCAATACCTGCGCGTGGCGTTGGTGACCGCGTCGATGCCCGTGGTGGTGACGCTGGTGTATCACGCCGACAGGTCGCATCCCGGCGCCGCCATGACCCAATCCGACTCCGCTCCTTGGTATCTGAGCCTCGGCATGCTCATCGCACTCGTCCTGGTCGGCGCCACCGTCGGCAAGCTGATCCGGGTGCCCGGCGCGGGGCTGCTGGGGCCGCTGGCGCTGACGGTGCTCCTCGAGGTGACCGGCCTGGACTTCGGCTTGTCGGTGCCGATGGTGCTGGTGCAGCTGGGCTATGCGTTGATCGGGTGGCAGGCCGGGCTGGCCTTCACCCGCGAGTCGATGCGCGCGGTGGGACGCATACTGCCGACGGCCATCGGCCTCATCGTCGTGCTCAGCGTCGCGACGGCCGGGCTGGGCGTCGTGTTGGCGCACTTCGCAGGACTCACCCCCCTCGAGGGCTATCTGGCCACCAGTCCCGGAGGCGTCTACGCCGTATTGGCCACCGCCGTCGAGACGGGATCCAACGTCACGTTCATCATCGCCGCGCAGGTGGTGCGGATCCTGCTGATGCTGTTCGCCGCGCCGCTGTTGGCCCGCAGCATGGTGTGGCTGAAATCCCGGCTCACGCGTCAGAGCCGGGCGATGACCCCGGCGAGCAGGGAGCCCATCAGCGTCGCGGACTGACGGCCCGCCTCCAACACCTCGCCGTGGCTCAGCGGCTGACCCGTCATACCCGCCGCGAGGTTGGTCACCAGCGACACCGCCAGCACCTGTGCGCCGGCGGCGCGCGCAGCGACGGTCTCGTGCACGGTCGACATCCCGACGAGGTCCGCCCCAAGCGTGCGCAGCATCCGGATCTCGGCCGGCGTCTCGTACTGGGGTCCGTTCAAACCGGCATAGACGCCCTCGGCGAGCGTTGGGTCGATCTCGCGGGCGACGGCGCGCAGCCTGGGGGAATAGGCGTCGACCAGGTCGACGAAATGCGCGCCGACCAGCGGTGACCGGCCCGTCAGATTGAGGTGGTCGCTGATCAGCACCGGTTGTCCGACGGCGAAATCCTCACGCAGGCTGCCCGCCGCATTGGTCAGCACGATCGTGCGCGCACCGGCCGCACACGCCGCGCGCACGGGATGGACAACATGGCGCAGTTCGTGGCCTTCGTAGGCGTGGATTCTGCCGACGAACACCAGCACCCGACGGTCGCCGACGCGCAGCGACAGCATCTGGCCGCCGTGCCCCTCGGCGGTGGGTGGAGTGAATCCGGTCAACTCGGCGACCGGTACCACCGCGACCGGATCGCCGAGTTCGTCGACCGCGGGCGCCCAGCCCGAACCCAAGACAATCGCGACGTCGTGCTGGTTGACGCCGGTGCGCGCGCGGATCTGTGCCGCCGACTCGGCGGCAACCGCATCCGGCGTCGTCACGGTGGGCAGCTTAACCGTCGAATCGGCATTCATCGGTGCAGTGAGATACTGCGAGGATGCCCAGAGCCACCGCGTCGAGTTGCGTCGAGGACGCCGTCAACCGACGCCGCGGTGATCTGGTCGAGCTGTCGCACTCGATTCATGCCGAACCGGAACTCGCGTTCGCCGAACACCGCAGCTGCGCGAAGACGCAGGCGCTGGTTGCCGACTTCGGTTTCGAGATCACGAAGGGGCTCGGCGGTCTGGACACCGCCTTCAGGGCCGACTACGGCAGTGGGCCGTTGGTCATCGGGATCTGCGCCGAGTACGACGCGCTGCCCGGCATCGGACATGCCTGCGGCCACAACATCATTGCCGCATCGGCGGTCGGCACGGCGCTGGCGCTGGCCGAGGTGGCTGACGAGCTCGGGTTGACGGTGGCGCTGCTCGGGACTCCCGCCGAGGAGGCCGGCGGTGGAAAAGTCTTGCTGCTCAACGCGGGAGCATTCGACGACATCGTCGCCACCGTGATGCTGCACCCCGGTCCGCTGGACATCGCGGCCGCGCGTTCGCTGGCGCTTTCTCAGGTCGCGGTCGACTACCGCGGGCGAGAATCGCACGCCGCCGTGGCGCCGTACCTGGGCATCAACGCCGTCGACGCGATCACCGTCTCGCAGGTCGCGATAGGGCTGCTGCGTCAACAGCTCGCGCCCGGCCAGATGATGCACGGCATCGTCACCGATGGCGGACAGGCCACCAACATCATTCCGGGCCACGCCCAGATGCAGTACACAATGCGGGCCAACGATGCCGCCTCGCTGCGTGAACTCGAGCAGCGGATGTCCGACTGCTTCCTCGCGGGTGCCGTCGCGACGGGCTGTGACTACACGGTGGCCGAGACCGAGCCCCCCTACGACGAGCTGGACCCCGATTCCTGGCTCGCCGACACCTTCCGCGACGAGATGGTGCGGGTGGGCCGCACGCCGGTGCCGGCCGAGGTCGAAGCGGCGTTCCCGCTGGGCAGCACCGACATGGGCAATGTCACCCAGGTGATGCCCGGTATCCATCCGATCGTTGGGATCGACGCGGGCGGTGCGTCGGTGCACCAACCGGCGTTCGCGGCGGCGGCAGCAGGCCCCGGCGCGGACACGGCGGTGGTCGAGGGCGCGATCATGCTGGCTCGTACGGTGGTCAGGCTCGCCGAGACAGCGGCCGAACGAGATCGCGTGCTGGACCTGAAGGCGAGGCGAGCGGCATGAGTCTGCAGGACGCAACCGAAACCTGGCTCGACGCCCACTACCCGGACCTGGTCGCATGGCGCCGCCACATGCACGCCCACCCCGAGTTGGGGCGTCAGGAGTTCGCCACCACCCAGTTCGTCGCCTCGCATCTGGCCGACGCGGGCCTCAACCCGAAGGTGCTGCCCGGCGGCACGGGTCTGACGTGTGACTTCGGACCCGAGCATGGACCCAGGATTGCGTTACGCGCCGATATGGACGCGCTGCCGATGGCCGAGCGCACCGGCGCTCCGTACGCGTCGGTGGTTCCCAACGTCACCCACGCCTGCGGACACGATGCGCACACCTCGATCTTGTTGGGCACCGCCCTGGCTCTGGCGTCGGTGCCGGAACTACCCGTCGGCGTGCGGTTGATCTTCCAGGCCGCCGAGGAGCTGATGCCGGGCGGCGCGATCGACGCCATTGCGGCGGGAGCGTTGTCGGGGGTGTCGCGTATCTTCGCGCTGCACTGCGATCCGCGGCTGGCCGTCGGCAAGGTCGCGGTTCGGCCCGGTCCGATCACCTCGGCCGCCGATCAGCTCGAGGTGACGCTGCACTCGCCCGGCGGGCACACATCGCGACCGCATCTGACCGGGGACCTGGTCTACGGAATCGGCACCCTGATCACGGGCGTCCCGGGGATCCTGTCCCGGCGAATAGATCCGCGCAACAGCACGGTGATGGTGTGGGGTGCGGTCAATTCGGGCACCGCGGCCAACGCGATTCCGCAGACGGGCACCTTGGCGGGCACCATCCGCACGGCAAGCCGGGATACCTGGGAAACGCTGGAAGATATTGTGCACGAGGCGATTACATCGCTTTTGGCGCCGCTGAACATCGACCACAGCGTGCAGTATCGGCGGGGGGTGCCGCCGGTGGTCAACGAGGAGATCTCGACACGCATCGTCACCCATGCGATCGAGGCGATCGGTCCCGACGTGCTGTGCGACACCCGCCAGTCCGGTGGCGGTGAGGACTTCTCCTGGTATCTCGAGGAAGTGCCCGGCGCGATGGCGAGGCTGGGGGTGTGGTCGGGTCGCGGGCCGCAGTTGGATCTGCACCAGCCGACATTCGACCTCGACGAACGCGCGATGGCAGTCGGGGTGCGGTTCTTGGTCAACGTCGTCGACCAAGCGGCGCAGTTCTAGGTGGTGTCCCCTCTCCCCGCGAGCGGCCGTGTTCCCCTCGCAAGCGGTGGGCCCAGTACGCCGACACGCCGGTAACCGCGTACATTTCGGGGCCGCTCGTCTCCTGTCACTGTCCACAAATCTCGACCCATCCACAGATGGTCGCCAGGCCCTGCTGCTCGAGCGTGCGCTATCCGATGCTGTTGACCCATGGATCCAGAACTTCAGCTGCTGTTCGATAGGCAACGAGGCGTAGCGACGAGCCGTCAGATCCTGACGTACATGACCAGGCGTGCATTCGAGTCTGCAGTGGATTCCGGTGTCCTGGAGCGAATTTGGCAGGGCATCTATTGTCTCGGTGAACCGGACGACGGTCTGCGCCTACGCGGACTCGATCTGTCCTGCGGAACCACGGTCGCCGCCTGTCTCGGCACCGCCGCGGCGATGTACGGCTTCGACACCGAAGCGCCGGCCGACCTTCATGTGCTCAGTCCGCCGAATTCGCACCTGCGATCGGCCGATGGACTGGTGGTGCATCGTCGTGACGGTGCGCCGCTGAACGTGGTTGACGGCCGTCCGGCGACGGCCCCCGCCTGGACGGCGGTCGATGTGGCGCGCTCACTGTGGCGGCCGCGTGCCTTGGCGACGCTGGATGCCGCGCTGCGCAGCGGTACGTGCGCGCGACCAGAAATGTGGCGAGCAGCGATTGAACAGGCAGGGCGCCGAGGCATCGTTGCCGTCCGGGACCTGATCCCGCTGGCTGACGGGCGCGCGGAGTCGCCCATGGAGAGCGAGGCGCGGTTGGCGATGATCATCGGTGGCCTGCCCATTCCCGAGCTGCAATACGAGATCATCGACGGAAACGGCGAGCTCAGACGCGTCGATTTCGCGTGGCCGGAGCAGCGAGTTGCCGTCGAATACGACGGTCTCGATTGGCACAGCGGGCCCGATGCCATGCGCCGCGATCGTAGGCGCACAGCGGCGCTGCTGGACGCCGGTTGGACGGTCATCGCGATCGTCTTTGAGGACGTCCGCTATCGCAGCAAGGAGTTCGTGGCTCGTATCTACGCGCAGTTGCGGCGCGCTGAGGCCGCGTGAGGGACCGCTGAATGCACGCAAATTGCGGCGTGTCGGCGTACAGACACGGTCATCCCCTACTCACGTGTGGGCCCACGCGGAAACCGGCCGGCTAGGTACCCGGCCCGATATTGCGGGCCGGGCGGGTGCGCAGACTGTGCACGTATTCCTCTGGCGCACCGGCAATTTCAGCGGCATCGGCCATGACGCCGATATAGCGCGCCGAGGGCAGGCCGCCCTCCCACGCGTCGACCACGTACAGCCACGCGAGCACCGGCTCGAAGCTGGTGTCTGACGCGGTGCGATGCACGCGACATCGGATTTTCTTGTGGATCCCGAGCTCTGAGCCCTCCCAGCGATCGAGGTTCTGCTCGTCGTCCTTGGTCATGTCGTAGAGCACGACGAACACGCTCGACGTGGGATCCTCGACGACGGTGGCCAGCGCGCCCTCCCAGCCGATGTCCTCGCCGCCGAACGTCAACCGCCAGCCGTGCAGCCACCCGGTTCCGGCCATCGGCGAATGAGGCGCCCGCTCCAACATCTGCTCTGGATGCATGTTGGATCCGTAAGCGGCGTAGAGCGGCACCAGGAAACTCTAAGGCTTACCGTGCCGGCTTCGCCGACAGGCTGGGCGATCAACGGTCGGCTTGGCTAGCGTTGAGCCCGTGACAACGCGCATCGTCATCATCGGCGGCGGCCCCGCCGGCTACGAGGCCGCACTGGTGGCCGCCGCCCGCGGACCCGAGGTAGCCGAGGTCACCGTGGTCGACGCCGACGGAATCGGCGGTGCCTGCGTGCTCTGGGACTGTGTCCCGTCCAAGACGTTCATCGCCTCCACTGGCGTCCGCACCGAGCTGCGTCGCGCCTCGGGCCTCGGGTTCGACATCGCGATCGAGGACGCCAAGATCTCGCTCGACCAGATCCACAACCGCGTCAAGACGCTGGCGAAGTCGCAATCCGCCGACATCGGTCATCAGCTGCTGCGCGAGGGTGTCACCGTCGTCCACGGACGCGGCGAGCTGGTCGACGACACCTCGGGCATGGCCCATCACCGGGTCAAGGTCACCACGGCAGGCGGCCGGGTCGGCACCCTCAAAGCCGACGTGGTGCTGATCGCGACGGGGGCCAGCCCGCGGGTACTGCCGAACGCGAAGCCCGACGGTGAGCGGATCCTGAACTGGCGCCAGCTCTACGACCTCACCGAACTGCCCGAGCATCTGATCATCGTCGGGTCCGGCGTCACCGGCGCCGAGTTCTGCAACGCCTACACCGAACTCGGCGTGCAGGTCACCGTGGTCGCCAGCCGCGACCAGATCCTGCCGCACGAGGACCGCGACGCGGCCGCCGTGCTCGAGGAAGCGTTCGCCGATCGCGGCGTGAAGCTGGTCAAGAACGCCCGCGCCGACTCGGTGACTCGGACTTCCCGCACGCGAGGAGGACAAAAAGCAGAAGACGGCGTGCTGGTCACGATGGCCGACGGCAGAACCGTCGAGGGCAGCCACGCGCTGATGACGGTAGGTTCGGTGCCTAACACCTCGGGCCTGGGGCTGGAGAACGTCGGTATCGAGCTGGATTCGGGCAACTATTTGAAGGTCGACCGGGTGTCGCGGACGTCGGCGTCGGGGATCTACGCCGCGGGCGACTGCACCGGTCTTCTGCCGCTGGCCTCGGTGGCCGCCATGCAAGGACGCATCGCGATGTACCACGCGTTGGGCGAGGGCGTGACGCCGATCCGGCTTCGCACCGTCTCCGCGGCGGTGTTCACCAGGCCCGAGATCGCCGCGGTCGGGGTGCCGCAGACGGCCATCGACAGCGGCAGTGTGCCTGCGCGCACGCTGATGCTGCCGCTCAACACCAACGCCAGAGCCAAGATGTCGCTGCTGCGTCTGGGCTTCGTGAAGATCTTCTGCCGCCCGGCGACCGGGGTGGTCATCGGCGGCGTCGTCGTCGCCCCGATCGCCTCCGAGCTGATCCTGCCCATCGCCCTGGCGGTGCAGAACAACCTCACCGTCACCGACCTGGCGCAGACGCTTTCGGTGTACCCCTCGCTGTCGGGATCGATCATCGAGGCCGCACGCAGACTGATGGCACACGACGATCTGGACTGAGTCCACGTAACCTGGGACAGGGCGAACGTACCGACCAGTAACTAGGAGCCATTTCAGTGAGCGACCCGATCCCCGCGAACGGGCAGACACTGCTGAGTCCGGAGCAGCGCGCAGAGGCCTGGGAGCGCCTCGGCAGCGAGCAGTTCGACGTCGTCGTCGTCGGTGGTGGGGTGGTCGGCGCGGGTGCCGCCCTGGATGCGGCGACGCGCGGCCTCAAGGTGGCCCTGGTGGAGGCGCGCGACTTCGCGTCCGGCACGTCGAGTCGCTCGTCGAAGATGTTCCACGGCGGCCTGCGCTACCTCGAGCAGCTGGAGTTCGGGCTGGTTCGCGAGGCGCTGCACGAACGTGAGCTCTCGCTCACCACGCTGGCGCCGCATCTCGTCAAGCCGCTGCCGTTTCTGTTCCCGCTGACCAATCGGGTGTGGGAGCGGCCCTATATCGCGGCGGGGATCTTCCTCTATGACCAGTTGGGTGGCGCGAAATCCGTTCCGGCGCAAAAACATCTGACGAAATCCGGCGCACTGCGGTTGGCGCCCGGGCTGAAGCGGTCGTCGCTCATCGGCGGTATTCGCTACTACGACACCGTGGTCGACGACGCGCGCCACACCATGACCGTCGCGCGCACCGCGGCGCACTACGGAGCGGTGGTGCGTACCTCGACGCAGGTCGTGGCGCTGCTGCGCGAGGGCGACCGGGTCGTCGGCGTCGAGGTGCGTGACTCCGAAAATGGCCGTGTGACTGAGGTGCGCGGACACGTCGTCGTCAACGCCACCGGCGTGTGGACCGACGAGATCCAGGCGTTGTCGAAGCAGCGCGGGCGATTTCGGGTGCGGGCGTCCAAGGGCGTGCACATCGTCGTTCCGCGCGACCGCATCGTGAGCGAGGTGGCGATCATTCTGCGCACCGAGCAGTCGGTGCTGTTCGTCATTCCGTGGGGCACGCACTGGATCATCGGCACCACCGACACCGACTGGAACCTGGACCTGGCCCATCCGGCGGCGACCAAGGCGGACATTGACTACATCCTCGAGACCGTCAACACCGTGCTCGCGACGCCGTTGACACATGACGACATCGACGGCGTGTACGCCGGTCTGCGTCCGCTGCTGGCAGGTGAGAGCGAGGAGACGTCCAAACTCTCGCGTGAGCATGCGGTGGCGGTTCCCGCGCCCGGCCTGGTGGCGATCGCCGGCGGCAAGTACACGACCTACCGGGTGATGGCCGCCGATGCCATCGACGCTGCGGCCGAATACGTTCCGGCCCGGGTGGCGCCGTCGATCACCGAAAAGGTGCCGCTGATGGGCGCCGACGGTTACTTCGCGCTCATCAACCAGACCGAACACGTCGGGGTGCATTACAAGTTGCATCCCTATCGGGTGCGGCATCTGCTCGACCGGTACGGCTCGCTGATCGGTGAGGTACTGCAGATGGCTGAGGGCCGCCCCGACCTGCTCACCCCGATCACCGAGGCGCCGGTGTATCTGAAGGTGGAGGCGTGGTACGCGGCCGCGGCCGAAGGAGCGCTGCATCTGGAGGACATCCTGGCGCGGCGGATGCGCATCTCGATCGAGTACCCGCACCGCGGCGTGGACTGTGCGCGCGAAGTCGCCGAAGTGGTTGCGCCCGTGCTGGGTTGGAGTGACGAGGACATCGACCGTGAGGTGACGACTTACCTGGCGCGTGTCGAGGCCGAGGTGCGCAGCCAGCAGGAACC
Source organism: Mycobacterium gallinarum (assembly GCF_010726765.1). Lineage (NCBI taxonomy): Bacteria > Bacillati > Actinomycetota > Actinomycetes > Mycobacteriales > Mycobacteriaceae > Mycobacterium > Mycobacterium gallinarum. Next base: position 5,779,204 of record NZ_AP022601.1, read on the forward strand.
CGACGATGAGTCCGCCGACGCGCTGCGGGCCGCCGCGCCGGAGGCGCGTGCCGAGATCCTCGAACCGGTACCGCTCAATTGAGGCGTCCCGCACCGTTGCCGGTCCGCGACGGACTGGGCCCGGCACGGGTGCGGTTGCGGGGCGGATCGGTGCTCGTCGAGTTGGCCTCGCGGTTTGGGGAGGGTGCCGCGGCCAAAGTGCTTGCGGGCGAGGTGGTGTGCGCTGACGGCAGCGTCGTCGGGGTGGGAACGGTTCTGCCGCCCGGTGCCTTCGTCTATCTGTATCGTGAACTGCGCGAAGAGATTCCGGTGCCGTTCGACATACCGATCCTGTATCGCGACGAGGACATCGTCGTGGTCGACAAACCGCACTTCCTGGCGACGATGCCGCGGGGTAGGCACGTCGCGCAGACCGCCACGGTGCGCTTGCGGCGTGAACTCGACCTACCCGAGCTGTCGCCGGCGCACCGATTGGACCGGCTGACGGCGGGCGTGCTGTTGTTCACGGTGCGGCGCGAGGTGCGCGGTACGTATCAAACGATGTTCGCGCGGGGGCTCGTCGACAAGACGTACCTGGCGCGCGCCGATGTCGATCCGGACGCCGCACTGCCCACGGTGCTGCGCAGCCGGATCGTCAAGCGCCGTGGGCAGTTACAGGCGGTCGAGGAGCCTGGAGAACCGAACGCTGAGACACGGATCGAACATCTCGGCGAGGGCCTGTACCGGTTGACGCCGCGAACCGGACGCACGCATCAGTTACGAGTGCACATGGCGTCGCTGGGGCTGCCAATCGACGGTGACCCGTGGTACCCCGAGGTGGTTGACGTGGCGCCCGACGACTTCTCCACGCCCCTGCAACTGCTGGCCCACACGCTTGAGTTCGACGATCCGCTCTCCGGTGAGCGGCGGGTGTTCGTCAGTCGACGATCGCTAGCGTGAACCCGCGGCGATCACCGCGCGGTTGCGCCCCGCGACCACCGGCAGATCGACCTTCATGATCTGCCGGTCATAGGTCAGGTAGCCGTTGACCTCGTTTTCGACATCCGTTGTCTGCGTGTAGATCGCGCCTGACAAGCCGATCTCGCGAATGACCCGCTCGACGTCCAGGCTGACCTCTACATAGCGCTGGGTCAGTCGTTCCTTGCTGTCGGTCATCTCGTAGGCCATTGGCGGACCGGGCCACCGGTTGGCCTCTTCGATCAGGCCCAGGCCCCCGTACTCGCCGTTCACGGTCACCCTGCCGTCGCGCACCATCGGCCGACCCGGACCCACGTAGGTGTGGTCATCGAAGATGTCGCCGGTCCGGCTGTCACCGCGCGACTTACAGCAGTTCGCCCCGCTGTTCGGGACCACCATCCGGGTGCGGTCCACGGCCTTCACCGCCCTGGCGATCCTGGCCGTGTCGTACTCGCCCCAGCCCTCGTTGAATGGCACCCAGCCGACGATCGACGTGACACTGCTCAGCTGATGGACCATCTCGGACAGCTCGTTTTCGAAGTGCGCCTGGGCGTCCCGACGCGGAGTCGGTGCCGGCCCCGTCGGGATGTCGAGCGACACGTCCAGCGACGGCATGTCCTGCCACACCAGCAGTCCCAGCTTGTCGGTCCAGTAGTACCACCGCGCGGGTTCGACCTTGGCGTGCTTGCGGACGAAGTTCATGCCGAGCGCCTTGATCTGCTCGAGGTCGAACCTGAGCGCATCGTCGGTGGGTGCGGTGTAGATCCCGTCGGGCCAGTAGCCCTGATCCAGCGGACCGTGCAGGAACGTGATCTTGCCGTTCAGCGCCATCCGCGCTCGGCCCTGCGCGTCCTTCATCGTGCTGATCGTGCGCAGGCCGCCGTAGCTGGACACCTCGTCGACCACCTTGCCCGACCGGGTCACCAGCCGCGCCGTAAGATCATAGAGGTACGGATCTTCGGGCGTCCACAGATGCGGGGACGGCACCAAAAGGCGCAGTGTGGCACCCGGCTTTCCCGACGCACGCGCGACGACCTCGCCGCCGGGTTTGGAGACGACGACTTCGGCGCGCTGATCGCCCGCGCCCGAAACGCGCGGCGTCACAGTGAAACTGGTCAGATCCGTCGTGATGTCGAGCTTCTCGATATGCGCGGCCGGCACCGGCTCCATCCACACCGTCTGCCAGATGCCCGACGCTCCGGTGTAGAACAGTCCGGCGGGGTTGTACCGCTGCTTGCCGACGGCGAAGCCGCCCCTTTCGTTGCGGTCCTCGACGCGCACGGTCAGCTCCTGCGGTCCCGATGGGCGCAGCGCGCTGGTGACGTCCGCGCTGAACTCCGTATAGCCACCCTCGTGACGCGCCACCTGCTTGTTGTTCACCCAGACAGTGGCGATCTGGTCGACGGCGCCGAAGTGAAGCAGCACATGCTGGTTGTCCCAGTCCCGAGGGATCTCAAACACCTTGCGGTACCACATTTGATCGTCGTGGCGCTGTATCCCCGACAGCGCGGACTCCGTCGGAAACGGCACCAGGATCTGCTCGCGGTAGTCGCGTTCCGGCGGCGGCGCGGTCGCCCCGGCCTTGGCGGGCCTGCCGGTGTAACCCCACAAACCGTTGAGGTTCAACCATTTCTCCCGCGCGAGTTGCGGGCGCGGATATTCGGGCAGCGCGTTGTTCGGCCCGACCAAGCCGGTCCACCTCGTCGACAACGGCGGCGTCTTAGGCTGCCAGACGTCGGCCGCATGGGCCGGAGTGGTCGCGATCGTGAGGCTGCCCAGCAGTACGACCGCCACAATCAAAGTGATGCGGACGAGTCGAATCCTTGTCATCGCGTGGGTGCCGGGCGGGTACGACCGGTGGCGCGAGCAGGCATGAACATCCCCCAGGATCGAATGAATCAGGACCTGACGTGCGGCGCCTACCTCGAAGGTCCCCCGGCACACCGATGCGTCGCAGCAAACATAGCGGGAAGTGGTCGCCGACGGAAGTGGGGGAGCCTGGCAATTTCCGAAGAATCCTGTGACGCAGGCGTTCACGATGCCGACGCGATCCTGCGTGTGGGGCGTGACGATAAGGCCTGGAAAAGCTATCTAGCTGGGCATTGTCGACGGGTATCCGAGTTGCGAAGGTCGCCAAGAGTGGATCCCGGCTCTCAGCGAACCGCCATGCGGTCCTGCCGGCCGGCTGACGCTGATGCGGGCCGGTGAACAGTTGCGACGTATATCACACAGCAAACGGGTGGCGGCGGGTGGGTGACACTTTCGGCCGATGCCGATCCACCTGTCCGTCAACTCGCCCTGGTCTTTCCGGTCGTGATGCGCGTGCGGGTGCGACAATTTCTTGCGCGCCGTCCTATCGGCGCCCGTTTCAGAGGAGCGAACGTGCGCAAGACATTGCTCTGTGCCGCGGCGGTGCTGTTCGTGGGCGGTTTGGTGAATGTGGGCACGCCCACCGCCGATGCCACACTGTGCGGATCCGTCGGCGGCAGGTTCGTCGACGTGACCGGCTGCAGCGACCCGTTGGCCTATCTCAATGACGCACTTCCCCCGCCTCCGCCGCCCCCACCACCGCCCCCGCCGCCGCCTCCGCCGGGCGCACCTCCGCCTCCACCTCCGCCCCCGCCACCGCCACCCCCACCGCCGCCGCCCTACTACGCACCGGTGGCGCCGAACGTCGATGTCTGCGCCAGCGTGGGCCGACGCGTCAGCGTCAGTGGTTGCATCTAGCGTGAGCTCGCCTCAGCCCGGTTGATTCGATGTATCTGATCACCGGCGCCGGCGGCGGGGTCGGCAGCGTCAGCCGCACCGTGGTCGAGTTGTTAGTAGGCAGTGGTGAGCGCGTGCGCGCCATGGTGCACCGCGATGACGAACGGGCGCAACAACTTCGGGCGTTGGGAGCCGACGTCGTCGTCGGCGATCTCACGCGCGCCCCCGACATCCTGGATGCGCTGGCAGGTGTTCGCCGGATGTTCTTCAACATGAGCGTGTCGGCGGACTACCTGTTGGCGACCGCTGAGGTGTGCGCGGTGGCGATGGAGCGCGGGCACCTCGATGCGCTGGTCAACATGTCGCAGATGACGGTGTCGCAGATGACGTTGACCAGCACTTCAGAATCGGAGCACCAGCGTTTGCACTGGCTGGCAGAACATGTGCTCAATTGGTCCGGCCTTCCGGTAATCCACGTACGCCCAACGGTTTTCCTGCAGAATCCACTTTTCTCGATGCTGGGCGCACAATCGGTGAGGGACCGTGGGGTGCTCGCGTTGCCGTTCGGTGCTGGTCGCACGTCACCGATCGCGGCAGCGGACGTCGCTGCCGTCGTCGCGGCGATACTGCTCGAGCCCGCGGATCGCATCGGTGCGGTGTACGGACTGACCGGCCCGGAGGCGCTCGACATCGACGGTCTGGCGGCCCAGTTCGCGCTCGCACTCGGTCGGCCGGTCGTCGCCGAGAATCTCACACCCGATGACGAGCGCCGCCAGTTGGACTCGGTGCCGCTGCCAGACCATGTGCGACACCACATTGAGACGATGGCACGGTTGCATCGTGAGGACCGCTACAACCGCTCCACCGACGACGTCGAGCGCATCATCGGTCGACCCGCGCAATCCGTCGCGCAATATGTAGCGACTCATCGCGATCTGTTTGACTGACTTCGTGGACCGCGCAGCGTTCGACCGCTTGTTCGACCTGACCGATCGCACCGTCATCGTCACGGGCGGCACTCGCGGCATCGGGTTGGCCCTGGCCGAGGGTTTTGTCCTGGCGGGTGCGCGGGTGGTGGTCGCCAGCCGCAAGCCCGACGCGTGTGAGCAGGCTGCACAGCACCTGCGCGGACTCGGTGGTGAGGCCATCGGAGTCCCTACCCACCTCGGAGACGTCGGCGCACTCGAGGCCCTTGTGGACAAGACAGTCGACGCGTTCGGCGGTATCGACGTCCTGGTGAACAACGCCGCGAACGCGCTGGCGCAGCCCCTCGGAGAGATGACCGCCGATGCGCTGGCGAAGTCGCACGAGGTGAACCTCCGCGGACCGGTGCTTCTCGTGCAGGCGGCCCTGCCGCACCTGAAGGCCAGCTCACACGCTTCCGTGGTGAACATGATCTCCACAGGGGCGTTCAACTTCGCGCCGGGAACAGCCATCTATTCGTCGAACAAGGCGGCGTTGATGTCCTTCACCCGATCGATGGCCGCCGAGTACGCCTCGGCCGGTATCCGGGTGAATGCCATCGCACCGGGGCCCGTCGACACCGACATGATGCGAAACAACCCGCCAGAGGCGATCGCCCGCATGGCCAACAGCAACCTGATGAAGCGTCTTGCCAAACCGGATGAGATGGTCGGCGCCGCATTGTTGTTGGCGACCGACGCGGGGAGCTACCTGACCGGAACGGTGATCATCGCTGACGGTGGCGGAACGCCTCGGTAGCGTCTGCCATCACCCCGCCCGTCGACGCCAGGATCTGGCTGCGATTCTCCAGGTGTAACGCCGCCTCGAGGCTTGACGCGTCCAGGTTGGCCCACAACACCTGCTTGGTCGACTCCACGCCGAATTTGCCGTAGCCACACAGTGTTTCGGCGATGGCCAGGGCGTCATCGAGCACTGAGCCGTCCGCGGAGATGCGAGACACCAAACCGAGCCGCAGTGCCTCCTGGGCGTCGACCGCACGCGCGGTCAGGATCAGGTCGAACGCCGGGCCGGCCCCGACTATCCGCGGCAGCGTGTAGCTGACGCCGATGTCGCAGCCGCCGAGGCCGAGCTTGATGAATTGCGTGCAGAACCGCGCGGATTCGGAGGCGATCCGGATATCGCAGGCCAGTGCAATTCCCATGCCGCCGCCGTAGGCCGCCCCGTTGACCGCTGCGATCACCGGCTGCCGAAGGCGATGGATCTTCGCGGTGAGGTCGGCAATTCTTTCCTGCCATCGCATTCCGGACCGCGGGAACTCGGTCCCTCCGCCGGCCTTGTTGGGATTCGGGTCGGTCAAATCCAGGCCCGAGCAGAACCCGCGTCCGGCGCCGGTCAGCACGACGACGCGCAGGTCGTTGTTCGCCCGGATCCCGTCGAGGGCGGTGTGCAGGTCCTCGACCAACTCGTAGGACAGAGCGTTGAGCTTCTCCGGCCGGTTCAGCGTGAGGACGGCGATGTCGGGCCTGGGGTAGGTCAATTCGAGATGGGGCATGGCGACACGTTAGCCCCGTGCCGGATGGCCTCAGACGGTGCTGCGCCAGCCGGTCACGCCCACAACGATCATCCGTAGCTGCTTGACCGCAATGCGCCTGATCTCGTCGAGCGCGACCGAGTCGGTGGCGTCCTCGATGGACTCCGCGATCGAGATCATCGCGTTGACGAACAGGCTGGCCAAGATGTTGAGATCCTCGCCGCTCCACGCATTGAGCCCGGGGAAGCGGGCGAGATCGATCGCCAGTTCCGACGTGATCAGACGGATCTCGGTACGGATGGCGTACCTCAGCACGGTCACGCCGCTGGAGCGCTCACGGCCGATGAAACGCCAGTGTTCGCGACGTTCGTTGACGCCCTCGATCAAGATATCCACCGACGACTCGATGACCCGGTTCGGATCGAGCTTGCCCGCCCGCGCACCGCGCAGCATGTCGCGAAGGGCGCGGAACGATTCGTCGATGAGCACGAGGCCCAGCGCTTCCATCGACTCGAAGTGGCGGTAGAAGGCCGCAGGCACGATGCCCGCCTCACGAGTCACCTCGCGCAGACTGAGCGCCGCGAAGCTGCGCTGCTCCAGTAGGCGCAGGGCAGCGGCGACGATCGCCCGCCGGGTGGCCTCCTTGCGCTCCTCCCTGGAGAGGGTGTCGCGGGACCGTGACTTGCTTGACCTGCTCGAACGGCTCGTTCGTGAACTGGGCGTACGGTTGTTCACTTTGTGAAACCTACCACAACCTGCACGAATCTATTGACGCGCCCCCTGTGAACGGCGCACGGTATACACATGTTCACTCAAACTTTGACACGCCGCGTGCGACGGTCGCCTCTTCTGGAGTTGCTGACCGGGCCCCACGGCGTGGATCGATACACCGAGCTGGTCGACCCGACCTGGACGCGGTCAGACGCCCGCGCCAAGGTGATCTCGGTGCGTCGGCAGACGCCCCGCAGCGTCACGCTGACGCTGGAACCGAATCAGGCGTTCACTGGTTTTCAGGCCGGCCAGCACATCAACCTCACCGTCGAAATCGACGGCCGTCGTCGCACCCGTCCCTACTCTCCGGCCAGTGCCGAAGGCTCCCCGTATATCGAGCTCACGGTCGGCCGCCACGAGGGCGGACTGGTGTCCACCTATCTCTGCGACCACGCCCGCCCGGGCTTGGTCGTCGGACTGGACTCCGTGGGCGGGGACTTCGTGCTCCCGACGGTGCGGCCCCGTCGCGTTCTGTTCGTGTCGGGCGGCAGCGGCATCACCCCGGTGATGTCCATGCTGCGCACGATGCGCAACGAGGGATCGGATCGCGAGATCGCTTTCATCCACTACGCCCGCAACGCGCAGGAAGCCTGCTACGCAGACGAGCTCGCCGCGATGTCCGGCGTTCGGGTTTTGCACGGTTACACCCGTGCCGGACAGGGCGATCTCACCGGCTATTTCGACGCAGACCATCTGGCCGCGGCGATGCCCGAGCCGGACGCGGTCTTCGTGTGCGGTCCGCAGGCACTCGTAGATGCCGTCCGGACGCACTTCCCGGACGCGTTGTCCGAAAGCTTTGTCCCACCTGTGTTCACCCCGTCGGCCGATACCGGCGGCCGAATCGCATTCACCGACAGCGGTGTCGAGCTGACTGACGACGGCAGGCCACTGCTCGAGCAGGCCGAGGCCGCAGGCCTCACGCCGGAAAGCGGATGCCGGATGGGCATCTGCGGAAGCTGCACCCGCCGCAAGAGCAGCGGCGTCGTCAAGAACCTGATCACCGGAACCGTATCCAGTAGCGAAGCAGAAGACGTGCGTATCTGTGTATCCGCCCCCGTCGGCGACGTCGACATCGCGCTTTAGATCCGAAACGGACAAGAAAGGACAAGCCATGACTACAGCCACCACCGCACAACCGAAGACCATCTCGAAAACCGTCGGCGGCAAGACCGTCACCATGACCCCAGAGCAGGCCGACGCGTTCGGCCGCGAACTCGACGCGCTGAAGGACCGCGTGATCGCCGACCTCGGCGAGCGCGACGTCACTTACATCCGCCGGATCATCAAGGCGCAGCGCGGTCTGGAGGTCGCCGGCCGTGCGATGCTCTTCGGCGGCATCTTCCCGCCGTTCTGGCTCGCGGGTACAGCGATGCTGGGCATCTCGAAGATCCTCGACAACATGGAGATCGGCCACAACATCATGCACGGCCAGTACGACTGGACCGGCGATCCGACGTTGGCGGGCAAGAACTTCGAATGGGACACCGCCTGCCCGGCCGACCAGTGGCGGCACTCGCACAACTACATGCACCACACCTACACCAACATCGTCGGCATGGACCGCGATGTGGGCTACGGGATCCTGCGGATCAGCGAGGACCAGAAGTGGAAGCCGTACTTCCTCGGGAATCCCGTGTGGGCATTCCTGCTGATGGTGCTGTTCCAGTACGGCGTCGCGTTGCATGAACTGGAGACCGAACGCATCACCGCCGGCGAAATCTCGATCGCCGACAAGCGCGAGATCCTCGAAGGGATCTGGCGTAAGACCAAGAAACAGACCCTCAAGGACTACGTGGCGTTCCCGCTGCTGGCCGGCCCGTTCGCGCCATGGGTGTTCGCCGGGAACATGACGGCGAACCTGATGCGCAACGTCTGGTCCAATGTGATCATCTTCTGCGGACACTTCCCCGAGGACGTGCAGGAGTTCTCGATCGAGGAGACCAAGGCCGAGACGCGTGGCCAGTGGTACTTCCGTCAGATCCTGGGATCTGCGAACCTGACCGGCGGCAAGCTCTTCCACATCCTGAGCGGCAACCTGTCGTTCCAGATCGAGCACCATCTGTTCCCTGACATCCCGGCACACCGTCACGCCGAGATCGCGCCCGAGGTGCAGGAGATCTGCAAGCGCTACGGCATCCCCTACAACACGGGACCGCTGCCGCGGCAGATCGCTACGGTCTGGCGCAAGATCTTCAAGCTGGCACTGCCGGGCTAGCCGTTACGTCTGACAGTTCGGACACCAGTAGGAGACACGGTCTCCGCTGGTGTCCGACTGTATGTGGGTGCCGCAGCGCCGGCATGGACGTCCCACCCGGCCATAGACCCAGAGGTCGCGACCGCCTCGGGTGTCGCCGGTCGTGGTGCGATTGACCCGGGAGCGGTTGAGCCACAACATGTCACGAGCCCGTTGCACCATGCGCAGCGGATCTTTGACGTCTCCCACCGGTGTCGTCGGCAGATAGCCGGTGACAAAGCACAGTTCGTTGGCGTAGACGTTGCCGACGCCGGCCATCACCCGCTGATCCAACAGCGACTCGGCGAGCGGTCGCTGCGGGTCGGCCACCAGGTTGTCGCGAGCGATACGCGGTTCCCAGTCGTCGCCGAGCAGGTCAGGTCCGAGATGGGCGACGACGTCCATGTCATGGTCGCGTTTGAGAATCTCCAGCACTCCGAGATCGATACCTGCGGCGCGGGAATCCTCGGTTTCCAGGATGATTCGGATCTTGTGGGGCTGCACACGGCGGATCTGCCCGCCGACCAGCCAGGCCCCGTCCATTTTCAGGTGCGAGTGGATGCTCGCATCGCCGGCGCGGATGAAGAGATGCTTACCCCTGCTGATCACCTCGTCCACGACGCAGCCCGTCAGATCAACCGTCGCAAACTTGGGAACTCGCACGTCGCACCGTGTGAGTGTCTTACCGGCAAGCGCCTCCCGCAGCTTGGTCGCAGCGCGAAAGACGGTGTCACCCTCAGGCATTGGCCGTCACCGCAACCTGAGTCCTCGCGGGGTGCGTGAGAAGCCGGCACCGATCAGGGCATCCTGAACGGCGCCCCGCTGACCGCCCGCACCCGGTTCGAGCACCGGCACGCCGTTCACCTTTTCCACGAGGAACGACTGCACCCGCCCCGCGCTCACCAGATCCGCCAGCGCGGCCGCGGCCGCGATGTGCGCGTCGGCATCCTCGGTGAAGCTCAGCAGCGAGCGTCCACCGCGTTCGAGGAACCACACCAGTTCACCGTCCACCAGCGCGACGAGCGCCCCGGCTTTACGGCCCGGCCGTCCCCCGCCAGCGGGTGGGGCCCCAGCTTGCGAGGGGAGTGCCCCCAGCGCGACGTCTTCGTCAGAGGTGGCGCGAGTGGGCCACGGCAGCGCTGCGCCGTACGGATTGGCCGGGTCGGCGGCTGCCATCACGACCGCGTGGTATTCGCGGTGATCGGGGTCGACGCCGTCGAGGTAGGACCGCAATCTATCGACCGTCGACGCCACCGCGAACTGGGCGCCCCCGAGGGACTCGACGAAGTACCCGCGCTGGCACCGGCCGGCGTCCTCGAATGCCGTCAACACCTTGTACAGCATGGCAAAGCCGCCGGGCACCTGTTCGGATGTGACGGCGCCCTTGGTCAGCACGCCGTGACGGCCCAGCAGCAAGTCGGCCTGAAAATGTGCGCGCACCGTCGACTCCGGTTCGGCCGCCGGCAGCGCGGACCAGCGGCCCGCCACCACGGGGTCGGAGGTGCGCGTCTGCGCGTGCGAGACGCTGTATCGACTCAGCCGCGGCGGGCGTTGACGCTGGCGGTGGGCCGGTGAGTCACGGCGGCCCGACGAGCGGCGGGGACCCGTCAGCATCGCCCGCACCGGCGCGAACGTATCGCCGCTGACCCAGCCGGCCCAGATCAGTTCCCACAGCGCCTGTTTCAGTTCGTCGCCCGGGTTATCGGATAGCTGGCGGAAAAAGTAGGCGCCCCCGCCGCCAAGCGTCTCCATGATCTGGCGGTGCGTGTCCGTGAACTCGATTTCGGTCGGCGCCGCGAGCGTCATCGGTGCCGAATCCGCCGGATGGAAGGCGATCCACCCGTCGCCGCCGCCGATCTGTCCCGCACCCGACCAGGTGACCTCCCCGGACGCCAGCAGCTCGTCGAGCATCGCCGGCTGATAGTCGCGCACCCGCAGCCCGAACACCAACGGCTCCACCGCTGAGGCCGGAATCGGCACTCCCGCCAACTGATCGATGACCGCCGCGAGTCCGTCGACACCGCTGTTGTGGGTCGATCCGACCTGCTGCCACGCGGGCAGGAAGCGCCCATAGGCGGCGGTACTGACCGGCTCGACCTGCGCCCGCAGCGCGGCCAGCGATCGCCGGCGCAGGATTTTCAGGATGTCGGAGTCGCACCACTCGCTGGAATCGGACGCTGTGTTGAATGTCGCCGCCGGGGCGGCTCCGGCGGTGAACTCCCCGCGAATCAACCTGCCGTCGATCGCCATACGGCCCAGTACATCCGCGGTGACCCGCAGGCCCAGACCGAACCGGGCCGCCGCGTCATGTGTGGTGAACGGACCGCGGGTGCGGGCATACCGGCCGAGCAGTTCACCCAGCGGATCGTCGACCGATTCGGTGAAGGCCGTCGGCACCCCGACCGGGACGGCGACCCCGACCCCGTCGCGCAGCAGCCCGATGTCCTCGACGGCCACCCACCACGTCTGGTCGGCGTACGTCACCCTCAGCGCGCGCTTGCTGGCCAGTAACCCGTCGAGCCAGCCGCCAACCTCGGACGTGGTGCAGCGTTCGGCGATTTCGGCCTCCGTGAGTGGGCCCAACACCCGCAGCAGGTCGGCCACGCCTTCGGCGTCGCGGGCCTGCCGGTCGTCGCTGAGATGTTGCAACTGCCTCGCGGTCGAAGCGATGACTTGCGGATCGAGCAGCTCGCGCAACTCCACCCGGCCGAGCAGTTCGGCCAACAGCACGCTGTCCAAGGACAGCGCGGCGGCGCGCCGCTCGGCTAGCGGGCTGTCGCCCTCGTACATGAATGCGCCGACATAGCCGAACAGCAGCGACGCCGCGAACGGTGACGGCGTGGTCGTCTCGACCTCGACCAGCCGCAGCCGGCGCTGCGCGACGCGGTTCATCAGCTCCGTCAGCGCCGGCACGTCGTACACATCCTGCAGACATTCGCGCACCGCCTCCAGCAGGATCGGGAAGTCCGGATACTTGCGTGCGACGTCCAGCAGCTGGGCGGCCCGTTGCCGCTGGTGCCACAGGGGCGATCGCTTACCGGGGTGACGGCGGGGGAGAAGCAGTGCGCGGGCGGCACATTCGCGAAAGCGCGATGCGAACAGTGCCGAGCCGCCGACCTCCGCGGTGACGATGGGTTCGATCTCGTCGGCGTCGAAGACGAAGAGGTCGGCACCGGGCGCGGTGTCTTCGGTATCGGGCAGTCGCACGATGATGCCGTCGTCGGACGCGGTCGGCTTCTCGTCGATGCCGTAGCGTTCGCGCAACCGCCGGGCGACAGCCAAAGCGAGTGGGCCGTGCACCCGCAATCCGTACGGGGAGTGCAGGATGACGCGCCAGTCGCCCAGTTCGTCGCGGAACCGCTCCACCACGAACGTCGTGTCCGTCGGCACCACCGTGGTGGCCTGACGCTGCTCGTCGAGCAGTTGCCACAGATTGTTGGCGGCGTACTCGTCGAAACCCATTGTCTGGCAGCGCTCGTCGAATTCATCACGGCTGAGTCGGGCCAGCTCACCGGTGAACGCGCCGACGGCCGCTCCGAGTTCGGCCGGTCTGCCGACGCTGTCGCCGCGCCAGAACGGCAGCCGGGCGGGCTGCCCAGGCGCGGGAACGACCAGCACCCGGTCATGGGTGATCTCGGTGATGCGCCAGCTCGTCGCACCGAGAGAGATGATGTCGCCGGGCCGCGACTCGTAGACCATTTCCTCGTCGAGTTCACCGACCCGCGAGGGCTTTTCCGAATCGGTGGCCAGATAGACGGTGAACAGGCCGCGGTCGGGGATCGCGCCGCCCGACGTCACGGCCAGGCGCTGCGCACCGGGCCGGGCGATCAACGTCCCCGCATCACGGTCGTATACCAGACGTGGACGCAGTTCGGCGAACTCGGTGGATGGATACTTCCCGGACAGCAAGTCGAGTGTTGCCTCGAATGCGCTGCGCGGCAACGTCGCAAAGGGCGCGCTGCGGCGAACCGCGTCGAACCAGCGGTCGGCGTCCAACGGCTCGAGCGCCGAAGCCGCGACGGTGTGCTGGGCGAGGACGTCGAGCGGATTGGTCGGCACCCGCATGGTCTCGATGTCGCCGCTGAGCATCCGCTTTACGGTGACCGCACATCCGATCAGATCCGTGCGGTGCTTGGGAAACAGCACACCCTGGGAGATCTCGCCGACCTGGTGACCCGCACGGCCGATGCGCTGCAACCCGCTGGCGACCGACGGCGGTGCTTCGACCTGGATCACGAGATCAACCGCGCCCATGTCGATGCCCAACTCCAGGCTGGACGTGGCGACGACGGCCTTCAGGCGGCCGGACTTCAGATCGTCCTCGACCTGTGCGCGTTGCTCCTTGCTGACCGAACCGTGGTGCGCGCGGGCCAGCAGTGTCGGGGCGCCCAACGACGCGCCGCTGGCCATCAGCTGTGCCGGGAAGCCGCCGCCCACCTTCGGGTTGTGCTCCATGGAAACGCCGGCGCCAGTGCGTTCGGCGTGAATCTCGTTGAGCCGCGAGGTGAGTCGCTCGGCTAGCCGCCGGGAGTTGGCGAAGACGATCGACGAATTGTGCGTCTCGATCAGGTCGACGATGCGTTCCTCGACGTCAGGCCAGATGGTGTTGTTCTCGAGGTTGGCCATATCGGGAACGGGCACCGTCACGGTCAGGTCGAAGGTCTTGGCCGCGGGCGGCGCCACGATGGTGGTGCGCGCCTGACCGGACAGGAACCGCGCGACCTCCTCGGGCGGGCGGACCGTGGCGGACAATCCGATGCGTTGCGCTGGCTGGTTCAGTAGCTGGTCGAGCCGCTCCAGCGACAGCGCCAGATGCGCGCCGCGCTTGGTCGCCGCGACGGCGTGCACTTCGTCGACGATGACCGTCTGCACCTCGGTGAGCGTCTCGCGGGCCGCGGAGGTGAGCATCAGGAACAGCGACTCCGGCGTGGTGATCAGGATGTCCGGCGGCCGGGTGATCAGCTCGCGGCGCTGGGCGGGTGTGGTGTCACCGGAGCGAACGCCGACGCTGATCTGGGGTGCGGGACTCCCGCTGCGCTCGGCGAGGCGGCCGATGCCCGTCAGCGGGGTCCGCAGGTTGCGTTCCACGTCCACGGCCAGCGCCTTGAGGGGCGATACATAGAGGACCCTCGTGCCTGCTGACGCGGGCCTGGGCTCTGAGGATGCGAGGCGGTCGATCGCCCACAGGAACGCCGCGAGCGTCTTGCCGGAGCCGGTGGGGGCGATGACCAGTGTGTTGTCGCCGTCGGCGATGGCGGACCACGCCTGCGTCTGCGCCGGGGTCGGCTCGGCGAATGTTCCCGTGAACCAGTCGCGGGTCAGCCCGCTGAACCGGGCAAGGGGACTGGTGCTCATCTAGCCATCGTGCAGCAGGGCACCGACAACTGTCAGGGACGTGCGGCCGCGACGGTTTCTGCCAGCGCTTCGGGAATCCCAGGAACCCGGGCGACCATATCGAGCAGGGCATGCGCACACGCGTCGGCGACGACGTCGATGTCGATCGAGGGGTCCATCATCCGTTGCCTGCACATTTCGAGAGTGAAGGCCAACCACCCGTAGACCACCACACGCAGGTCGCGCTCGACCTTGGAGTCCAGCTGGTCACCTCCGAAGCCGGCGACGATACGGTCGGCCTGGCGGTCGTTGTCGAGGTCCTCGATGCCGCGCAGGACGGGGTCGGAGCGGCCTGCGCCGACGTAGGCCGCCCAGGCGACGTTCGGGTTCTGCTCGTAGTAGCGCAGGTAGGCGATGACGCCTTCCCGCAGCTGGTTGAACAGACTGAGGTCAGGGCTGGGCGGTGTGTTCGTCGCCTCGAAGAGCCGTTCACTCTCGGCGCGCAGCACCGCGGCGAAGAATGCCCGCTTGTCGGGGAAATAGTGGTACATCAGCGCGCGGGAGACGCCGGCCTTCTCGGCGATCTCGTCGATGCGGACGTCGTCATAGGGTCGCTGCCCGAACACCTCGGCGCCCAAGGTGAGAAGTTCGGCGCGGCGCTCGTCGGGAGACAGCCGCCGTCGGGGTACAGCCATCAGGCCATCTTAGTTGACATATGTACAACAGTGCATGAGCCCCGCCATCGCGAGAGTGGGCTTGCGTCACGCCAATGTCGCTTTTCTTGTGCGGGTAACCCACGTTCGCGCGCGGCCGCCGCCTCAGCCGAAGTGCACACCCTGGGCCAGCGGCAGCTCCGACGAGTAGTTGACGGTATTGGTGGCTCGACGCATGTACGCCTTCCACGAATCCGAGCCCGACTCGCGCCCGCCGCCGGTCTGCTTCTCGCCACCGAAGGCGCCGCCGATCTCGGCGCCCGACGTGCCGATGTTGACGTTGGCGATGCCGCAGTCCGAACCGTCGGCGGCCATGAAGCGTTCCGCCTCACGCATGTCCATCGTGAAGATCGACGACGAAAGACCTTGCGGCACCGCATTGTTCATCGCGATCGCGTCGTCCAACTCGTCGTAGGTCAGCACATAGAGGATCGGAGCGAACGTCTCGGAGTGCACCACCTCGGTCTGCGCGGGCATGCGGACGACGGCCGGCGCGACGTAGTAGGCGCTGTCGTCGCCCAGTTCGTGGCGCTCGCCCCCGAACACCTCGCCACCGTCGGCGCGTGCCTGCTCGAGTGCCCGGACCATGTCGCGGTAGGCGGTCTCGTGGATCAGCGGACCGACCAACGTGCCGTCGGCCGTCGGCTCACCGATCGGCAGCTGCCGGTAGGCCGCCACGATCCGGCCGACGAGTTCGTCGGCGACCGACGAGTGCACGATCAGCCGTCGCATCGTCGTGCATCGCTGTCCGGCGGTGCCCGCGGCGGAGAACACGATGCCGCGCACCGCGAGATCCAGATCGGCCGACGGCGTGACGATCGCGGCGTTGTTCCCGCCCAGCTCGAGCAACACCTTGCCGAATCGCTGAGCCACCCGCGGCCCGACCTGCTGACCCATCCGCACGGAACCAGTCGCCGACAGCAGGGCCACCCGGGGATCGTCGACCAGGCGCTCGCCGACCTCGCGGCCACCCTGGATCAGCCGGCTGACCTCCCGCGGCGCACCCACATCGTCGGCCGCGCGCTCGATCAGCGCCTGGCACGCCAGCGCCGTCAGCGGCGTCAGCTCCGAAGGCTTCCACACCACCGTGTCACCACAGACCAGTGCGATCGCCGTGTTCCAGGCCCAGACCGCCACCGGAAAGTTGAACGCGGTGATGACCCCGACCACGCCCAGCGGATGCCAGGTCTCCATCAGCCGGTGCCCCGGGCGTTCGGACGCGATGGTCTTGCCGTAGAGCTGACGCGAGAGTCCAACGGCGAACTGGCAGATGTCGATCATCTCCTGCACCTCACCGAGCGCCTCGGACGTGATCTTGCCCGCCTCGAGAGTGACGAGCGCCGCGACATCGGCCTTGTGCTCGACCAGCAGCTCGCCAAGGCGTGCGACCAACGCGCCGCGGACCGGCGCCGGCGTCGTCCGCCATGTTGTAAATGCCTGCGCGGCTTCGGCAATGGCCGCATCGGCCTGTTCCAGGCTGGTCTCGGTGATCGTGAACAGCACGTCGCCGGTGATCGGGGTGCTGGCCTGCAGGCGTGAGCTGGATGTCGCCGGCCTCCCGGCTCCGTGGCCGCCCGGCTCACCTAATTCGGCGGGTGAGCCCACGGCCGTCAGTGCCTCGCGTACGCGGGTGCGCAGCGCATCGGCCGTTGGCAGCTGGGATTTCTGCATGGTCGTCATTGTGATGCCGCTTTCTCGTAGAGCTCGTACGGATCGTGGATGTGGTGGCCGATCTGTCCGGCCATCCAACTCAGGCTGTACTGCGAACTGTCCGCCTCGTCTGCGGCGTGCGCATCGGAATCGAGGTTGGAGCGGAAGATCCCGGCTGCTGACGCGGGTAGAAAATCCTCGTAGGCAACCGGTTTCGACGGATCTCCGCCGCGGTAATAGGCCAGGCCCGAGGCTGCCATGGCCTCGTCGGTGGCGGGGAAGTACGTGTTCCACATCGCTGCCGGGTCGGTTTCAGCCATCGCCTGGTCGTAGCGTCGTCTGCCCTCGGCGGTCAACGCGACGCCGCGCGATTCGACCTCCCCGAAGCGCACGCGCAACGTGCCCTCGGATACCTGCCCATCATCGTCGCGGAAACGTCTCGGTTCGGAAAGCGCGCGAAAAGACGTCTGCCGCAGCAGCACGGCGGGCCCGTCGCATCGCGGGGGGCCCTGAATCGCATCGATCATCTCGATGCCCCGCCGCGACATTCGTACGTACAGTTCGTCGATGTCGAGCACCCGCGGCGTCAGGTGATTGATGTGTGTGGTTCGCACCCCGGCGATGTCGGCGGCGACCGCGGATACGTGGGCCAACTCGTCGTACCACGCCCGGTCGATCGGCTCACGTGACAGGGCGAACGCGTCGACCGCGGCGGCGATGAACCGGTCGGCGCTGTCGCGATCGGTGCCTGCGTCGGACGCGATGCGCCGCGCCTCGGCGATCAGCGCGGGATCGAACAGCTGCCTGTCGGCGAGGTACCGCTCCACACGCATGCGCAGGTCAGGGGCGAAGAACCTTTCGTCGGCTGTGGCCAGCATCGAGGTGAACACCCGAAATGGGTTGTGCTCCAAGTCGTCTGAATCGATCGGCCTAAACGCCGTCGATACCACCGGCACGGGGGACCCCGCGTCGCGCAAGTCATAGAAGCCGACCGGGAACATTCCGAAGGCGGCGAACAGGTCCGCGACGTCGGCGAGTTCGCGCGGGTTGCCGACCCGGATCGCGCCGTGACGCTCGACGATCACCCGTTCGGTCGCGTCCAGTTCGCGGTTCACCTCGGCGCTGACCTCGACGAGAGTCGAGTACATCGGTACCTCGGCGGCGTACAGCCGAGAGAGCGCGGCGGCGAACTCCGCACGCAACTGCCAGGTTTGAACGCGTGCCGTCATTTTGCGGCTCTGCTCGGATACAGTGCCGCCATGAGCGAACCGCTCGACGACATCGACCGTGTGCTGGCGCGTGAGTTGGTGGCCGACGGACGCGCAACGCTGGCGCACCTCGCGGAAACCGCTGGACTTTCGGTGTCGGCGGTCCAGTCCCGTGTCCGAAGACTGGAGTCGCGCGGCGTTGTGACGGGATACACGGCGAGAATCAACCCCGAAGCCGTCGGGAAGATGCTGTCGGCGTTCGTGGCCATCACTCCTCTCGATCCCTCTCAACCCGATGATGCTCCTGCGCGGCTCGAACACATCGACGCGATCGTGTCGTGCTATTCGGTGGCCGGCGAGGAGAGCTACATCCTGCTCGTGCGTGTCGAGACCCCGCGGGCGCTCGAAGACTTACTGCAACAGATACGCACAGCGGCGAACGTACGTACCCGAAGCACCGTCATCTTACAGACTTTTTACGACGGGCGCGACTACGTGCCGTAATAGTTACGGCTCATAGGTCATTTGACCGTAAAACTTCTGTTAATATGGGCTTATGACCGCTGTCCTGACGCACTCTGCCCAAGATGTCTCCGCGGCCTCGCTGGTCCGTCCGGACGACGTCCACAACGTGCTGGCCCGCAGCATCCTGGCCGACGGTATGGACCTCGTTCTCGACATCGACCGCTCTTCCGGCTCGTACCTGGTCGACGCCCGTACCGGCAAGCGCTACCTCGACATGTTCACGTTCTTCGCGTCGTCGGCCCTCGGGATGAACCATCCGGCGCTCGCGAATGACGAGGACTTCCGCGCCGAACTCGCCCAGGCGGCGGTCAACAAACCCAGCAACTCCGACATCTACTCGGTGCCGATGGCGCGTTTCGTGTCGACCTTCGCGCGCGTGCTCGGCGACCCGGCGCTGCCTCACCTGTTCTTCGTCGACGGGGGAGCGCTGGCCGTCGAGAACGCGTTGAAGGTCGCGTTCGATTGGAAGAGCAGGCACAACGAGGCGAATGGGATCGACCCCGCCCTCGGTTCCAAGGTGCTGCATCTGCGCGGCGCCTTCCACGGCCGCAGCGGCTACACGCTCTCGCTGACCAACACCGACCCCAACAAGGTCGCCCGTTTCCCGAAGTTCGACTGGCCGCGCATCGACGCGCCGTTTACCCGGCCCGGCTTGGACGATAAAGCCATGGATGCCCTCGAGGCGGAGTCGCTTCGCCAGGCCCGAACGGCGTTCGAGGCCCACCCGCACGACATCGCGTGCTTCATCGCCGAGCCCATCCAGGGTGAGGGCGGTGACCGCCATTTCCGGCCGCAGTTCTTCGCAGCGATGCGTGACCTGTGCGACGAATTCGACGCACTGTTGATCTTCGACGAGGTGCAGACGGGCTGCGGAATGACCGGAACCCCTTGGGCGTACCAGCAATTGGGGGTTGCGCCCGATGTGGTCGCATTCGGCAAGAAGACGCAGGTGTGCGGCGTCATGGCCGGCGGCCGTGTCGACGAGGTGCCCGACAACGTGTTCGCGGTCAGCTCCCGGATCAACTCGACGTGGGGCGGCAACCTCGTCGACATGGTGCGCTCTCGGCGCATCCTCGAGGTCATCGAGTCCGACCAGCTGATGATCCGGGCCGCCCATGCGGGTCGATACCTGCTCGATCGGCTCGCTGAGCTCGCCGAGGAATTTCCAGACTTGGTGCTCGACGTTCGAGGACGCGGTCTGATGTGCGCCTTCAGCCTGCCCAGCGCGGCGCTGCGCGACGAGCTGATCGGCAAGTTGTGGGACCGCGGCGTGATCATGCTCGCCAGCGGACCGGACAGCGTGCGGTTCCGGCCCGCGCTGACGGTATCGCGCCCAGAGATCGACACCGCGGTCGACGCGGTGCGCGACGCGCTGCGCTAAACCTCGGTCGGTGTGGTGGGCGCTGTGAGGCGTCGGATGACCGCCCGCAGGCGGGGCAGATCGGAGCCGCCGACCAGTTCGCAACCGTGAAGCTCCGCCAGTTTGCGTGCGGCAGGGGTGAATTCGTGGTTCGTGACCACCATGGTGCTGGCGCAGTCGTGCATCGGCGCACCCGCGACGACCTCCTGGATCGCGCCCGCGCCGACGGGTCGCGCCTGTCGTTTGCATTGAATGGCAACGCGATTGGGGCGCCAGCCGACGACGATGTCGACGCCCCAGTCGCCGGTGGTCGACGTCATGATCACCGGCGCCCCGCTGGACCGCGCGATCCGTGCAACGTAGTCCTCGAACTCCGTTCCTGACATCGCGGCTGTCACATCCTCGCGTGGATGCGGGGTACTGATGCCGTGGATCGCGCCGCGGATGAAGTGTGGCGCCGCGACGATGACCAACGGAGCCGCCGCGGCGACCACCAGGCTCCACCCCGGCGTCACGCCCAGCATCCAGGCGGCCACGCCGAGGCAGCCCGCGGCGAGCAATTGCCACTTCAGCGCCACGCGGCGAATGGTAGGGGCGCGCGCCGACATCGGTTACCAGCCACGCCGCACGCAGTCCGATATGCGAAAGCGTCGATCCCGTCGCCGCGACCCGGGACGAGATCCGCCGGATCTCGGGTTTACCAGTTCAACGCGCAGGGAATCTTCTACCCGTTCCCATCGGTGACTTTCGGGAGAGTCCGGCCGTGTACCAAAGCCCTGAGCGTGTGCGACAAGACGACGCCAACGTGCGTGATGCTGTGCGTTTCGGCGCGGCTTTCGCGGTGGCAGGCATTGCGTTCCTGTTCACCGCCGCCGTCTGGGTGAGTAACTGCAGCGGCGCGACGGCTGACACGGTTGCGTGCGGGGCACCCCAGCGAACTCTGCTTGCCCTCGGGGCACCCGTCATCCTGCTGTTCGGCGGGCTGCGCGCCTTCTTCCGCACGTACCAGACGTGGCGCAGGCAGGAAACGTGGTGGGCATGGCAGGGCGTCGGCTGGCTCCTGCTGACGATGATGCTGTTGGTGCTGACCATGAGCCTGCCGTCGCTGGCCGGACCTGCGGTGTTCGGAGGATGACGGATCAGCCGCTGACGGCGGTTGCACTCGTGTGCAGCCTCAAGCCCAGCCCGGCACCATCCAGCAGCGAGTTGATGGCCGAGCATGTCTGCGATGTTCGTTTCTCCCACAGCGGAGCCGGGTAGTTCTACCGTTGAATCAGCCCATTTAGGGCGGCCACAGGTATGCCTAGAGAGGAGTACCGATGAAAGGCCCAAAGGATCCCGTCGACCATGCGCGAACCACACGCCCGCATGCCGGGGAGTCAATGAAAGACAACAAAATCATGCCGGGGCTCATCCTGATAGGAGTGGCCCTGGTGCTGTTCGTCTCATGCCTGGCGGCATTCGCCACCAAGCACCATGACGTCGGGCTGATGCTGGCTTCTTTCGCCGGCGTCGGATTCGTCGCCGGCGGCGGATGGCTGATGATCGAGCACCTGAGGGTGCGGCGAATCGAAGACCGTTGGTACGCAGAGCATCCCGATGCCCTGCGTCAGCGACCAAGTAGTTAGGACGCACGAAAGCGAAAAAGGCCCAGCCGGTTGGCTGGGGCCTTTTCCGTGGAGAATTTGAGGCTACTGCTCGGCTTTCTGACGCTCCTCGGCTGCCTTGGCTCCGCCGCGTGCGGATTCAGCTTCGGCTTCCTTCTTGGCGGCGTCCCGCTGGGCGTCGGCCTTGTCCTGCTGGGCTTCGCCCTCGCGGACCATGTCGTCACGGCCGGTCACGGTGCCGACAGCTTCCTTCGCCTTGCCCTTGACGCCTTCGACGACGCCCTTGATGCCTTCTTCGGGGCCACTGTTCTTCTCAGTCATACGTTGCCTTTCCGCTATGTAGTGGAATCGGTCCAGCCCACTTCTTGAGCGTGGGGCCGCGGGGATCGCCCCGCGATCCAAGGGTTACCCGGGCCTGTGGACGCTAAACGCGATCGTCTTCGGGGTCGATGTCAACCGTTTCCAGCTGTTCCTGCCAGTCGGCGGCGGCGGCCTCGAGGGGCAATTCGCCTGGCGGCTCGGCAGTTGCTTCCTCGTCCAGACCCGGCTCGCTCACCGGCCGTAGTTGGTCGGCGGCGTCGGCATCGGGAATGTCGTAGGGGAGGTCTTGATCGTCGCGCATGATGCTCGAGGATACCCTCGTCCCGGATCCGAAAACGATTTGGTGCTTGAGTTTTTGGTCTCCTACGGCCCCGGCGCTAGCTCTTTGCGACCTTGCGGATCAGCCGTGCGGTGCTGCGGTCCAGAATCTCTTGCCGCTTGGCTGGGGCTCGGGTCTTCGCGGCGCGCTTGGCGGCGGTCGCGATAGTCAGGCCAGATTCATACCCCTCGACGACGCGGGGATCCACGTAAGAGCGGCGCGCCACCGCCGGGGTATTGCCGAGTTCCTCGGCGACCTCTTTCATGACCGCCGATTCCACGCGCTTGATCACGGACTTGTTCTCCGGCGGATCGGCGTCCACGAATGCCGCCGCCGCCAGCACCGTGCCGTGCCAAGTGCGTAGATCCTTGACGGTGTACTCGTCGCCGACGAGTTCCTTGAACCGGCTGTTGAGATCGTCGGCGTGCAGGTCGGTCCACCCGGAACCGTTGCGGCACACCAGCAACCGCTCGCCGCGATGCGGTCTGCGCATCAGCGAACGCACCGACCTGACGACCTCAGGATCCTCGATCAGCAGGGTGCGGCGAACGCCACTCTTGGCCGGATAGTCGAACTCAACCGCGCCACTCTGCAGCGTCACATGTTCGCAAAGCAACGTCGCGAGGCCAAAGGAGTTGTTCTCCTCGACGTACTGTTCTGACCCCGAACGGAAGTAGCCGAGATCGAGCAGTTGCAGCGCCAGAGCGATCACCCGATCGCGGGTGAGCCCCCGCCCGCTCAGGTCCGATGCGATCTGGCGCCGCATGTCGGGTAGCGCCGCCGACATGTCCAGGGCCCGGTCGAATTTCTCCTCGTTCCGGTCCTGCTGCCACTTCTGGTGGTAGAGGTACTGGCGCCGGCCTGCGGCGTCTGTTCCCACCGCCTGGATGTGGCCGTTGGGATGAGGGCAGATCCACACCCTCTTCCAAGCCGGAGGGATCACAAGCCCTTTGATGCGCTCGAGCGTCGTGGCATCGGTGATCGACGCACCGTTGGCGTCGTAAAAGGAGAACCCGCGGCCGCGCCGGACTCGGCGCAGTCCGGGGCCACGGAGATCGCTACGACGAAGCCGCATGTTTGGCGGACGACCACGCGAGGGTAAGGGACGTGGACCATGGCGAATCACCGACCACGCTGGACAGGCTCATCTGCGGCATCACTGCATCATCGGCGCGAGGATGAGGAACGCCCCGGCATATATCGCCACCAAGATCAAGATCAACGCCAACAGGACCAGTCCGGCAGTCACGATGACTCGGCGCAGTCCCCGGGTGCCGCCCGTGTCTGCGTCGCCGAGCCGGCTGCGCGACCCCATGTACTTCATGACCGGGGTTTACCCGGCCTGAGCGCATGCCACACTTTGGTACCGACTGTTCGCGGGAACGCCCGTGGTTAGCCGGGAGCGGACCTGGGGTAACCTCGCTTCGATATTGCCGGGAGGTCAAATGGCCGACGTTGCCAACACGAAGAACGGGCATCTACGGAACGCCGGGTCGGTCGAACTTCGGGTCGCCGCCACACTGGAAAATCTTGCAGTGCTGCGCACGCTCGTGGCGGCGGTCGCCACATACGAGGATCTGGACTTCGACTCCGTCGCCGATCTGCGGTTGGCAGTCGACGAAGCGTGTACGCGCCTCATTCGCTGCGCGGTCCCCGATTCCACACTGCTGCTCGTCGTCGATCCGCGTGACGACGCGGTCGTCATCCACGCATCGGCGCCATGCAAGAGCCCCGACATCCTGGCCCCCGGTAGCTTCAGCTGGCACGTGCTGAGCTCACTGACCGACGATGTACAGACTTTCCAGGACGGGCAGGGCCCTGAGGAAGGACAGGTCTTCGGGATCTCGATGACGACAAGGCGAGCGAGCTCGTTGCAGTGAGCCCTTCGACGTCACAGGGTTCGTCGTCGCGATCGAACTCTGAGTACGCGGATGTCGCGGACATGTTTCGCGAACTCGAGGGCGTACCTCAAGACAGCGCGGCCTTCCAGCGACAGCGAGACCGCATCGTGGAACGTTGCCTGCCGTTGGCCGACCACATCGCCCGCCGGTTCGACGGGCGCGGCGAGTCCCGCGACGATCTCGTCCAGGTCGCCCGTGTCGGCCTGGTGAACGCGGTCATCCGCTTCGACGTGAACGCCGGATCGGACTTCGTGTCGTTCGCGGTGCCGACGATCATGGGCGAGGTCCGGCGACACTTCCGGGACAACAGCTGGTCGGTCAAGGTGCCCCGCCGGCTCAAAGAGCTGCACCTGCGGCTGGGCGCCGCCACAGCTGAACTGTCTCAGCGACTCGGCCGCGCACCCACAGCCTCGGAACTGGCCATCGAACTGGAGATGGACCGCGACGAGGTCGTCGAGGGTCTGGTGGCGGGCAGCTCCTACAACACGCTGTCCATCGACAGTGGCGGCGGAGGTAACGAGGACGCGCCCGCGATCGCCGACACGATCGGCGACGTCGATCTGGGACTAGACCAGATCGAGAACCGAGAAGCGTTGCGGCCCTTGCTTGCAGCGTTGCCCGAACGAGAACGAACGGTTCTGCTGCTGCGCTTCTTCGAATCGCTCACGCAGACCCAGATCGCCGAACGGGTAGGTATCTCGCAGATGCACGTATCCCGGTTGCTTGCGAAATCTCTAGCGCGGCTGAGGGACCAACTGCAGTAGGCGGGGCGGCTCACCCTGAACCGCCGACAGAGCGGTGTCGACGCCGCCGAAGAACGGCAGAAGCGAATCCGGATCGCAGATCCGTACCAGCCTCGTGACCGCCGGGCTGGGCACTGAAGCCCAGGTGATGGATTCGTCGGCGCAGCGCACGTTGAGTGTGTGCAGCGCCGAAAAGCCGGATGTGCCAAAGAAATCGACGCCGCTCAAGTCGAGCACCAATCGGTTAATGCGATCGCCGTGTCGCAGCGCGTAGTCGACGAGCGCGTTCGCGTTCGCTGCGTCGATCTCGCCGTGCGCCGTGACCACCGCGGTGTTCGGCGGTAGCGAACGGGTCGCGAAATGGGCCGAGTGCGACTCGGCGCGCTCGATCAAAGACTCCGGTGGCGTCGGAGCATCGTGTGTTCGGGTAGACATTGTGACTCCATCAGTGGTGAATACATCGATTCGTACTGTGGCTCACGTCAAATTGGGCCCTGCGCTTTTGAAAGCCTGGCTGCAGGGCCACAGCCCTGCACGTCGATGACGTTTGCAGCTGGCTGTGATTTCAACCTGATTTGAACCCTACGCCTCACGATCGAAAACGACAACGTGAATGACGCGGACGTCATAAGTCCAGTTCACGGCGTTGGACTCGGCGCGCGTTTGTATGAAACGCCTGGTGGACCCACACTTGTCGACATGTCGACCACGGCCGCCGGTATTTTGCTCGCCGCCGGGGCGGGCGCGCGCTTCGGTATGCCCAAAGTGCTTGCTGCACAAGGTGAGTGGCTGAGATCAGCGGTGGCGGCGTTACACCATGGCGGGTGCGACGACGTGGTCGTCGTGCTGGGCGCGGCGATCGTCGATGTGCCTGCTCCCGCCCGCGCCGTCATCGCGACTGACTGGTCAGACGGGTTATCCACATCCTTGCGTACGGGTCTGTCGGCCGTCGAGGCCGACTTCGCGGTGCTGCACACCGTCGACACCCCCGACGTAGGCGCCGAAGTGGTGGACCGCGTGCTGGCCGCGGCGCGATCATCGACGTCGGGCCTCGCGCGCGCGTACTTCGGCGACACGCCCGGCCACCCCGTCGTCATCGCCAACCGGCACTGGACCGAACTACTCCGAGGACTGCGCGGCGACGAGGGCGCGCGCGCGTTTCTCTCGGCGCGCCCAGACGTCGCCGCTGTGGACTGCGCTGACCTGGCGACCGGCCGCGACATCGATTCCCCGTGATCGGCCGCCGATCGGATCAGGGGATCGTCAGCCCCAGCATCGCCATCGCGAAGCGTCGCACCGACTGCTCGGCCACCGCGACGGCGTCGTGGTGACCGTCGCGCGCTCTGGACCGCAGAGTGCCGGCCGCCGGATCGATACTCACCTCGGCCAACATCTCACCGGTCGTCGGTTCGCAGACCGCCCACGTGTACCCGGTGTCGGAGGCCCATCGCGCCGTACAGCGCGCCACATGGCCCGGATCGGACTCGCCCATTGCCGCGAGCGCGGGGCGGTCGTCCATGAACTCGTCCTCACGCAATGCGCGCAGATACCAAGCGCCGGCATTAATCTCCACGGGCTCCACCTGTCGATGGTAGGCATGGCCTGTGAGGATCACAGTGATCGGTGCCAGCGGTCTGATCGGCACCAAGGTGGTGGCGCTACTCGAGGCTGACGGGCACGATGTCGTCGCGGCATCGCGTGGATCTGGTGTGGATGTCCTCACCGGCGACGGGCTCGGGGAGGCGCTGGCCGGGGCCGACGCGCTCGTCGACGTCACGAATTCTCCGTCGTTCGAAGACGGGCCGGTGTTGGAGTTCTTCACCACGGCGACGGCGAATGTGGTTGCAGCCGCGAAGAACGCCGGGGTCGGACACTATGTCGTGCTGTCGATCGTCGGTGTGGACGGTCTGCCGCTCAGCGGGTACATGCGGGCCAAGGTCGCGCAGGAGAAGCTGCTCGGTCAATCCGGCATGCCCTACACCATCGTGCGCGCCACGCAGTTCGCCGAGTTCACCGACGCCATCACCGGATCGATGACCGTCGGCGACGAGGTGCGCGTTCCCGATGCGCTGATTCAGCCCATTCCTGCGGACAGGGTCGCATCCGACGTCGCGCGCGCCGCCGTCGGCGGACCGCTCAACGGTGTCGTGAACATCGGTGGGCCGCAGAAGATCCCGTTCGAGCAGATGGCCCGCGACACGTTGGCCCGGCAGGGCGACGACACCAAGACCGTCGTCGTCGACCCCGAGGCCGGCTACTTCGGCACGCCGCTGCAGCGCAACAGCCTCGTCACGTCCGACTAATGGGAGTCGATCGGCGTGGCGTTGACGAGTTTGAGTTCGTGGTCGCGGGACGCTGATCGTCGAGCCGCTGACCGGTGAGCACTATGTCTGACGGGGATGAATGTCTGATTCCTAGCGCTAGATCGTGCCCCGGTCGGTTCGGTGAGGTCGCTTGAAGCGCTGATGGGATGTCGTGCCAATACGAGCACTGATCCATTAGTCCGCCGCCGGGTGTCCTCGGGCTCAATGTGAGTCAACGACGACCGCGAGGAGGTGGCATTGATGATCTTCGTCGGCGACGACTGGGCCGAAGACCATCACGATGTGTATCTGATGGACGAGGCCGGCCAACGATTGGCAGCCCGGCGATTATCCGAGGGCTTGTCTGGCATCCGGGACTTGCATGAGCTGGTTGCCCGTCACGCTGAGGAACCCGACCAGGTGGTGATCGGCATCGAGACCGATCGTGGCCTGTGGGTTTCGGCGTTGGCGGCATCGGGTTATCGGGTGTGGGCGATCAACCCGATGGCCGCGGCCCGCTACCGCGACCGTCATCACGTCTCGGGTGCGAAATCTGATGCCGGAGACGCCAAGCTGCTCGCCGACCTGGTTCGCACCGACCGGCACAACCACCGCCAGATCGCCGGAGACACCTCAGACGCCGAGGCGATCAAGGTGCTGGCCCGCACTCATCAGAGCCTGATCTGGGCACGCACTCGGCACGCCAACATGCTGCGTAGCGGGCTGCGGGAGTACTACCCGCAGCCTTGGAGGCCTTCGATTCACTCACCGACGGTGACGCGTTGGCTGTCTTGGGCCGCGCACCCACTCCTGAACAGGGCGCCCGGTTGAGCCTGTCGAAGATCGGATCGGCACTCAAAGCTGCTGGCCGACAACGCAATATCGACACACGTGCTATCGAGATTCAAACCATCTTGCGCCGCGAGCACCTCACCGCATCCCCTGCCATAGCCAGCGCTTTCGGGACGACCACGACGGCCGCGGTTCATGTCATTGCAGCACTGAACACCCAGATCGCCGAACTCGAGACCGTGCTGGCCGACCATTTTGAGAAACACCCGGACGCCGACATCTACCGCTCCCTGCCAGGACTTGGTGTTGTGCTCGGCGCCCGGTGCTCGGTGAGTTCGGGGACGACCCGAACCGATACCGCACTGCCAAGTGTCGCAAGAACTACGCCGGAACCTCACCATTGACCATCGCGTCGGGCCGAAAACGAGTTGTGCTGGCCCGCCATGTTCGCAACAAACGGCTCTACGACGCCCTCGATCAATGGGCCTTCTGCGCGCTGACCCGAAGTCGTGGTGCCCGCACCTTCTATGACCAGCACCGCGGAAATGGCGATACCCACCATCAAGCCCTACGCGCCCTCGGCAACCGACTCGTCGGCATCCTCCACGGCTGCCTACGCCACCAAACGCTCTACGACGAACACAAAGCCTGGACACACCGCACGCCCGCAGCTGCTTGACAACTTACGGCCCTGGGATGTCTAGCGCGATTCCCGGCTGAGGCCTACTTGATCTCGGCGAGCACCGTGCCCTGCGTGACGGCCGCACCTGGCTCGACCGCGAGGCCGGTGATGACGCCGTCCTTGTGCGCGGTGACCGGGTTCTCCATCTTCATCGCCTCGAGGACCACCACGAGGTCGCCCGAAGCGACCTCCTGACCCTCTTCGACGGCCACCTTGACCACGGTGCCCTGCATCGGTGCGGTCACCGAATCGCCGGATGCCGCCGCGCCGCCGTGCGAACCACGCTTGCGTGCCTTGGGCTTCTTGCGGACGACGCCGCCGCCCGCCGGTGCGCCACCGCCACCGCCGATGGCCAGATCGCCGGGCAGCGACACCTCGATGCGCCGGCCTCCCACCTCGACGACGACCGACTGCCGCGGAATGGTGTCTTCCTCTTCGATCGCTTCACCGCCGGTGAACGGTTCGACGGTGTTGTCCCACTCGGTTTCGATCCACCGGGTGTGCACGTCGAACTTCTCGCCGTCACCGATGAACGCCGGGTCCGACACCACGGCGCGGTGGAACGGGATGACCGTCGCCAAGCCCTCGACATGGAACTCGGCCAGCGCACGGCGCGAGCGGGCCAGCGCCTCCTCGCGGGTGGCGCCGGACACGATCAGCTTCGACAGCATCGAGTCGAACTGGCCGCCGATCACCGAACCGGCCTCGACGCCGGAGTCCAGCCGCACACCGGGACCAGTGGGGATGTCGTACCGGGTGACCGGGCCGGGCGCGGGCAGAAAGCCGCGGCCGGCGTCCTCGCCGTTGATGCGGAACTCGATCGCGTGCCCGCGCGGCGTCGGATCCTCGGTGATGTCCAGTGCCTCGCCGTTGGCGATCTTGAACTGCTGCAGGACCAGGTCGATGCCCGCGGTCTCCTCGGTGACCGGATGCTCGACCTGCAGGCGGGTGTTCACCTCCAGGAATGAGATCAGCCCGTCCTGGCCGACGAGGTATTCGACGGTGCCTGCGCCGTAGTAGCCGGCCTCCTTGCAGATCCGCTTGGCCGACTCATGGATCTCCTTGCGCTGCGCGTCGGTCAGGAACGGCGCGGGCGCCTCCTCGACGAGCTTCTGGAAGCGGCGCTGCAGCGAGCAGTCGCGGGTGCCTGCGACGACGACGTTGCCGTGCGTGTCGGCGATGACCTGAGCCTCCACGTGGCGCGGCTTGTCCAGGTAGCGCTCGACGAAACACTCACCGCGGCCGAACGCCGCGACGGCCTCACGGGTGGCCGACTCGAACAACTCCGGGATCTCTTCGATCGTGCGGGCGACCTTCATGCCGCGGCCGCCGCCGCCGAACGCTGCCTTGATGGCCACCGGTACGCCGTACTCTTTGGCGAACGCAACGACCTCGTCGGCGTCCTTGACCGGGTCGGGGGTTCCCGGGACCAGTGGCGCCTCGGCGCGCGCGGCGATGTGCCGGGCGGTGACCTTGTCGCCGAGATCACGGATGGACTGCGGGCTGGGGCCGATCCAGATCAGGCCGGCGTCGAGCACGGCCTGAGCGAAATCGGCGTTCTCCGAGAGGAATCCGTAGCCGGGATGGATCGCGTTCGCGCCGGACTTCTCGGCCGCCTCCAACAGCTTCTCGAAGACGAGGTAGGACTCGGCTGAGGTCTGGCCGCCGAGTGCGAACGCTTCGTCGGCAAGCCGCACGTGCGGTGCGTCGGCGTCGGGTTCGGCGTACACGGCCACGCTTGCAAGCCCGGCATCCTTGGCTGCCCGGATCACCCTGACCGCGATTTCCCCGCGATTGGCGACGAGCACCTTGGAGATCTTTGAGCTGGCGTGACTTGCCACTGCGCCTCCTGACGGCATCGTTTTTAAGAAACGTCTTTAAGAATGTATCGGAGGCAGTTTAGGCGGCAGCACGACGCCCACGCCAAACCGGTATCGGTTACTGCCGGGTAGCTCCGCTCACAGTGCTCGGTTGTGCGCCAGGAGATCGGTGGTGCGCCGCTTGCGTTTGGTGTCGCGCCACCTCCTGACCGCCCGGATGACGGGACCCTCCGCCCCGTAGGGACGGCCGTACTGGAGGACAAGCGTCACCCGCAGAGTGTCTTTGGACCAGGGCAGTACGGAGTGCAGCGCACGGTATCCCCTGAAGAGGTACGCATCACCGGGGACGAGCGGGATTGTGAACGCAGTCGGGTCGTCCTCGTAGCGCTGGCGCATCCGGCGGCCGTGCATCTGGTTGTGCACGAGCAGTCGCTCGGCTGCGCTCAGCGCGGCCCACCGGCGGTGCGGGCGATGGTCGGGGAATATCGCCACCTGGCCGGTGCCATCGGCGGGAACGACGATCGGAACAAGCATCGTCAACGCATTCGAGTCGTAGTGCCAGTCGAACGGCGGGGTCTCCACATTAGAACCGTCCAGTATGCGAAGAACTCGCTGCTGATAACCCGCGTAACCAAATTCAGCGGATTCCGGCAGCGACGTCAACGAATGCAGAAATGTCTCGATGCGCAGGTGATCGGCCAGCGCTTCGATCGTGGGGCACTCCCAGGAGTCCGCGTTGGTCAAGTTGTGTTCACGCCGCCCATAGCGAGCAAGGTAAGCATCCACCTCACCGCGCGCGGCGGCGAGCCACTCGGCCGCGATGATGCCGCGGAGGGAAACCAGTCCGTGCTGGTCCAGGTCGGCCTTGGCGTGGCTGGCATGGCTCGCCAGATTCGCCGCTACCGCTTCGGTGTGGCGTTGCACTTGCGTTTCCCCCATCTGCAAAGCATTACCCGCAACGTTTCCCCCCATTCACCTCCACAGCACCTTCACAGCTCGCCGTTATCTGAGCCGTTTCTTGATACGGGCCAGCATCGCCGACATGCCGCGCAGCCGCAGCGGGCTGATCAGCGCCGCCAGGCCGAGTTCGCTGTAGAAGTCGTCGGGTACGGCGAGGATGTCTTCGGCGGGCTGTGAGTCGAGCCCGGCCGCCAGGATCGCCGCGAAACCACGCGTGGTCGGCGCTTCCGCGGGCGCGCTGAAATACAGCCGGACGTTGTCCCGGTCGGCGGCGTCGACGTGGAGGAACAGCGGTGACTGGCATTCGGGCACCGGCTCCATGGCCGCCTCTTCCAGTTCGGCGGGCAGCGGGGGCAGTTCACCCGCGAACTCCAGCAGCAGCTGCAGCTTGTCCTGGCCCTGCATCTCCTGGAAGTCGGATACGACCTCGGCCAGCGCGGCCGGCATGCTCATTGCGCCGCCGTCATGTCGGTTCGCCAGGCTCTTCTCCGACGGCCACGGGCACCCGCACCGCGTTGCCCCACTCGGTCCAGGAACCGTCGTAATTTCGCACGCCTTCGCGGCCAAGCAGATGCGTGAGCACGAACCAGGTGTGGCTGCTGCGTTCGCCGATGCGGCAGTACACGACGGTCTTGTCGTCGTCGGACAGGAAGCCGTACAACTCGTCGAGTTCGGCGCGGCTACGGAACTGGCCGTTGTCCCTGGCCGCCTTACCCCACGGGATCGACCGTGCGGTCGGGATGTGCCCGCCGCGCAGCGCGCCCTCCTCGGGGTAGTCCGGCATGTGGGTGCGCTCCCCGGTGTACTCCTGCGGTGAGCGGACGTCGATCAGCGGCTGCGAGCCGATGATCTCCAGCACGTCCTCCTTGTAGGCGCGGATCGGCGCGTCGTTGCGTTCGACCACGGGGTAGCCCGTGGTCTGCTTGGACGGTACGTCCAGGTTGGTGTCGCGGCCGTCGGAGATCCACAGGTCGCGCCCGCCATCGAGCAGGCGCACGTCGGGGTGGCCGAACAGCGTGAACACCCACAGGGCGTAGGCGGCCCACCAGTTGCTCTTGTCGCCGTAGATGACGACGGTGTCATCGCGGGAGATGCCCTTACGGTTCATCAGCTCGGCGAATTGCGCGCCGTCGATGTAGTCGCGGACCGTCGGGTCGTTGAGGTCGGTGTGCCAGTCGATCTTCACCGCGCCGGGGATGTGGCCGGTGTCGTAGAGGAGCACGTCCTCGTCGGATTCGACGATGGCCAGTCCGGGCCTGCCGAGGTTGCCCGACAGCCAGTCGGGGGTGACCAGGCGTTCCGGGTGGGCGTACTCGGCCAGGGCGGGGGCGGGATCGGCGGGTAGCGGCA
This sequence comes from Mycobacterium gallinarum, assembly GCF_010726765.1. NCBI lineage: Bacteria > Bacillati > Actinomycetota > Actinomycetes > Mycobacteriales > Mycobacteriaceae > Mycobacterium > Mycobacterium gallinarum. Next base: position 5,811,914 of record NZ_AP022601.1, read on the forward strand.
CACTGCGAGCCTACCCACGCGGCGGATCAGCGCAGCGGGTTGGCGGACCAGAGTTCGGCGATCGACAGGCCCCCGTCGGCGAGTAGCCGACGGATCAGCGGCAGTCCGATACCGATCACCGACGACGGATCGCCGTCGACGCCGTCGACGAACCAGCCGCCCAGCCCGTCGAGCGTGAATCCACCCGCGACCGCCGTGGGCTCGCCGCTGTCGACGTAGGCATCCAGATCCGCTGTGGACGGGCTGGCGAACCGCACCGTGGTCACGGTGGCATCGGCGGCACGCCACGCTATTGCGTTGTCCTGCAAACGAATCACGCTATGGCCGGTGTAGAGCTCGCCCGAAGTCCCCGCCATCTGCTGCCAGCCGGCGCGCGCCGCGTCGACGGTGGTGGGCTTACCGCGCAATGTGCCATCGTGGTACAGCATCGAATCACAGCCGATGACAACGCAATCGGCGGCGACGTCGGCATCGAGGACCCCGACAACGGCATCCGCCTTTGCGGCGGCCAGCGCGGTGGTCACGTCGGCGGGGGTGGCCGACGGTTCCAGACGGGCCATGACGGCGTCCTCGTCGACACCGGAGACGATGACAAGTGGGTCGATTCCCGCCTGGCGCAACACCTTACGGCGACCGGGCGATGCTGACGCGAGAACGAATCGCGTCATCGATGGCGCATGTGCGTCCGTTGCTGAAGTGTCACCTTCTGCCAGCTGAAGAACGAATAGCGCAGCCGGTCGACCGGATGCCCCCACAGGTTCTCTTCCTGCTCCCTCGGCTCGGCGGGGGTACCGGAAGCGGCGGCGAGCACAGCGATGACCGCGGCGATGTCCTCATCGGTCGGCTTGCCCTTTACGACCTGGATGGGCACTTCGTGGTCGTGGTGCTCTGCGGTCACGGCCTCGTCTCCGGTCATAGCGGGATGTTTCCGTGCTTCTTCGGCGGCACCTGCGTGATCTTGCGTTCGAGCAGGCGCAGGGCCGTTGCGACGTAGCCGCGGGTGTGCGACGGCGGGATCACCGCGTCCACATAGCCACGTTCGGCGGCGATGTACGGATTGACCAGAGTGTCCTCGTACGTCTGCTGCAGCTCCAAGCGAAGCGCGTCGACATCCTGACCCTCCTTGGCCGCCTTGGCCAGCTCCTGCCGGTACACGAACCCGACCGCGCCCGCGGCGCCCATGACCGCGATCTGCGCGCTCGGCCACGCGACGTTCACGTCGGCGCCCATCTCCTTCGAGCCCATGACGCAGTACGCGCCGCCGTAGGCCTTGCGGGTGATGACGGTGATCTTGGCGACGGTCGCCTCGCCGTAGGCATACAGCAGCTTCGCGCCGCGGCGGATGATGCCGTTGTACTCCTGGTCGGTGCCCGGCAGGAAGCCCGGAACATCGACCAGCATCACGATCGGCACGTTGAAGCAGTCGCAGGTGCGGATGAACCGCGCCGCCTTCTCCGAGGCGTTGATGTCCAGGCAGCCCGCGAACTGGGTCGGCTGGTTGGCGACGATGCCGACCGGTCGGCCTTCGATGCGGCCGAAGCCGACGATGATGTTCTGCGCGTAGCCCTGCTGTACCTCGAGGAACTCGTCGTCGTCGAGGATCCGCGTGATGACCTCGTGCATGTCGTAGGGCTGGTTCGGCGAATCGGGGATCAGCGTGTCCAGCTCGAGGTCCTCTTCGGTGAGGTTGTCCTCGATCGCGCCCTCCGGCACCGCGGCCGGGTAACGCGGCGGGTCGGCGTAGTTGTTGGCGGGCAGATACGACAGCAGGTCGCGGACGTAGTCGAAGGCGTCCTGCTCGCCGGTCGCCACGTAATGCGCGGTGCCCGACTTGGCCATGTGCGTGTGCGCGCCGCCCAATTCCTCCATCGTCACGTCCTCGCCGGTGACGGTCTTGATGACGTCCGGTCCGGTGATGAACATCTGGCTGGTCTGGTCGACCATGACGACGAAGTCGGTCAGCGCGGGGGAGTACACGTGCCCGCCCGCGGCGGCGCCCATGATCAGCGAGATCTGCGGGATGACACCGGAGGCCATGATGTTGTTGTGAAAGATGTTGCTGTACAAGCCAAGTGACACCACACCCTCTTGGATGCGGGCTCCGGCGCCGTCGTTGATGCCGATCAACGGACGCCCGGTCTTGATCGCGAGATCCTGAACCTTGACGATCTTTTCGCCGTAGACCTCGCCGAGGCTGCCGCCGAACACCGAGACGTCCTGGCTGAAGATGCAGACCTCGCGGCCGTCGATGGTGCCGTAGCCGGTCACCACACCGTCGCCGAACGGGCGCTTGTCCTGCAGTCCGAAGTTCGTGCTGCGGTGCCGGGCCAGCGCGTCGAGTTCGACGAACGAGCCCTCGTCCAGCAACGCCAGGATGCGCTCACGGGCGGTCAGCTTGCCCTTGGCGTGGATCTTCTCGACCGCCGCCTCTCCGACCGGGTGCAGCGTCTCTTCGGTGCGCTTGCGAAGATCGGCCAGCTTGCCTGCGGTGGTGTGGATGTCGATCTCGTGCTCGCCCGCGGGCTCGACCGACTGATCGCTAACGCTCGTCATGAGCGTCGATGCTAACGAACGGCGCCAACGACGCGGACAGCGCGTCCTTAATATCTCCTTAAGCAGCCGTGCGCGGCGTCGCTTACGTTTGGCCAATGACTGCTGAGCGCGCTCCCCTCGACGAGACGACGTTGCGTGCCGCCATCGAAGGCGGCCCGGTGTGGCGGACGGTCGACGTGGTGGCTCAGACCGGGTCCACGAACTCCGACCTGATCGCGCGGGCCAACAGCGGCGCCGACATCGCGGGCGCTGTCCTGATCGCCGAACACCAGACCGCCGGCCGCGGCAGGCAAGGGCGCAGCTGGGCGGCGGCGCGATACGCCCAGATCACGCTGTCGGTGGCGATCGATGCCGCCGCGGTGCCGACGGACGCCTGGGGCTGGCTTCCGCTGGCGACGGGGGTGGCCATCGTCGACACCGTGAACAGCATCGGCGTCGACGCCGGATTGAAATGGCCCAACGACGTGCTCGCCGGCGGCGGCAAATTGGCGGGAATCCTGGCCGAGGTCGCCGCCGAGCAACGGGTGGTCGTCGTCGGCATCGGCCTCAACGTGTCACTGCGTGGTGACGAGGTGGGCGTCGACGGTGTGACATCCCTCGTCGGGCTCGGCGTCGCCGCGCCGGATCGTCAGGAACTCATCGTTCGGCTGCTGACCGAGTTGGGCCGTCGCGTCGATGCCTGGCGCAGCGCCGGCGGCGCGGACCCGGAACTGATGGCCGACTACCGGGCCCGCAGCCTGACCCTTGGGCTGCCGGTCCGCGCGATTCTCCCCGGCGACCGCGAGATCCTGGGGGTGGCTCGCGACGTCGACGACCAGGGCCGGCTGTCGATCGACACCGACGGCGGGCCGACCATCGTCGCCGCAGGTGACATCGTCCACTTGCGGCCCGCGGACGGTTGATCCGGAATAGGGTCTTCGCTCATGGGATATCCGGAAAAGGTGCTCGCCCAAGACGAGCATGTGGTGCTGCACCGCCATCCGCATTGGAAGCGACTGATAGGTCCCATCCTGATCCTGTTGGTGATCACTGCGGTCGCGACGTTCGCGGCGGGCTACGTCAACACCACCAACTGGGACCCCACCGCCCGCAACGTCGTGATGATCGTCATCGCGGTCGTGTGGGCGGTCATCGTCATCTGGCTGACGGTCTGGCCGTTCCTCAATTGGTGGACGACGCATTTCGTCATCACCGACCGCAGGGTGATGTTCCGGCACGGGCTGCTGACCCGCTCAGGCATCGACATTCCACTGGCCCGGATCAACAGCGTGGAATTCCGCCACGGCGTGCTTGATCGCATGCTGCGCACCGGCACACTGATCATCGAGTCAGCGTCTCAGGATCCGCTGGAGTTCATGGACATTCCGCGAGTGGAAGAGGTCCACTCGCTGCTGTATCACGAAGTCTTCGACACCCTGGGCTCGGAGGAATCGCCGAGCTGAGCCAGTCGCCGCGCGCGGCGGGTCGGCCTGCGCAGCGGTGTCACGGTGCCGTCCGCATCGATCCCACGCAGAGCCGGGTCGCGAACATCCTCGACGGCTTCGGCGATACCCCCGCCGGTGAGCGTGGCCTCCAGTGCCTTGTCCGGGTTGCGACCGAACTCGTCCGGAAACACCCAGCGTCGGAACGCCCAGAAGCGGAAGGCCATCTGCAACAGGTTGCCGATGATGTAGGCCGCGACGAAGTCGGAGATGTTCTCCACAGTCAGGCTGACTTCGGGCACACGCAGCATCAGCACATAGCTGGAGAACCACAGCGGCGCCATCGAGAGCAGCACGCCGACGCCACTGAACGCGAAGAACATCAGCGCCTCGTGGTGCCGTTCCCGGCCGCCGCGGTCGCGGAAGCTCCATTCGCGGTTGAGGATGTAGGACGCGATCACCGCGACGACGCCGGCGATGATCTTGGCCGTCACTGGCTTGGGCTCCAGCACCGTGAGCTTCAGCGTGAAGAAGACCGTCGAGTCGATGACGAAGGTGGTGGCGCCGACGATCGCGAACTTGATGAGCTCGTGGTGCCGTTCGAAGTACGGCCGGATCGGGCTCGGGAGCCGCGCGATCGTGGCATCGGTGAAGGACACAACAGGGCAGTCTACGGAAATCGACCACGTCACGCGTACCCGTGCAGGTCACCGGCGGTAAACCCTAGGTCGGCATGACAACATAGGTCCGTGCCGCGCAATTCGACGAAGCCGCCGCTAGTGACCATGATCGGCGGCGGACAGCTGGCGAGGATGACCCATCAGGCGGCCATCGCGCTCGGTCAGACACTGCGTGTGTTGGCCGTCACATCCGAGGATCCCGCCGCTCAGGTGACCCCCGACGTGGTGCTCGGCGCCCACGACGACCTCGACGCGCTGCGCCGTGCGGCGGTCGGCGCAGATGCGCTGACGTTCGACCACGAGCACGTGCCTACCGAGATGCTCGACAAGCTGATCGCGGAGGGGGTGAACGTCGCGCCGCCGCCGACGGCGCTGATCCACGCGCAGGACAAGCTGGTGATGCGACGACGCCTGGAGGCACTCGGTGCGCCGGTGCCGCGGTTCGCGGCCGTGACGTCGCCCGGTGATGTGGACGATTTCGCGGCCGGTTCGGATGCCGCGCTGGTGCTCAAGACCGTGCGCGGAGGCTACGACGGCCGCGGTGTCACGCTGGCGCGCGATATCGCCCACGCGCGCGAGGCGGCCGCCGAGTATCTGGAGTCGGGGGCCGACGTCCTGGTCGAGGAGAAGGTCGAGATGCGGCGTGAACTCGCTGCGCTGGTGGCCCGTTCACCGTTCGGTCAGGGTGCGGCGTGGCCGGTGGTGCAGACCGTGCAGCGCGACGGCATCTGTGTGGAGGTGATCGCACCAGCTCCCGACCTCGCCGACGACGTCGCCGGTGCCGCAGGCGGTCTCGCGCTGCGCCTTGCCGAAGAGCTCGGCGTCGTCGGTGTGCTGGCGGTCGAACTGTTCGAGACAACCGACGGCGGGCTGCTGGTGAACGAGTTGGCGATGCGGCCCCACAATTCGGGGCACTGGTCGATGGACGGTGCGCGCACGAGCCAGTTCGAGCAGCATCTCCGAGCGGTGCTCGACTATCCGCTGGGGGACACCTCGCCGATCGCGCCGGTGACCGTCATGGCGAATGTGCTTGGCGCTCAACAAACCCCGACGATGAGCATGGACGAGCGACTGCATCACCTGTTCGGGCGAATTCCAGAGGCCAAGGTGCATCTGTACGGCAAGGGCGAGCGTCCCGGTCGCAAGATCGGCCACGTCAACGTGCTTGGGGCGGCGTGGGGATCCCCGGACGACGCCGCGTATGTCGGGGAGGTCCGGGAACGCGCGACGCGCGCGGCGCACTGGTTGTCGCATGCGGAATGGACCGACGGATGGAGTGGGCACCGATGAGCGCTTGCGCGAAGAGAGACAACCCGATGAGCGCTTGCGCGAAGAGAGACAACCATGAGTGACGGCACGACGCCACGCGTCGGCGTGATCATGGGCAGCGACAGCGACTGGTCGGTGATGGAGGACGCGGCACTTGCGCTGGCCGAGTTCGACATTCCGTTCGAGGTCGGCGTCGTGTCGGCGCACCGCACGCCCGATCGGATGCTGGATTACGCGAAGTCGGCCGCCGCGCGCGGCATCGAGGTGATCATCGCCGGTGCCGGCGGAGCCGCGCACCTGCCGGGCATGGTGGCTTCGGCGACGCCGCTGCCCGTCATCGGCGTTCCGGTGCCCCTGGCCAAGCTCGACGGCCTCGATTCGCTGCTGTCGATCGTGCAGATGCCCGCCGGGGTGCCCGTGGCGACCGTGTCGATTGGTGGCGCCCGCAACGCCGGGCTGCTGGCCGTGCGGATTCTCGGGTCGTCGGATGCCGCGCTGCGCAAGCGCGTCGAGGATTTCCAGAGCGCGCTGTCGGACATGGTCCTGCAGAAGGACGCGGCTCTGCGTGACCGGCTGCTCGGCCGGGACGGTAAAGTTACCGACGAGTAGCAAGGAGTTGTCATGGCCATCGGAAACCCGTCGTTCGACGCTTTCAAGCTTTCTGACGAGCACACCGAGTTGCGCGCGGTGCTGCGCGATCTGTGTGACAAGGAGATCGCGCCGCACGCAGCGGACGTCGATGAGAAGGCGCGCTACACCGACGAAGCCGAAGCGGCGCTGACCGCTGCCGGAATGGCCGCGATCCACATCCCCGAGGAGTACGGCGGCCAGGGCGGCGATTCGGTGGCCGCCTGCATCGTCATCGAAGAGGTCGCGCGGGTGTGTGCGTCGTCGTCGCTGATTCCGATATGCAACAAGCTCGGCACCATGGGCCTGCTGCTGCGGGGGTCCGAAGAACTCAAGAAGCAGGTGCTGCCGAGCATCGCCGCCGGTGAAGCGGCGGCGTCGTATGCGCTCTCCGAGCGTGAGGCCGGTAGCGATGCGGCGTCGATGCGGACCCGTGCGCGCCGCGACGGAGACGACTGGGTGCTCAACGGCGCCAAGTGCTGGATCTCCAACGGCGGGCACTCCACCTGGTACACCGTGATGGCGGTGACCGATGCGGACAAGGGCGCCAACGGGATCTCGGCGTTCGTCGTGCACAAGGACGATCCCGGGTTCGCGGTCGGCGCCAAGGAGCGTAAGTTGGGCATCAAGGGGTCCCCGACGACAGAACTGTATTTCGAGGACTGCCGCATCCCGGGCGATCGGATCATCGGCGACGAGGGCACCGGCTTCAAGACCGCACTGGCCACTCTCGACCACACCCGCCCGACGATCGGTGCCCAAGCTGTCGGCATCGCCCAGGGCGCGCTCGAGGCTGCGATCGCATACACCAAGGAGCGCAAGCAGTTCCGTCAGCGCATCGCAGATTTCCAGGCGGTGCAGTTCATGCTCGCCGACATGGCGATGAAGATCGAGGCGGCCCGGCTGATGGTGTACACCGCTGCCGCGCGCGCCGAACGCGGCGAGCCCGATCTCGGATTCATCTCCTCGGCGGCCAAGTGCTACGCGTCCGATGTCGCGATGTCGGTGACCACCGATGCGGTGCAGCTGTTCGGCGGCTACGGCTACACGGTGGACTTCCCCGTCGAGCGGTTCATGCGCGACGCCAAGATCACGCAGATCTACGAGGGCACCAACCAGATTCAGCGTGTGGTCATGTCGCGCGCCCTGCTCAAGTAGGGATCAGCCGGCGTACTGGAGAAAGAACGCCATCCCCGCCTCGAGGTGATAGGTGTTGTGGCAGTGAGTGATCCACTTGCCGGGATTATCGGTGTCGAAGTCCACATCGACGGTCTGCAGCGGCGGCACCAGCACCGTGTCCTTGCGCGCCTTCGGGGTGTCACCGTTCATCACCTGGAATGTGTGGCCGTGTAGATGGAACGGGTGAAACATCATCGACTCGTTGATGTACCTGATGCGGACCCGCTGATTCGGCTGCACCGTCACCCCATCGCGCGGCGGGTCGTACAGCTTTCCGTTGATCGGCCAGTTGTAGCCGTCGACGGGTCCGGCCAGGCGGGCGTCGATGATCTGGTCGGGCTTTTTCGCGGGCAGCGTCACCTCCGGCGCGGGTGACAGCGTCGCGGTGTCCAGCGGCGCCTGCGTCCCTACCGACGCCACGAACTCGTCGACGTTCACTGCGGCGGGCTTGTTGTCGACCCGCATGTTCAGCTGGGCATGGCCCGGCTTGCCGTAGGGCACGGCGATGACCGGCCGCGACTCGTCGACGGCGATGATCGCGTCGAACCGCTCACCCATGCCAAGGAGCACGGAGTCCGCCTGCACGGGAACCACCGGGAAGCCGTCGGTCTGAATGACCCGCATGGACGTGCCGGGTACCGCCACCCGAAACGCCGTGTCGGAACCCGCGTTGATCACCCGCAGCCGAATCCGTTGGCCCGTGCGGTAATCCGCAACCTGGGGATCTTTCGCGGCACGGCCGTTGATGATGAAGTAGGGGTAGGTGACGTCGCCGCCGTCTTGGCCGAGCGGAGTCATCGGCGTCACGCCGGGGCCGCCTGGTTCCATCGGCTTCATCCCCGTCTTGCGCAGATTCTCGAACACCTGGTCGGGGTTGGTGCCGGTGCCGTCGATCCAATCGTCCAGCACGACAACGAGTTCGTCGTCGTAGTCGACCTTCTCGTCGGGGTCCTCGACGATGAGTGGCCCGTACAGGCCGCGGTCCAGTTGGGTGCCGACATGAGAATGGAACCAATAGGTTCCGGCGTCGGGCACCACGAAGTCGTAGGTGAACGTCTGACCATTGGCCACCGCCGCCTGCGTCAGGGGCGGTACCCCGTCCATATCGTTGACAATCGCGATGCCGTGCCAGTGCACGGTGACGTCCTGGGGCAGGGCATTGGTCAGTTCGGCCCGGAGTCGCTCCCCCTTGCGCAGGCGAATTTCACGAGCGGGCACCTGCTTGTTATAGGCCCAGGTGCGAAGCGTAGCGCCGGCGAGGTCGAGGTCGGACTCACCGGCCGCCAGAGAGAGGTTCGCCGGTCCGGCTGACGGTGTCTGCGACTGCGAGCAGGCCGTTGCTACGCCCGCCACACCCAACGCGCCCACGACCATGAACTGACGCCGACTGATCATGATTCAGCGTGGCATCGTTCGCTCAACCGCGGGTGATCTTCTCCATTTGTCTGCGGCGACCCATCGCCGCGGCATCCTGATTCGCCACCTGCACCAGCGATGCACCGGCCGCGAAGACTGCGAGCAGATTCTTGGTCAGGTGGTTGGCGTGCGTCCAGTCGGCCGTCGACATCACGCGGTCGTCGGCCGTGAGCCCCTGTTCGGCAGCGGACGCCTGCGCGTCGGACACCACGTCGGCCGCCGACCGGCCCTCGAGCGCTGCACCGGGATGGCGTTCGGGGATGATCTGGTCGCCGTGTACACGCACCGCGGTGGCGTAGTCGGTCACGCCCACGGGAAGATCGGGCGCCGGCTTGCCGAACGGATCCAGCGACAGCACGGCGATCTCGCCCACTCCGACGGCGTCGTCGGCCTCGTCGAGACGATCCGCGGTACACAACGCGATGTCGGCTTCTCCGGCAGTGACGACTTCGGCGCCGATCCACCAAATTCCGAACAGCACGGCCGCGGTCTGCCAGTGCGCGGGCAACAGCACCGCGACCCTGCTGGACGGACCCGCGCCCAGTTCGTCCCGCAGGAGGTTGCCGGTCTTGGCCGCCCAGTTCCACAGTGTGGCGGTGGATAATTCGATGCGCTCACCGGTCGCGTCGTCGTAGTAGGTGATCCGCGGACCGGCAGGATCGGATGCCATGAGCGGATCGAGGATCGCCGAACTGACTGTGCTCACAGCTAGTTGACGCACTCCGGGTCGTTCGAGCCTGCGGTGATGATCGGCGACGCCAGTGGGTCTTCCGCCGTTGAGCCGGCCGCTACGGGGTCGGCGGTGGTCAGCGTCGGGTCGATGCCGTCGAGGCCCGAACCGGGACCCGTGTAATCGGCAGCGAGGACCACCCGTACCGAGCCGGGCGCCACCGACGCGTCCTCGACGATCGGCAGTCCGCCCAGATCCTTGGCAATCGCCTGCGCGCCGAGGTCATCGGCCTTGGCCGCCTGCACCTGGCTGCCCGTGACCGGGGCACCTTCATGGTTTCCGGTGCTGCCCGGGGAGAAGCCCTTGTTGGTCAGCACCTGTGAGACCGCGGAGGCCAGACCGTTGACGTCGCTGGCGTTGACCACGTCGGCGGTCGTCTTCTCGGGCGTGTAGGCCAATTCCTCGGTCTTGCCCTCGTCCTGGTCGTGCAGCAGGCTGTCGACCCAATCCTTGACCTCGCCCGCGTCGACCCGCACCACGCTTTGCATGCCGTCGTCACTCCAACCGTTCTCCTGCAGCACGGGAATCGTGGCGAAGGCGACGTTGCCCGCGGCCAGCTTTTGCAACTGTTCGGCGAATTCCATGACGTCCCAACCGTCGGACAGCACGACAGAGCGCTGCACCGCGTCCTCGAGCCGGTTCAGCGTCGCCGGGCTCGACAGTGTCTTGCTCGAAATGACTTCGTGGGCAAGCGATGCCATGACCGCCTGCTGGCGCACCACCCGGTCCAGGTCGCCGCGGGGCAGATCGTGACGCTGGCGAACGAAGCTCAGCGCTTGCGGACCGCTCAGCTTCTGCCAGCCCGCCGGAAAGTCGGCACCCGAAAGGGGTTCGTAGACAGGGTTCGTCAGGCAGACATTCACGCCGCCGAGAGCGTCTGTGATGAGCGAAAACCCGAGCAGCCCGATCTCGGCGTAGTGGTCGACGGTGACGCCGGTCAGGCTGGCCACGGTCTTGATCAACGCCTCGCGGCCGGCTTCGATGGCTTCCGGTTCGGCTTGCGCCTTTTCCATACCGTCCTGTTCGACCAGCTCGACGAGCTTCTCGAAATGGGCCGAGCCGTAGACCCCGTTGATCTTCATCTTGCCGACCCCGGGCGCCTCGACGTAGGAGTCGCGCGGTATCGAGATCGCGGTGGCGGACTTACCGTTGTTGGGAATTCGCACCAAGATGATCGTGTCGGTATTGGTCGCCTCGTCATCGCCTGCCCGCAGCGTTGCGAGTTCTTCCTGGCTCAACGGGTTTCCGTGCGCATCGGTGCGGCTGTCGACACCGACCAGCAGGATGTCGATCGCACCGTCTTCACCGCCCCCGCCCAACGAAATGGGGGAGATGTGGTTGATGCCTGACTCGAACGATCGGATCTTGCCCCAGGCGACGCCGGTGCCGACGACGATCGCCAGTGCCATCGACACGGCGATGACACGAAGAGTACGAGCGGGCATCAGCCCAGGTTACTTGCGATAAGGGCGCAGACCCGGTAGCCCGGGTCGGCGTGCCAGACTCGTCACCATGGGTTTCCAAGAATCTGCCCGAATCGTTATCTCCGGTGCCGGTGGCATGGTCGGACGTGAATTGGCAGCTCAGGCGCGCAGTCGGGGCCGCGAGGTACTGGCGCTGACCTCGTCAGAGTGGGATATCACCGACGCGCCGGCGGCCGAGCGATTCATCGAATCGGGTGACGTGGTGATCAACTGTGCCGCCTACACCAAGGTCGACGCGGCGGAGTCCGACGAGGAGCGCGCCCACGCCGTCAACGCCGTGGGGCCCGCCAATATCGCGCACGCCTGTGCCCGCGCGGGCGCAGATTTCATCCACATCTCCACCGACTACGTCTTCTCCGGCCCGAAGCGCACCCCGTTCGAGATCGACGACGAGACCGCGCCGGTGGGCGTTTACGGCCGCACCAAACTCGCTGGTGAGTTTTCGGTGCTCGCCGCGATGCCCGATGCGCACATCGTCCGGACGGCGTGGATCTACGAGGGCGGTGACGGCAGCGACTTCGTGGCGGTGATGCGTCGTCTTGCCGCCGGGGATCAGACCGTGGACGTGGTGGCCGACCAGGTCGGCTCGCCCACATACGCCGCCGACCTGGTGGGCGCCCTGCTCGAGGTGGCAGAGGGCAACATCCGAGAGCCGGTGCTGCATGCCGCCAACGCGGGCGAAGCCAGCCGCTACGAGCAGGCACAAGCGGTCTTCGAGGCCGTGGGAGCCGATCCTGCCCGGGTGCGCCCGGTTGGCACCGACCGCCATCCCAGGCCAGCCCCGCGGCCGCAGTACTCGGCGCTGTCGGCCCGGCTGTCCGCCGATGCCGGGCTGACTCCGCTGCGGCCTTGGCGTGAGGCGCTCGCCGCGGCGATCGCGGACCACAGCCCATTAACCTCTACGCCGTGAAGCATGAGTTGGTAGCCGTCACGTGAGTGACGAGCTCGTAGTGGTGACGGTGACCTATTCGCCGGGACCGCATCTGAACCGGTTCCTGGCGTCGCTGTCGCATGCCACCGACCGCGCGGTGACGGTCATCATGTCCGACAACGGGTCGACCGACGGTGCGCCTGAAGAAGCGTTGGAGCACTATTCCAACGTGCGCCTGTTGCGCACCGGAGCCAACCTGGGTTACGGCAGTGCGGTGAATCGTGCCGTGAACGAGTACCTGAAAGGCGGCTCGGCTCAAGCGATCTCGGGGGACTCGGAATTCTTCATCGTCGCCAACCCCGACGTGCAGTGGGGTCCGCACAGCATCGACATCCTCATCGACGCCGCATCACGCTGGCCGCGCGCGGGTGCTCTGGGGCCAATGATCCGCGACCCCGACGGCACGGTGTACCCGTCGGCGCGACACCTGCCCAGTCTGATCCGGGGCGGTATGCACGCGGTCGTCGGACCGCTGTGGCGGTCCAATCCGTGGACCGCGACCTACCGGCAGGCCAGGGAGCGTCCCAGCGAACGTGCCGTCGGTTGGTTGTCTGGGTCTTGTTTGTTGCTGCGGCGGGCTGCGTTCGACGAGATCGCGGGGTTTGACGAGCGCTACTTCATGTACATGGAGGACGTTGACCTGGGAGATCGTCTGGGACACGCGGGCTGGCAGAATGTGTACGTGCCGTCAGCCGAAATTTTGCACGACAAGGGTCACGCGACAGGACGGGATCCTGCCCGCAACCTGGCCGCCCACCACACCAGCACCTACACTTTCCTTGCGGATCGCTATCCGCACTGGTCACAGGCGCCTCTGCGATGGACAATCAAGGCCGCTCTGGCTGCGCGCGCTGGCCTGGTCGTGCGCAATTCCCGGCGCAAACAGGCGAAGGGGGGACGGGTCCGATGAACCCTGCGGAAGTAGATGCCGTCATATTGGTCGGCGGTCTGGGCACCCGATTGCGCCCATTGACGCTGTCGGCACCCAAACCGATGCTGCCGACCGCGGGTTTGCCGTTCCTCACCCACCTGCTGTCGAGGATCGCCGATGCCGGCATCGAGCACGTCGTCCTCGGCACGTCGTACAAGGCGGCGGTCTTCGAGTCGGAGTTCGGTGATGGGTCCAAGCTCGGGCTGCAGATCGAATACGTCGTCGAGACCGAGCCGTTGGGCACCGGCGGCGGCATCGCCAACGTAGCGTCCAAGCTTCGGCACTCCAATGCGCTGGTTTTCAACGGCGACGTGTTGTCCGGCGCTGATCTGCGCGCGCTGCTGGACAGCCACGAGAACAACGACGCCGATGTCACTCTGCATCTGGTTCGAGTCGGCGACCCCAGGGCATTCGGTTGTGTGCCAACTGATTCCGACGGTGTCGTCACGGCGTTCCTGGAGAAGACACAGGATCCGCCGACAGATCAGATCAACGCCGGATGTTACGTCTTCAAGCGCGAGGTCATCGATCGCATCCCGAAGGGGCGTGCGCTGTCCGTCGAACGCGAGGTGTTCCCGGGCTTGCTCGCCGACGGCCTGCGGGTGTGTGGCTACGTCGACTCCACGTACTGGCGGGACATGGGCACGCCCGAAGATTTCGTGCGCGGATCGGCCGATCTGGTCCGCGGTATCGCACCGTCACCCGCGCTGCACGGGCACCGCGGTGAGGAGCTCGTCCACGACGGGGCGAGCGTCGCGCCGGGAGCGCTGCTCATCGGCGGCACGGTCGTCGGTCGAGGCGCCGAGATCGCCGGTGGTGCCCGTCTGGACGGTGCGGTGATCTTCGACGGCGCCAAGATCGGCGCAGGGGCGGTGATCGAGCGGTCGATCATCGGCTTCGGAGCGCGCATCGGACCCCGCGCGCTCATCCGCGACGGTGTGATCGGCGACGGCGCCGACATCGGTGCGCGCTGCGAGCTGTTGCGCGGTGCACGGGTGTGGCCGGGGGTCACGATCCCCGACGGCGGCATCCGCTACTCGACGGACATCTAAGCGGTTGCGAATTTGGCGCGCTAATCAACCGTCGCGGTGCGTGTGCGCGCCGAATTCGCGGATTCGCCGAGCCGCTGCGGCCAACTGGGTGAGGCCGAAGTCGACGTCGTCGGGCAATGAGTCCAGTCGCCACCACCGAAGGTCCAGTGACTCGTCGCTGCGCGCGATTTCCGCGCCTGCGGGCGCACGCACGATGAATTGCATGTCGAGGTGACGGGTCGGCACACCCAGCGAACATGTGACCGGGTGTACGTGCAACGCGGCCAGTACCGGATCGATCTGCAGGCCGTCGATGCCCGACTCCTCGGTGGCCTCCCTCAGCGCCGCGGCGACGATGTCGGGGTCGGATTCCTCGCAGTGCCCGCCCAGTTGCAGCCACCGGCCGAACCGTGGGTGGAGCGTGAGGAGCGCGTGGGTTCCGGTGTGGTCGATCACCAACGCCGAACCGGTCACGTGCCCTGGCTCGCACGACCGCAGGCAGCCGTCGGGGCGCGCGGCCAGGAACGCCAGCACGGCGTGGCGCAGCGAGTCCTGACCGGGATCGGGTGCATGCCATTCGGTCAACGCCTGGACCGCCGACGCGTGCAGGGTCACTTGCGCACCAGCAGATCGTCGGTCGGCACCGGATCGCGTGGTCCCGGCTGCTCAGGCGGGAAACCGATCGCGATGGCACCCAACGGCTCCCAATCGGCCGGCAGGTCGAGCTCGTCGCGCACCAGATCGGCGGCGAAGATCGTGGACCCGATCCAGCAGCTGCCCACACCGCGCACCGCCAGCGCTACCAGCAGGGCCTGCACGGCGGCCCCGACCGCGACGGTGAACATCGTGTGCTCGGCAGCGGTGCGGTCGGCGTCGGGATAACTGTGCGCACCGTCGGGCACCATGAACGGGATGACGAGTTCTGGTGCGTCGTAGAGGATCTGGCCACGACCGAGGCGGCGTTCGACGGCATCGGCTGGTCGGCCATCACCGGTGAGATCGGCGCGCCACTTCTCCTTCATTCGATCCAGAAGTGCCAGTCGCCGGTGCGGGTCCTGTATCCACACGAACCGGACCGGCCGGGTGTGGTGCGGTGCGGGAGCGGTCAGCGCTTCGCCGATCGCGGCCTCGATCAGCTCGGGTGGCACGTCCTGGTCGGTGAAAGTGCGCACCGACCGCCGCAACAACTGGGTCTGACTGCGACCGAGCGCAATGGCCTCCTCGGTGCCCAGCCAGAACAGATCGTCCTCGCCGGCGCGCACCAGGCGACGGGCATTGGACCCGTCATCCGGCAGGGACAACCCGCGTACCACCGCGACCGGGATGTCGGTCAGCTTGCCCTTGACGAGATCGGCCGCCGCGGCGATCTCGTCGGCGACCGCGATCTCGGTGACGATCAACTCGTTGCCGTGCCGATCGCGCGACCCTTCGTAGCCGTGCAGCACGCGCAGTCCCGCTGCGCCGATCGCGACGTCGGTCTGCCCGTTGCGCCACGCACGCCCCATGGTGTCGGTCACCACCACCCCGACGGTGACTCCGAGGTGTTCGCGTAAACCGCTTCGCAACTTCGCGGCGCTGGCATCGGGATCCGTTGGCAGCAAAGCGAGTTCTGCCGAGTCGACATTGGAACCGTCCACCCCGGCCGCTGCCTGCACCAGGCCGATCGCGTTCTCGGTGATCAGTGTTCTGCCCTTACGAGCCAGTACGCGTACGGCTTCGGCGTCGATCAGTTTGCGTCGCAGGATGTCTCGTTGTTCGGCGTCGACGGGTGCATCGACGATTCGGCCCTCGCATTTGGACATCACCTTGCTAGTGACCACGAGGATGTCGTCGTCGCGGAGCCAGGGTGCGGCCGTGGCGATCGCCTCGGCAAGGTCATCTCCTGGACGAAACTCGGGCAGCCCTGGCACGGGCAGGATTTCGACGGCTGCTGCGGATCCGTGTTCGGTCATCGCCGTGGATCCACTTTCAGCCCGGCGACCTCCACTCCGGCGCGCACCATGTCGGCGGTCGTCGCCGGATCCTTCATCAACAGCGGTACGGCGCGCACCTCGACACCGTCGATCTCGGCGCGGTCGCCTTCGTGGACCAGCCAGGCGTCGAGGATGCCGGTGCCGCTGCGCGCCCCGTAGTGGATGCCGACTGCTTCAGAGGTGCTGTCCACACCGATGACAGACAGACATTCGTCGGCCATGCCGCGCAACGGCTTACCGTCGATGATCGGGGAGTAGCCGATGACCCGTGCCGTCGTCGTGCGCAGCGCGCCGCGAATGCCGGGGATGTTCAAGATCGATCCGATGCTCACCACCGGGTTGGACGGGGCGATCAGTACGACGTCGGCGGTTTCGATGGCTTCGACGACGCCGGGACCGGCAGTCGCCGCGTCGGCACCGACGAAGGCGAAACTGTGGGTGGGTACCTGCGCGCGGTATCGCACCCACCATTCCTGGAAGTGGATCGCCTTCTTCTCGCCGTCCTCGGGATCGGTGATCACGACATGGGTTTCGCTGCGGTTGTCGCTCGCGGGTAACAATCGTGCACCGGGTGACCAACGGCCACATAACGCTTCGGTCACCTGTGACAGCGGATAGCCGGCGCGCAACATCTGGCTGCGCACAAGGTGGGTGGCCAGGTCGCGGTCGCCGAGGCCGAACCAGTCGGGCTGCACACCGTAAGCGGCGAGTTCTTGCTTGGCATGCCAGGTTTCGTCGCGATGACCCCACCCGCGTTCGGGATCGATGCCTCCACCCAGCGTGTACATGCAGGTATCGAGGTCCGGGCAGATCCGCACACCGAACATCCATGCGTCGTCGCCGACGTTGACGACGGCGGTCAACTCGTGTGCCGACTTCCCCGAATCCTGGAATTGGCCCAGCCCCAACAGGTGCTGTACTCCGAGCAGGAAGCGGGCGCCGCCTACGCCGCCAACCAGAACCGTGACCTTCACAGTGACCGACACTAGGCCGTCGCGCGCGAGCTGGGGCACGTGGCCGAGGGGTGTGA
This sequence comes from Mycobacterium gallinarum, assembly GCF_010726765.1. Taxonomy (NCBI): domain Bacteria; kingdom Bacillati; phylum Actinomycetota; class Actinomycetes; order Mycobacteriales; family Mycobacteriaceae; genus Mycobacterium; species Mycobacterium gallinarum. Next base: position 5,829,169 of record NZ_AP022601.1, read on the forward strand.
CAGACACGCCGATATTCCGACGCGCCGAATTCCGGTCACGGAATGGTATGAATTTCTGTTCCAACGCTTGACCGCGGCTGCTAGCGCGTGTGTAATCACACCAGTGTCATTTCGCGGTTGGCCAGCCGGTTTCGGTGTCGCAGACCGAGATTCGATCATATGTTCGAATCGGAAATGGCCGCACAGTAAATAGTGGGGCTCAAAGTTACGGATCTACGACATCAGGTGAGGAGGCGGAAAATGTCTTTTGAGTACAGCGATTTCGATCATGCGGTCCGGTTCGACGACCGGCTACTTGGCTCAGTTGACAGCGCGCCGCACACCAATTTTGGACCGGCACCGTTCGAGACGCCTCGGCGTCCCCAGTTGAGTCTGGTGCCCGCCCCGATTGATGTGCCGCCGGTAATCCCGGCTGTGCCGGCAATGCTCACTCCGGAGGACGACCTCTGGCAAGAGAAGGCATTGTGTGCACAAACCGACCCCGAGGCGTTCTTCCCCGAGAAGGGTGGCTCGACTCGTGAGGCCAAGCGCATCTGCCAGGGCTGCGAGGTGCGCGACGCGTGCCTCGACTACGCGCTGGCCCATGACGAACGCTTCGGCATCTGGGGCGGGCTCTCCGAACGTGAGCGCCGTCGCCTCAAACGCGGCGTGATCTAGGCGAGTTTGTTCACTCGTCCTCGATGGTGGGGTCGATAACGGAGGGTTCGACACCCAGATACGTGGCTACTTGTGCCACCAGGACTTCGTGCAACAGCTCCGAGAGTTCGGCGGTGTCTTTCGCCCGCCGTTCGATCGGCTTGCGGAACAACATTATTCGCGCCCGAGTGGCGTTGCCGCGGACATCGACGCCCGCGGGGATCAGCCGGGCCAGGGCGACCGGCCCGTCAGCGATGACCTCGGGCGGCCATTGCACGCTTTCGGGATCCTTGGCCGAGATACGGGGTATTTCGTCGACGGCGATGTCCAGCGTCGACACCCGATCCTGCCACCGGCGTTCGATGGGCTCATACGCCTCGAGCACCGCCATGTCGAACAGTTCGGCGCGGCTGCGCCAGCCCGGCACGGTCGGTGGAAGGAGCGGCCCGCGCATTTCGCGACCGCGGCGTGATCGGTGGTGTCCGCGTTCGGCCACGGAGCGATCGTAACGGTTGAAGATCGACGCTCCGATGGCGCGCGTGTCCGGCGGCTTGCGCCGTTTGCGCACGATAACCTCTCGCTGTGAACGTTCCCCGTCGCTGCTGCCGGCCCGGGTGCCCCCACTATGCGGTCGCGACGCTGACATTCGTCTACTCCGACTCGACGGCAGTCGTCGGCCCGCTGGCCACGGTGTCCGAGCCTCACTCGTGGGATCTCTGCGTCCTGCACGCCGGCCGGATCACCGCGCCTCGCGGATGGGAGCTGGTTCGCCACGCGGGTCCATTGCCGTCGCACCCCGACGAGGACGATCTGGTGGCGCTCGCCGACGCGGTGCGAGAAGGACGCGATATGGCGCCGCCGATCAACGGAGTGGCCGCAGGGTTTTCCGATCCGGTTACCGGTGTGTCCGGCGGCGCGCTGATGGCACCGCCGGCCCGCAGGTCCGAGTCCAACGGGCGCCGACGGGGCCACCTGCGGGTGTTGCCCGACCCACCTGAATAGCAGAGCTTCGGCGAGGGCTAGCGCACATGCCTCTTTCATTCGACGGTTAGGCTGGCGCCAGTAGTCCACGTCACAAGGAGTTGTATGTCCCGGCCTGCCGCGGCTGTCCATAGCGTCATCAAGGCGTATGACGTGCGCGGCCTGGTCGGCGAAGAGATCGACGAGGATTTCGTCCGCGACGTCGGCGGCGCGTTCGCTCGGCTCATGCGCGGTGAGAACGCCACCCAGGTGGCGATCGGCTACGACATGCGGGACAGCTCACCGTCGCTCGCGGACGCATTCGCCGAGGGTGTGGTCGCGCAGGGCCTCGATGTGGTGCGCGTCGGCCTGGCGTCCACCGATCAGCTGTACTTCGCCTCGGGTCTGCTGGACTGTCCGGGCGCAATGTTCACCGCGAGCCACAACCCGGCCGCCTACAACGGCATCAAGCTGTGCCGGGCAGGCGCCAAGCCCGTCGGCAAGGACACCGGGCTGATGGCCATCAGCGAGGACGTGATCGCCGGGATACCGGTCTACGACGGGCCGCGTGGCTCGAAAGCGGACCGCGATGTCCTGACGGACTACGGCGACTTTCTGCGGTCACTGGTCAGCCTGGCCGGGTTGCGGCCGCTGAAGGTCGCCGTCGACGCGGGCAACGGAATGGCGGGCCACACGGCTCCCGCTGTGCTGGGATCGATTGCAGGGATCACGCTCGCTCCGTTGTTCTTCGAACTCGACGGCACGTTCCCGAATCACGAAGCCAATCCTCTGGAGCCGGCGAACCTCGTCGACCTGCAAGCGCATGTGCTGGCCACCGGTGCCGACATCGGGCTGGCGTTCGACGGCGACGCTGACCGCTGCTTCGTGGTCGACGAGCTCGGTAAGCCGGTTTCGCCGTCGGCGGTGACCGCGTTGGTCGCCGCGCGCGAACTCGGTCGCGAGATCGGCGCGACGGTGATTCACAACCTGATCACCTCGAGGGCGGTACCGGAACTCGTGGCTGAACGGGGCGGCACCCCGGTACGGTCGCGCGTCGGACACTCATACATCAAGGCGCTGATGGCCGAAACCGGGGCGATCTTCGGCGGCGAGCATTCAGCGCACTACTACTTCCGCGATTTCTGGGGCGCCGACTCCGGCATGCTGGCGGCGCTGCACGTCATGGCCGCGCTCAGTGAGCAGGACCGGCCGCTGTCCGACCTGATGGCCGACTACCAACGCTACGAAGCGTCGGGCGAGGTCAACTTCACGGTCACCGACGCCGAAGCGTGCATCGACCGGGTGTTGTCCTCCTTCGCGGCCCGCATCCACTCGATTGACCACCTGGACGGAGTGACCGTCGATCTGGGCGACGGATCCTGGTTCAACGTGCGGATGTCCAACACCGAGCCGTTGTTGCGGCTGAACGTCGAGGCGCGGACCACGGAAGAGGTCGACGCGATCGTCGAACAGATCGCGGCACGGATCTCGGCGTCGACTGAGGCGGCATCCGAGGTGCCCAAGTGAACGCCACCCACTCTCTCGTCGATCTCGACGATGCGGAAGGACTGCTGGCCGCCGACCGCGACGGATCGCTGCGCGCGGTCGCGATGGCCGGTGCGCAGGTACGCGCCACCGCCGCGGCGCTCGACGAGGGCGACCTGGATCCGCTGCGAAGCACCGAGCCCCCGCGCACCGTGATCTGGGTGGCCGGTCGCGGAAATGCCGAAGCGGCAGGGTCATTGCTCGCCGCTGCGTTAGGTGGTTCGGTGGCCGCACCGATCGTCGTCGCCCCCGAGGTGCCGCCGTGGATCGGCGCGCTGGACGTGCTGATCGTGGCCGGCGACGATCCCGGCGATCCCGCTTTGGTGGCGGCCGCTGCCACCGGAGTGCGGCGCGGCGCCCGCGTCGTCGTCGTCGCGCCCTACGAGGGACCGTTGCGCGACGCCACTGCGGGACGATCCGTCGCACTGGCCCCGCGGGTGTGGGTGCCCGACGAATTCAGTTTCTCCCGCTATCTGGCCGCCGGCCTGGCGACACTGCACACGGTCGACCAGGGACTCCGGGTCGACCTGGCCGCGCTGGCCGACGAGCTGGACGCAGAAGCGTTGCGCAACAGCGCCGCTCGCGAGCTGCTCACCAATCCCGCGAAGGCGTTGGCCGAGCGTATGTCGGGCGCCGAGGTCGTCATCGCGGGCGACAACGCGGCGACGCTGGTGCTGGCGCGGCACGTCGCGGCCGTGATGTTGCGGGTCGCTCATCGAGCGGTGGCCGCGGTGGGCCTGGCCGAGGCGATGGTGGCGCTGCGCGGCGGAATGGGGGAGGCATCCGGCGCCGATCGCGAGCAGTCGATATTCCATGACGAGCAGATCGACGGTCCGCTGCCGCCACGGGTTCGGACCTTTGTGCTGTCCGTCGACGCCGAGCGAGCCGTGGTCGCGGCCAGGGTCGCCGGGCTGGACGGCGTCGACGTGATCCACGCCGAGGATGTGCCGGAGGCGCTCGAAGGCTCTGACATCGAGCGCCTGCCTGCCGCTCCGACCAGTCCAGGTCGCCTGGAAGAGCAGCTGGCGATGCTGGCTGTTCGGATGGAGATGACGGCCGTCTACCTGAAGCTGGTTCGAGGTTGAGCAAGTGAACTTGCTACGTGGAGCGGTGCGGACCTACGCCTGGGGGTCACGGACCGCGATCGCTGACTTCACCGGAAGGCCAAGCCCGACAATGCATCCGGAGGCCGAGTTGTGGTTCGGGGCTCATCCGGGCGATCCCGCGTGGCTGGAGACCGAAGAGGGTGAACGGTCGCTGCTCGACACGTTGCGCGACGATCCCGAGGGACAGCTCGGGCCTGCTGTGCGCGCCAGATTCGGTGACACGCTTCCGTTCCTGCTCAAGGTGCTCGCGGCCGACGAGCCGCTGTCGCTGCAGGCCCATCCCAGTGCTCGGCAGGCGGCCGAGGGCTTCGCCCGCGAGGACCGATTGGGTCTCCCTGTCAACGCACCCAATCGCAACTACCGCGACCCCAGCCACAAACCCGAAATCCTGGTCGCTCTGGGGGAATTCGAAGCGCTGGCAGGATTCCGGCCCGCCGCGCGCAGCGTCGAGCTGATGCGTGCGCTCGCGGTGACCGAGCTCGACCCGTATGTCGCCCTGCTGGCTGGTCAGCCCGACGAGTTCGGATTGCGGGCTCTGTTCACCACGTGGATCACCGCTCCGCAGCCCGATCTCGACGTGCTGGTGCCCCAGGTGATCGAGGGCGCGATCCACTATGTGCGTTCGGGTGACAAGACATTCGCCGCCGAGGCAAGGACGGTACTCGAACTCGGCGAGCGTTACCCGGGTGACGCAGGTGTGCTGGCCAGCCTGCTGCTCAACCGCATCACCCTGCAGGCCGGCGAAGCCATCTATCTGCCCGCCGGGAACCTCCACGCATATCTGCACGGCGTTGGCCTCGAGGTGATGGCCAACTCCGACAATGTGTTGCGCGGTGGACTCACCCCGAAGCACGTCGACGTGCCCGAACTGCTTCGCGTGCTCGACTTCACCCCTGCCAGTGAGGACTCGATCCGCCCTACGACTACAAGGGACGGAATGGAATTGGTGTACAACACACCGGCTCCGGAGTTCGCGGTGTCAGAGCTGCGCATCGAGGGCGAGCATGTCGGTCACGAGATCGACGCGCCGTGTCGTCATGACGGGCCGCAGATCTTGTTGTGCACCGAGGGGTCGACAGTGGTCTACGCCAAGGGCGACAAGGTCACATTGCAGCGCGGATCCGCCGCGTGGGTGGCGGCCGACGAGGGGCCGATCCGCCTGACCGCCGAGGCCCCGACGAAGCTCTTCAGGGCCACTGTCGGAATCTAGCGGCGCCAACCACGCGAAATGGCGTGTGCCGCTATCGACCGGCGACCAGCTCCTGACCGGGCCTCGAGCGAGCCTGACGCTTCTCGGCAAGGAGCGCCCGCATGTTGTGCCGGATGGTGCGGCCGACCAGGCGCGCCGAGGGCACCATGTACAGGCTGTCGAGCAGGCTGAATCGGCGCAGAAACCACTCGGCCAGAACAGGATCCGTCTCGGCGGCCCCGAGGAACTGGTCGAATAACGCGCCCACCGGCTTGTACCAGAAAGGCACCTTGTCGGTCGTGGTGGCGTCGTGCAGCGCCAGGTCGCCGATCACCGTCATCATCCACACCGGGTACGTCGTCTTGGCCGTGGCTTTCGCGAGTTGGTTTGCGACGTCCGGAACGCCCGACTCGAGGATCTTGCGCAGGTTGCCCGCTTGGATCGCCGTCATCGTCATGCCCTGCCCGAACGTCGGGTTGAAGCTGACGACGGCGTCGCCGAACGGGAAGATGCCGTCGGGGAAGCTTTGCAGCTTGTCGTAGCGACGCCACCGGCTGGTCGGATATTTGTGAAATGCCATCTCGCCGAGCGGGGTGCCCCGCCGTAGCGCGGATGAGAAGTGCTCGGGCAGAATCTCGTCGACCAGGTCGCACATCTGCGCAAAGTCCTGCGGCGGCTCGGCCTTGGCGATACCGAAGGTGGTCACGTTCCAGACGCCGTCTTCGTAGAACAGCGCGCCCACGCCCACCGGATGCTCATGGGACGCACCCGCCACCACAACCTTTTCGGCGACAAGGCCGTCAGGAACCCGCACGCGTTGGCTGGCGTAAGCGATGCCCACGTCGACGGTTTCCTCGCGGGGCCGCGGATAGCCCCACTTTTCCAGCCACACCGGCAGGCGGGTGCCCCGGCCCGTCGCATCGACGACGAGGTCGGCCGACACGACCTCGCCCGAGTTGAGCAGTACGCCGGTGACACGGCGGCGCGCAGCGTCGTAGGTGGCCTCGGTGATCGTCGCCTGCACGATGTCGACGTTCTCGATCGCCATGACGCGACGCCGGATCTGCCACTCCAGCATCGGCCTGCTCGGCACGTATGCGGTGAACTCGTCCTGCAGTCGGTGTGCGGTCCCCAGCACGTGACCTGCGGCGCCGAAGTGGATGCAGTCGGGCCGGTTCTCGAGGATCGGCACGCCGTCGGCGACCATGTCGTCGAGCAGGCCCGGGAAGTGGCTCTCGAATTCCTGAGCTCCCCGTGCCATCAGAAGGTGGACGTGCCTGCCCTGCGGGACGGCCGTCCGGTTGGCCGGGCCGTCCGGCAGTCCGTCGCGCTCGTAGACCGTCACGCGCTCGCTGACATCGGAGAGCACCCGGGCAGCGCACAGGCCTCCCAGGCTCGCTCCGATGACGGCTACGTGTTTATAACTCCGCCCCATTGGGTGGACAGTACTCGGTACATTCCCGAGACGGACCACGGGAGGAACGCCGATGCCGAGGCGAACGAAGTCGGTTGAGCAGTCGATCGCCGACACCGACGAACCGGAAACTCGCCTGCGAAAAGATCTGAACTGGTGGGATCTCACCGTCTTCGGGGTCTCCGTGGTCATCGGCGCCGGCATCTTCACGATCACGGCGTCAACGACGGGAAACATCACCGGCCCTGCGATTTCGATCTCGTTCGTGATCGCCGCGATCGCGTGCGGTCTGGCCGCGCTGTGCTACGCCGAGTTCGCCTCGACGGTGCCGGTGGCCGGCAGCGCCTACACGTTCTCCTATGCGACGTTCGGCGAGTTCGTCGCGTGGATCATCGGCTGGGATCTGATCCTCGAGTTCGCGGTGGCGGCCGCCGTCGTGGCCAAGGGCTGGTCCAGTTATCTGGGCACAGTGTTCGGGTTCGGCGGTGGCACGGCGGATCTGGCTGGGCTGCAGGTGGATTGGGGCGCCCTGCTGATCATCATCTTCGTGACGGTGATCTTGGCGTGGGGCACCAAACTCTCGGCGGAGGTCAGCCTGGCGATCACGGTGATAAAGGTGGCGGTCGTGCTGCTCGTCGTGACCGTCGGCGCGTTCTACATCAAGGCGGAGAACTTCACCCCGTTCGTCCCTCCCGCGCAGGCCGGCGAAGGTGGTTCCGGCACCGAGCAGTCGCTGTTCTCCCTGCTGACCGGCGCCGGGGGTAGTACGTATGGCTGGTACGGCGTGCTGGCCGGTGCGTCCATCGTGTTCTTCGCGTTCATCGGCTTCGACATCGTCGCCACCACGGCGGAGGAAACCAAGAATCCGCAGCGTGACGTGTCGCGCGGCATCCTTGCGTCCCTGGCGATCGTCACCGTCCTCTACGTCGCGGTGGCCATCGTGATCTCGGGCATGGTGAGCTACACCGAGTTGCGCGAGGCAGGTGAAAAGGCCAACCTCGCAACCGCATTCGCCGCCAACGGTATCGACTGGGCGGCGAAGATCATCTCGATCGGCGCGCTGGCGGGCCTCACCACCGTGGTGATCGTGCTGGTGCTGGGACAGACCCGTGTGCTGTTCGCGATGTCGCGCGACGGGCTGTTGCCGCGGTCGCTGGCCAAGACCGGAAAGCACGGCACGCCGGTGCGGATCACCCTGATCGTCGGTGCGCTGGTGGCGGTGACGGCAACGGTGTTTCCGATCGGAAAGCTCGAGGAGATGGTCAACATCGGCACGCTCTTCGCATTCGTGCTGGTGTCCGCCGGGGTGATCGTCCTGCGTCGCACCCGCCCGGATCTCGAACGCGGCTTCCGCGCGCCGGGCGTGCCGTTGCTGCCTATCGCGGCGATCATCGCGTGCGTCTGGCTGATGCTCAACCTCACGGCGCTGACCTGGATCCGGTTCCTCATCTGGATGGCCGTCGGCGTCCTCATCTATTTCATCTACGGGCGCAGGCACTCGCTCCTCGGCAAGCGGGAGTCCGTATCGGCACGGTCAGAAGAACCGTCGTCATAGCCGTTCTGCCTCCTGTTTGACGGCCGACGCATCCATGCGCCGACCCACGCCGTATAGCGCGACAGCGTGGTCTTTGAGCGCCTCGGCGAGATCTGTGCGGGCCGTTCGATCGGCGGCGGCGAGTTCGCGGTAGATGCCGACAGCTTCGCCGCCCGGGGCGACGGCCTCGTCGAAACGTTCGAGCATCGTCAGCTGGTATCCCCTGTTGTGCAGTGCCATCGCCAAGTCCGGTAGACCTGACTCGGGGTCGGCTGCGGCTTGGATCCGGAACAGATCGACGGCCTCAGCCGCCGGGGCCAGCGCCTCGTCGTAGCGGCCCAATTCACTGAGTTCGTAGGACAACAGATAGAGCGCGTGTGCCAACTCCATGTCGAAGGCGCCTGAGCTCTGTTCGGTCAGTTCACGAAAGAGTTCGACGGCGGCGCCTGCGGTTTCGCGAGCCTCCGCGTGCTTGTCGTCGTCGGACAATGTGTCGGCGGTCTCGTACAGTGCCACGGCCAGTTCCGGGGCGAACAAATCGGGGATGGTCAAGCCGTTTCGGTCGTGGTATGTCAATGTGTCGCGGACCGCCTCCAGCGCGGCATCGAGGCGGCCGAGGTCCATCAGCACCCACGCCCGCGTCGCCAGCGCCTGCCCCACGGCGGGATTGAACTCGCTGGGAAGCGACGGGCTGAGCCGACTGAATTGGTCGAGAGCCGCGTCGACCGCTTCGAGCGCCTCTGAGAACCTGCCCTGATTCGCCAGTCCGCCCGCCTGGTTGGTCAAAGCGAGGCCGACGTACGGGGCGTATCGGCCCGGGTCGGCGTCGGTGAGCTGGCGGTACAGGCGCAGCGCTTCAACCTGAACAGCGACGGTGTCTTGGGCCGCGTCGACGTTTTCGAGCGCGCCGCCCAGGTTGGTCAGCGCAACCGCGAGCGCGAAGGTGTACTCGCCGGGGTCGGCGGCGGCCAATTCACGGTACTGAGCGACAGCGGCTTCGCAGGCCGCGAGGGCCTCGGCGGCGAGACCCGCGTCAGCCAATTCATGCGAGCGGTCTTCGAGCGCTTTCGCCTTGTGCGGATCAGCCATGGCAGGTCACAGGGTAGCCGCAAGCACGTCGATCTGCTTTACAAAATACCTATCCGTGTCTAGACAGAGGACAAAATTGGCTCTATAGTCAACCGCAGTCGTGATGGCACTCACATGAGGAGGCACCCCGTGACCATGCAGATGTCCGAGCAAGAGATCGCACAGTGGCGCGACAAGAAGCGCTACCTGTGGTTGATGGGGCTGATCGCCCCGACCGCACTGTTTGTCGTGATGCCGCTGGTATGGGCGTTCAACCAATGGGGCTGGCACGGCGCGGCGCAGGTGCCGTTCTGGATCGGCCCGATCCTGCTGTACATCCTGTTGCCCGCCCTGGATCTGCGGTTCGGACCCGACGGTCAAAACCCGCCCGACGAGGTGATGGAGCGACTCGAGAACGACAAGTACTACCGCTACTGCACCTACATCTACATTCCGTTCCAGTACGCCAGCGTCATCTTCGGCGCGTACTTGTTCACGGCCTCGAATCTGAGCTGGCTGGGATTCGACGGTGGCCTGAGCTGGCCGGCCAAGATCGGCCTTGCGTTGTCGGTGGGCATGCTCGGAGGGGTGGGTATCAACACCGCACACGAAATGGGCCACAAGAAGGACGAATTGGAACGCTGGCTGGCGAAAGTCACGCTGGCCCAGACGCTTTACGGCCACTTCTACATCGAGCACAACCGGGGTCACCACGTTCGCGTCGCCACTCCGGAAGATCCCGCGTCGGCTCGCTTCGGTGAGACGTTCTGGGAGTTCCTGCCGCGCAGTGTGTGGGGGAGCGCGAAGTCCTCGTGGGAGTTGGAGGCCAAGCGGCTCGAGCGTGCAGGCAAGAGCAAGTGGCACTGGTCCAACGATGTGCTCAACGCCTGGGCGATGTCGGTGGTGTTCTACGGCGTGCTGATCGCGGTGTTCGGCGTGGCCCTGATTCCGTACATCCTCATTTCCGCGGTGTTCGGGTTCACGCTGCTGGAGACGGTGAACTACCTCGAGCACTACGGGCTGCTGCGGCAGAAGACCGAAAGCGGTCGATATGAACGGTGCGCACCGGTGCACAGCTGGAACTCCGACCACATCGTGACCAACCTGTTCCTCTATCACCTGCAGCGGCACAGCGATCACCACGCCAACCCGACGCGTCGCTATCAGACGCTGCGCAGCATGGAGGGGGCGCCGAACCTGCCCAGCGGCTACGCATCGATGATTGCGCTGACGTACTTCCCGCCGCTGTGGCGCAAGGTGATGGATCACCGCGTGCTGGACCATTACGACGGCGACATCAGCCGGGTCAATGTGCACCCTCGCGTCCGCGACAAGGTGCTCGCGCGGTATGGGACGACGGTCTGATGGCCGCCTACCGCTGCCCCGGTTGCGACTACGTCTACGACGAGGCGAAAGGTGCTCCGCGGGAGGGGTTTCCGGCGGGCACGGCGTTCAGCGACATCCCCGAGGACTGGTGCTGCCCCGACTGTGCAGTACGCGAGAAGGTCGACTTCGAAACGATAGGAGCAACGAAATGAGTGACTTCAAGCTGTTCATCTGCGTGCAGTGTGGATTCGAGTACGACGAGGCGAAGGGTTGGCCGGAGGACGGCATTGCCCCCGGAACGCGTTGGGACGACATCCCCGACGACTGGAGCTGCCCGGACTGCGGGGCCGCGAAGTCCGACTTCGAGATGGTGGAGGTGGCACGTTCGTGACTGTGGCCAGGCGAGCGAAGCGACGGGAATGACTAGTGTCGCGAGGGTGAGAAGCTCTCGCGACCGCCGGACCGCGCAGCGCATCCCGTACGCCGAAGCGTCGAGGGTGTTGCTGCGCGATTCGATTCTGGACGGCATGCGCGAGGAACTGCTCAGCCGTGATTGGTCGGCGATCACGCTGTCGCACGTCGCCAAAGCCGCGGGCATCAGCCGCCAGACCATCTACAACGAGTTCGGCTCGCGGCAAGGTCTGGCGCAGGCGTACGCGCTGCGCCTGGCCGACCGGCTCGTCGACCAGATCGAGGACGCGATTGTCGGCAACGAGGGCGACGTGCGCGCGGCCTTCGTCCAGGGCTTTCGCGACTTTTTCACCGAAACGGCCGCCGATCCGCTGGTGATCTCGCTGCTGACCGGTGACTTCAAACCCGATCTGCTTCAGCTCATCACCACGGACAGCGGTCCGATCATCATGCACTGCTCTCAGCGACTCACTGCGACGTTCGTCGACAGCTGGGTCGGGTGCAGTGATGAGGACGCGGGAGTGCTGGCGCGGGCGATCGTCCGCCTCGCCATGAGCTACGTGTCGATGCCGCCCGAGGCTAATCATGATGTCGCGTCTGACCTGGCCCGTTTGATGACGCCGTTCGCCGAACGCTACGGTGTTGGGGATACCTCTTAGCTGTCAGAGCGCCCTCGTCGTTTCACATGCACGAGCGCCTGTCCCGCGAGCCCGCAGGCTGAGGGGTTGGCTGGGCACATCTGTGCCCCCAGAGGCAAAGACGAACGAAGAAGGGCTCTAGAAATCCATGACTGAATTGAAGGTCGACGTCCGCAACGGCATCGATTACAAGGTTGCTGACCTGTCGCTGGCCGAGTTCGGCCGCAAGGAAATCCGGTTGGCCGAGCACGAGATGCCCGGCCTGATGGCGCTTCGCCGCGAGTACCACGATGTGCAGCCGCTCAAGGGTGCGCGCATCTCGGGCTCGCTGCACATGACGGTCCAGACCGCCGTGCTGATCGAGACCCTGGTCGCGCTCGGCGCCGAGGTGCGGTGGGCGTCGTGCAACATCTTCTCCACCCAGGACCACGCGGCGGCGGCCGTCGTCGTCGGACCGAACGGGACCGAGGAGGAGCCCAAGGGCACCCCGGTCTTCGCCTGGAAGGGCGAGACGCTCGAGGAGTATTGGTGGGCCGCAGAGCAGATGCTCACCTGGGAGGGTGAGCCCGCCAACATGATTCTCGACGACGGCGGCGACGCGACCATGCTGGTGCTGCGCGGCGCGCAGTACGAGAAGGCCGGGGTCGTGCCTCCCGCCGAGGACGACGACTCCGCCGAGTGGAAGGTGTTCCTCAACCTGGTGCGGACTCGCTTCGAGACCGAGAAGGACAAGTGGACCAAGATCGCCGAGGCGGTCAAGGGTGTCACCGAGGAGACCACCACCGGTGTGCTGCGCCTGTACCAGTTCGAGGCGGCCGGTGATCTTCCGTTCCCCGCGATCAACGTCAACGACTCGGTGACCAAGTCCAAGTTCGACAACAAGTACGGCACCCGGCACTCGCTGATCGACGGCATCAACCGCGGCACCGACGTGCTGATCGGCGGCAAGGCTGCCCTGGTCTGTGGCTACGGCGACGTGGGTAAGGGCTGCGCCGAGGCCCTCAAGGCTCAGGGCGCCCGAGTCGCGGTCACCGAGATCGACCCGATCAACGCGCTGCAGGCGTTGATGGATGGCTTCGAGGTCAAGTCTGTCGAAGAAGCGATCGGCTGGGCGGACATCGTCATCACGGCGACCGGCAATCAGGACATCATCACGCTCGACCACATGAGGGCGATGAAGCACCAGGCGATCCTCGGCAACATCGGTCACTTCGACGACGAGATCCAGATGGCCGCCCTCGAGAAGTCCGGTGCCAGGCGCGTCAACATCAAGCCGCAGGTCGACGAGTGGAGCTTCGACGACGGCAAGTCGATCATCGTGCTGTCCGAGGGTCGGCTGCTGAACCTGGGGAACGCGACGGGTCACCCGTCGTTCGTGATGAGCAACAGCTTCTCCAACCAGGTGATCGCGCAGATCGAGCTGTGGACCAAGAACGACGAGTACGACAATGCGGTGTACCGCTTGGCCAAGCACCTCGACGAGAAGGTGGCGCGCATCCACGTCGAGGCGCTCGGCGGCACGCTGACCAAGCTCACCAAGGAGCAGGCGGAATACATCGGCGTGGACGTCGAAGGCCCGTACAAGCCGGAGCACTACCGCTACTGAGATTCACTCGCTAAAGCAAAGCCCCTGACACATTTGTGTCAGGGGCTTTGCTCTGCGCGGTCAGGGATTCACGATCGAACCGCAGTGATTCTTGATGTCCGTCAACGGTTGTCGGATGCCGGTCATCTCCGCCTTCTCCTGCGGATGAGTCTCCATGTAGGTCGTGACGTGCTCGGCGACCTGTTCGCGTGACAGGCCAGAAAGCGTGCTCATGAAGCCATTCAGGTCGGGGTGAGTGAACAGATAGGCCGACGTGGACGCATCCACCCCTGCACGGACACCTTCGAGGTCGGCCGTGGTGCAGCTAGGCGGGTTCATCCCGTTGTCCGCCTGCGCGATGGGAGATACGCCAAGCAGTGCGGCGCACGAAGCCGCGCCGGCGAACAGGGGAATCGCCAGCCGGCGTGCGGTCTGAACGTTGAGCATCGGAAACTCCTCATGTCTTACGGACGTACGACTGTCTGTCGCCAGTCTCGGGTTTGCCTCATGCCGGTGCATGGCTTCCCAAGGCCTTGCACAGGAAACCGGCAGCGGGCGCACATGTGCCCCGTCCGCGGCCAAACCGAACTCATTGGCTTGCAGGTCTTGCCGTCGGCCATACCGATTCTGTTACGGTCCCTGTGTGCGCTGGGGGGTCGGAGTAGTCGCCATGCTCATTGCTCTCACAGCGTCTTTCGTGCCGTACGCGCACGCCGACGATCCGACCATTGACGACCATCACCCGTACTTCAATGAAGACGAGTATCAGGCCTTCTATACGCCCCCGGTGCCGTTACCGCCCGGACAGCCGGGCGATCTGATCCGTACCGAGCCGTCGCGATTGGTGCTGGAACCGTCGGGCGAGCTGGGCATGATCATGGCCAACGGGACGCGAATCATGTACCGCAGCACCGATGCTCGCGGAAATCCGATGGCGGTGACGGGCACCTACTTTGAGCCCCACAACGCCTGGCCGGGCAAGGGCCCTCGTCCGCTGATCGTGTACGGCCCCGGCACCCAGGGGCAGGGCGACCAATGCGCGCCGTCGCGGCAGTTCAATCAGGGCATCCACTGGTCGCCGTGGCTGGACCTGGCGTTCAACTACGAGGAGTTGTTCGTCTCGACGATGGTGGCGCGAGGCTTCGCAATCGTCATGACCGATTACCAGGGTCTCGGCACACCTGGACTGCACACCTACGTGAACAGGGTCGCTGAAGCGAACGCGATGCTCGACGCCGGCCGCGCAGCCATGCGGCTGCCAGGTACGTCGCTGGATCCACATGGCCCCGTTGCCTTTTGGGGCTACTCGCAGGGCGGTGGCGCAGCGGCAGCAGCTGCCGAGTTGGCGTCGTCGTATGCGCCGGACCTCCATGTCGTGGGGACGTACGCGGGCGCGCCGCCCGCCGATCTGAAGGAACTGTTCCCGTACGCGGACGGCAGCGCGCTCGTCGGCGTGGTCGGATACGCGTTGAACTCCGTCATCACCACCTATCCGGAGTTCGAGCAGACCATCCGGGCGAAGATGACGCCGCGGGGAGCGGACCTGCTGTACAAGGTGCAGGACCAGTGCATCGCGGAGACGATCACGAAGTTCATGTTTCGGCATCTGCAGCCGTACTTCAACGAGGACATCTTCGAGCTCGTCAAGCAGGAACCGTTCACCACACTGTTCGAGATGCAGAAGATCGGCAAGTACAAACCCAATGCGCCGGTGATGATCTTGAGTAATCGCTTTGACCCGTTGGTGCCGTGGGGGCCCGCCAGACAGCTGGGTATCGACTGGTGTGCCCAAGGTGCGGATGTGCAGTTCTGGACGAACGAGCAGCCACCGTTTCTCAACAAGCTTGTGGTGAACCACGCGCTGCCGATGCTGGTGGACGGCGAGCGCGCGATGCAGTGGATTGCCGACCGATTCAACGGGTTACCGACGACGCCGAACTGCGGCCGGTTCTAGTGCGTCCGCGGTGCTACGTGTCGTACTCGTCGCGCTTGCGTGGCCAATCGGAGAAGTCGTCACCGCGGCCCTTCGGCGCACGGTCGAGCAACTGCCACGTCGCGTTCAACGCCTCGGTGCCGCGGTCGTAGGTCGAATACGTGTGGAAGACGGTGTCGTCCTGCAGCGCGAAGCAGCTCAGCGCCATCAGCTCCATCACGTCGAGCATGCTGCCGCCGCCCGGGCCGGGATCGCGCCGCGGCGTCGGAACATACATGTGCTCGAAGAAGTCGACGTCGAAGTCGCTGCCACCGGTCGACACCCACTCCACGTCCCAGCCCATCCGCTCCTTGTATGCGGTGAGGACCGGCAGCGGCGAGCGCGACGCGAGCAGAAACGTCACATCCCGGCGCGCCAGATGCGGCGCGGCACCGACCAGGTTGTCTGTTTCGAACGTGCACCCCGGGCAACCCTCAGGCGTCTTGGGCCCGTGCATGAAGTGCCGCACGATCAACTGCGACCGGCCGTCGAACAACTCGGCGAGCGTGCGCTGGCCGGCCGTCGTGTCGAACACGTACTCCTTGTCGACCGGCACCCACGGCAGTTGTTGCCGCGCCCGCGCAAGCTCGGTCGCGCGACGCGTCAGCTCCTTCTCGTCGGCCAGCTGCCGCTCATAGGCGGCGCGCCACTGTTCGCGCGTCCCGACCGCGTGCGTTGTCATCGCGTCATTCTCCTCGCCTCCGATGGGTCTTCGTGGAATAGACCGTCAGCCGCGTCGAAACTCACCGTTACGCTCGCTGCGTGCTCATCGTGATCGAAGGTGTCGACGGCGCCGGCAAGCGCACACTGACCAACGGTCTGCGCGCCGCGTTCGAGGGCGCCCGAAAGACCGTCACCACCCTGGCCTTTCCGCGCTACCACGAATCGATCACCGCCGACCTCGCCGCCGAGGCCCTGCACGGCGCCCACGGCGACCTCGCCGAGTCGGTGCATGCGATGGCCGTGCTGTTCGCCCTCGACCGTGCCGGCGCCAAAGCCGAGATCGCTCGACGCGCCGACGCCTACGACGTGGTGATCCTCGACCGCTACGTCGCCTCCAACGCGGCCTACAGCGCCGCCCGGTTGCACCAGGGCGCCGACGGTGAGGTCGTCGAATGGGTGCGCGACCTCGAGTACGGCCGCCTCGAGCTGCCACAGCCCGACGCTCAGATTCTGCTGGCGGTGCCGATCGAGCTCGCCGCAGCACGCGCCGACCACCGGGCTCGCGAGGAAGCCGACCGCGCGAAGGACGCCTACGAGCGCGACGACGGCCTCCAGCGCCGCACCGGCGAGGTCTACGCCGAGCTGGCCGCCGCGAACTGGTGTGGACAGTGGAAGATCGTCCCTCCGGAAGTCGACGCCGCGAAGCTGGCCGCAGAGCTGTCGTAACGGGCGCACGCACCTCGCGGAGTGTGCGCTCAGATCGCGAATCCGCCCCCGATCACGCCCAATCGCGATCTGAATGCACACCAGAGCCGGTCAACACGCAAAACGCGCGTGTGGTAGCCAGGGTTTATCGCGATCTGGTGACACCATGGACACCATGAGGCAAAGGATTCTGGTTGTCGATGACGACCCTTCGCTCGCCGAGATGCTCACCATCGTGCTGCGCGGGGAGGGCTTCGACACCGCGGTCATCGGTGACGGCACCCAAGCGCTGACCGCGGTCCGCGAACTGCGGCCCGACCTGGTGCTGCTCGACCTGATGCTGCCCGGCATGAATGGCATCGACGTGTGCCGCGTTCTGCGCGCGGACTCCGGGGTGCCGATCGTCATGCTGACGGCCAAGACCGACACCGTCGACGTCGTCCTCGGGCTGGAGTCCGGCGCCGACGACTACGTGATGAAACCCTTCAAACCGAAGGAACTCGTCGCCCGCGTGCGCGCCCGCCTTCGGCGTAACGAGGACGAGCCCGCCGAGATGCTGTCCATCGCCGACGTGGACATCGACGTGCCAGCTCACAAGGTCACCCGACTGGGTGAGCAGATCTCCCTCACGCCGCTGGAGTTCGACCTCTTGGTGGCGTTGGCGCGCAAACCGCGGCAGGTGTTTACTCGAGATGTGCTGCTCGAACAGGTGTGGGGGTACCGACACCCGGCGGACACTCGTTTGGTGAACGTGCATGTCCAGCGTTTGCGGGCCAAGGTCGAGAAGGACCCGGAGAATCCGCAGGTGGTGTTGACCGTTCGAGGAGTGGGGTATAAGGCCGGACCCCCGTGATCTGGAGCTCGCGAAGGCGCATCCATCGGCGTTCGGCACCACTTGTACGCGGACTGGGCGCGCTGGGTCGAGCGATGGGTCTCGCCTGGCGGCGTTCCCTGCAGCTGCGCGTCGTCACCTTGACGCTGGGCCTGTCACTGGCCGTCATCCTGGCGCTCGGCTTCGTGCTGACCAGCCAGATCACCGACCGCATCCTCGAGGTGAAGGTGCGGGCCGCCACCGAGGAAATCGACCGCGCGCGTAGCACCGTCAGCGGCATCGTCGGCGGCGAGGAAACCCGCTCACTGGACAGCAGCCTGCAGCTGGCCCGCAACACCCTGATCGACCGCACCGCCGACGCGGGTCCCGGTCTTGCCGGCGCCTTCGACGCGGTGCTCGTCGTTCCCGGGGACGGACCGCGCGCCGCCACCGCGGCAGGCCCGGTGCAGCAGATCCCCAACGCGCTGCGCGAGTTCGTCGAGGCCGGTCAGGTCAGCTACCAGTACGCGACCGTGAACACCGAAGGTTTCTCCGGCCCGGCGCTGATCATCGGCAGCCCGACGTCATCGCCGGTCGCGAATCTCGAGCTGTACCTGATCTTTCCGCTGAGCAACGAAGAGTCCACCATCACGCTGGTGCGCGGCACCATGGCCACCGGCGGCGTCGTGCTGCTGGGCTTGCTCGCGGTGATCGCGCTTGTGGTGGCCAGACAGATCGTGCTGCCGGTGCGGTCGGCCTCGCGGATCGCCGAGCGGTTCGCCGAAGGACACCTCACCGAACGCATGCCCGTGCGCGGCGAGGACGACATGGCCCGGCTGGCCGTGTCGTTCAACGACATGGCCGAAAGCCTGCACCGCCAGATCACCTCGCTCGAAGAGTTCGGCAACCTGCAGCGACGGTTCACCTCCGACGTCAGCCACGAACTGCGCACCCCGCTGACGACGGTCCGCATGGCCGCCGACCTTATCCACGACCACAGCGACGACCTCGACCCGGCGCTGCGCCGCTCGACGGAGTTGATGGTCAACGAACTCGACCGCTTCGAGGGGCTGCTCAACGATCTGTTGGAAATCTCGCGCCACGACGCCGGTGTCGCCGAACTGTCCGTCGAGGCGGTCGATCTGCGCGCGACGGTGCAGAGCGCGCTCGACAACGTCGGCCACCTGGCGGCCGACGCCGAGATCGAGCTGATCGTCGACATGCCAGGAGAGGACGTCATCGCCGAGGTCGACCCGCGCCGGGTCGAGCGCATCCTGCGCAACCTGATCGCCAACGCCATCGATCACGCCGAGCACAAGCCGGTGCGCATCAGGATGGGTGTCGACGAAGACACCGTGGCGGTCACGGTGCGCGACTACGGCGTCGGGTTGCGACCGGGCGAGGAGAAGCTGGTGTTCAGCAGGTTCTGGCGCTCGGACCCGTCGCGCGTGCGCCGCTCCGGCGGCACCGGTCTGGGCCTGGCCATCAGCATCGAGGACGCCCGGCTGCACCAGGGGCGGCTGGAGGCGTGGGGCGAGCCCGGCAAGGGCGCCTGTTTCCGGCTCACCCTGCCGCTGGTGCGCGGCCACAAGGTGACAACGAGCCCGCTACCGCTGAAACCCGTTGAGCCTGACCGTCCGCCGCGCCGGTCGGCTCGGGAAACGGAAACCGTGTGAAGCGCTCGGGTCTGATCGCGCACTCGGTGCGCGGTTTAGCGTTCGTCTCAATGCTGATGTTCGTGCTTGCCGGCTGTGCAGGAGTACCCAGTTCATCGTCACCACAGGCGATCGGCACTGTCGACCGGCCCGCGCCGCCGAGCCTGCCCAAGCCCACGCCCGGCATGGACCCCGACGTGCTGTTGCGGGAATTCCTCAAGGCCACCGCAGACCCCGCCAATCGCCATCTGGCGGCGCGACAGTTCCTCACCGAATCCGGTTCCAGCGCATGGGATGACGCGGGCAGCGCGCTGCTGATCGACAACGTCGTGTTCACCGAAACCAGGGGACCCGATCGCGTGACGGTGCACATGCGCGCCGACATTCTGGGATCGCTGTCGGACCTGGGTGTGTTCGAGACGGGTGAGGGCGCATTGCCCGATCCCGGGCCGATCGAATTGGTGAAGACGTCCGGCGGCTGGCGCATCGACAAGCTGCCGAACGGGGTATTCCTTGACTGGCAACAATTTCAGGCCACCTACAAACGCAACACCCTGTACTTCGCCGACCCCACCGGTATCACCGTCGTGCCCGATCCGCGTTACGTCGCCGTGTCCGATCCCGACCAATTGGCCACCGAACTGGTCAGCAAGCTGATCGCCGGACCACGTCCAGAAATTGCCAAGAGTGTACGCAACCTGCTGGGGCCGCCGTTGAAGTTGCGCGGTCCGGTGACCCGCGCCGACGGCGGCAAGACGGGTGTCGGCCGCGGCTACGGTGGCGCGCGGATCGACCTGGACAACCTGTCGACCACCGACCCGCACAGTCGCCAACTGCTTGCGGCGCAAATCATTTGGACGCTGTCGCGCGCCGGCATCAACGGCCCGTACGTGATCACCGCCGACGGCGCCGCGCTCGACGACCGCTTCGCCGACGGCTGGGAGACCTCCGATGTGGCGGCCACCGATCCGGGAGCATTCCCCGGTGCGGCGGCAGGCTTGCACGGGTTGGTGGGCGGGTCGCTGGTGTTCTTGGACGGAACCCGCACGCCGCGAGTTCCTGGAGCATTCGGCGCAACACCCAACCAGACCTCGGCGGCGATATCGCGGACCGGGCAGAACGTGGCGTCGATCGTGACGTTGCGCCCGGGCGCCCCCGACATGGCGTCGTCGTTGTGGCTCGGTCCGTTGGGCGGCAACGCCTCGCAGGCGCTGGACGGCCGCAATCTGTCGCGCCCCAGTTGGGCCCTCGACGACGCAGTCTGGGTCGTGGTCGACGGCAACAACGTGGTGCGCGTCATCCAGGACGCATCCGGTCAACCGGCGCGCATACCCGTCGACTCCACTCCCGTGTCGTCACGGTTTCCCGGGGCGATCCGGGAACTGCAACTGTCGCGGGACGGCACCCGCGCCGCGATGGTCATCGACGGTCAGGTCATCATGGCCGGGGTGGAGCAGACACCCGGTGGGGGATACGCGTTGACGTATCCGCGCCGACTCGGGTACGGACTGCGCAACACCGTCGTCTCACTGTCCTGGCGCACTGGCGACGACATCGTCGTCAGCCGCACGGATCCGCAACATCCGGTGTCGTATGTGAACCTTGACGGCGTCAACTCCGACGGACCCAGCCGCAACCTGCTGATGCCGGTCACCACCGTCGCGGCGAACCCGTCGACGGTCTACGTCGCCGACGAGCGCGGCGTGCTGCAGCTGACGGGTACGGCGGCCGACGACGATCCCGTGTGGTCCGAGGTGCGTCCGCTGATGGTGCCCGGCGCGCAACCGGTGCTACCTGGCTGAGCATCTGTCTTGAAGTTGCACTGAACCATCTCCTCTCGAGTCCCGTTGTGCTGACGAGCCGACGTTAGAAGCGTTGGCCGACAGCCAAGGAGAGACGATGAAGGTTCGTGGTCCACTGGTCACCCTCAGCGCGGTCGCGGTGTTGGGTGCCGGTCTATTGTTCGCCAACATTTCCCAGGAGCAGCCGTCGGTGGTGACCGGCACGCCGGTGGCCGCGCCGCCGCCGCCGACCACCATCACCGCACCGCCCGCGCCCGCCTCGCCCTCGTTCCCGGCCAAGGCGGACTACGTCGGCAAGATCCCGACCGCCAAGGGCGTCATCACCTTGGATATCGCCGTCGAGGGCGACAAGGCCGTCGCCTATGCCTGTGACGGCAACGCGATCGAATCGTGGATGCGAGGCCCAGCGCTCAACGGCACCGTCAGCCTGACAAGCAAGGACAAGACCGGCCGACTCGAGGCACGCCTGGACGGCACGGCTGTCGTCGGAACGCTCTGGATCGGCGCGAAGAAGTGGGACTTCACCGCAGAACCTGCACAGCCACCGGCCGGGCTGTACGTATACGAGCAGGACGGGGTCCGCAGCAGCTGGATCGTCGACGCCTCGGGTAAGGCGACCGGCGTGCTGCGGCGAGACGACGGATCGACCGCGCCCGCTCCGGGCTTGGCGGCCGACGGCAGTGCGCTCATCGACGGGAACACGGTCATCGCGGCACGGGTGGGCGGCAATAGCGATGTCTGAGTCGCTCGCCACCAAGCGGATCACGGCGTCGCGGGGCGACGCAGCGGTGCTGACCGCCGTCCTGGTCGGCTCGCTCGTCGCCGTCGGGCTCGGCGCATTCGGCAAAATCCATGAGCCCCAGTTCTTTTCGATCAACCTGGCGGGTTTCTCCAGTGGTACGGCGGTGAAGGCGTGGCTGGGGACGCTCGCAATGGCTCTTGCGCTGTTCCAGCTCGTGTCCGCCTTCGCGATGTACCGGCTGCTTCCGGGTGGCAGGGCACCCGCGTGGATCAGCATCGCGCATGTGTGGTCGGGGCGGCTGGCGGTGCTGGCCAGCGTTCCCGTCGCCGTGCACTGCCTGTACGCCCTGGGATTCGCCGAGACCGACAGTCGGGTGCTGTTCCACTCGCTGTTCGGATGCTTGTTCTACGGCGTCTTTGTCACGAAGATGATGTTGCTGACCCGCAAAGGCCTCCGCGGCTGGGTGATCCCGATCGCGGGCGGGTTGCTGTTCTTCGTCCTCGTGTACGTCTGGTTGACCTCAGCCCTTTGGTTCTTCCAGACCAGCGGAATCACGTTCTAGTGGAAAGACTTTCTATGTCATTGACAGACTTGCGCATCCCACGGCAGAAGGTACTGATCGGGGCGGGTGTCGGACTGCTCGCGTCCGTGCTCGCCGCCTGCACGACCTACGGCAAGAATCCGGAGGCGTCCGGTGACACCGCGACGACGACGAAGTCTCCGCCGACGACAGGCGGGACGGCGCCGCAACCCGCCAACGTCATCGCCAAGACATCGGAGGTGCCGGTCGGCTCGGGGCTCATCGTCGGCGACGTCGTCGTCACCCAGGCGGCGGCAGGCGACTTCAAGGGGTTCTCGTCGACCTGCACACATGCCGGATGCGCGGTGAACGAAGTGGTCGACGGCACCATCAACTGTCCCTGCCACGGCAGCAAGTTCAACCTGGACGGCTCCGTCGCCGCCGGGCCGGCGACGAAACCGCTTGCGTCGCAGCCCGTGACGGTGCAGGGGGATTCGATCGTCCTGGGCTGACCGCCCGACGAACGCGGATCTAGGTGGACGTGACCCCGGGAATGCGTCCCTCCCGGAACGCCTCGACGAAATGGCGATGGTCATCGCGGACCGTCGCGGCGTACTCCAGACCGAAGGAAACCATGTCATCGAAGAATTCGTTGTCGCGGTCGGCGATCACGTCGACGATCGCTTCTTCGGTCTGGAACGGCACGAGCTCCTGGTCGCTGTCGGCGTCGCCGACGCAGTGCACCTTGGCGACCGCGCGGCCGAGCTGATCGATCACCTCGGTCAGCTCGTCGGGTTCGGTCAGCTCCGACCAATCCAGGTCGGACTCGTACGGCGACAGTTCGGCGACGACGTAACCGACACCGTCGATTTCGGTGTAGCCCAACAGCGGATCGGCGTGCGCCTGCAAAGCGCGCTGTGACACTGCGGTGCGGTGGCCTTGATGCTTGAAGTAGTTGTGCACCGCCTCGTCGTCGACAACACGGCTGGGCGCGGCGACGTTGCCCTGCTTCATCGACAGGACGATGTCGTTGTCGAGAGCCTGGTTGAACCCTTCGATCAGCACGTTGTAACTCGGCAACCCCGCGCTGCCGATCCCGAACCCCGTTCTGCCCACCAGGTCCTTGACGTCGTAGGCCACTTCCCGGAACCGCTTCGATTTCGGGATGGTGTCCTGGTAGGCCTCGAACGCGGCCTCCACTTTGGCGTATTCAGCGTCGTCAAGGCGGCGTACGCCGTGGGACTCTCGGAACCGGCGATCCGATTCGTCGACGCGGGTCATCCGGTCCAGCATCCCGTCACGCGTTGACAACCGGGCATCCTGCAAGGCCGTCAGCACGGCGCCGCGCGCGGTTTCCAGGTTCAGCGAGAAGGTCGCGTCGTCGTCGGTCCGGAGGAACCAGCGCACCTGATCGAGATACGACGAGGCGAACGTCATGATCAGGTCGCGAATGACCTCGTCGGACAGCGCTTTCTGCCAACACATCAACGCGACGCTGGCAGCGAACCGCTGAAGGTCCCAGGTGAAATGGCCGACGAACGCCTCGTCGAAGTCGTTGACGTCGAAAATGAGAACCCCGGCGCCATCCATGTAGGTGCCGAAGTTCTCGGCGTGCAGGTCACCCTGGATCCACACGCGCGAGGTCCGCTCGTCCGCCCACCGGTCCTCGCGGTCTGCGACGTCGGCGTAGAACACGCACGCGCTCCCGCGGTAGAAGGCGAACGGCTCCGCCGCCATCTTGCGGAACTTCGTTCGGAACGCGTCGGGATCGGCCCTCATCAGGTCCGAGAACGCGTCGACGAGGCAGTTGACGATGACTGATTCACGTTCCTCCTGCATGGGACGAGGAGTACCCCCAAACAGATGTCACCGATCACCGCCACACTGCGGGCATGCTCGATCTGGTCCTGCCGCTGGAGTGCGGCGGCTGCGGCGCACGCTCGACGCGGTGGTGCGACATCTGCGCCAAAGACCTGGCCGTCAAGCCAGACGAACCGCACCTCGTCAGCCCTCGCGTCGACCCCGGCATACCCGTCTTCTCGCTCGGCCGCTATGCGGGCGCACGTCGCCAAGCGATCGTCGCCGTCAAGGAGCATGGCCGCGCCGACCTCGTCGAGCCGCTCGGCGGCGCGCTCGGCGCGGGGCTGGATCACATGCTGACCTGGGGCGTCGTCGAGACGCCGCTCACCGTGGTGCCTGCACCGACACGTCGGTGGGCGGCCAGGCGCCGCGGCGGGGACCCGGTCACCCGCATCACCCTTGCCGCGACCTCCGGGGAGCCCGACGTCACCGTGGTTCCAGCGCTGCGCACGCGAGCCTTCGTCGCCGATTCTGCAGGCCTCTCCAGCGCCGACCGCCAGCGCAACATCGCGGGCCGGGTGAAGCTGGTACGCCCCGCCGGCCTCTTGGCAGGGGACGTCGTGGTCGTCGACGACGTCGTGACGACGGGCGCCACCGCGTCTGAATCTGTCCGTGTCCTGCAGCGGGCCGGCGTAGCTGTGGCGGCTGTGCTGGCTATCGCCGCTGCCTGACCGCCGGTGGTGACGGTCCCGGTAATTACTCCGGCATCAAGGGGATGTGAAGAACTGAAAACAGGTCCTGAAAACTCAGTGGATTTTGTGGCACGACCGGGTGAACACGGACTACCGTCGGGATCAACCACCCGTGAATGCCTCACGGCGGCGCATCACCAACCAGCGCCGGCATCGCCCACCAGCGGTAGGAGGTGAGTAGACGACACCTTGCACCGGCGGGCCGCGACTAAGGCATAAGACATGCAGGTCCCCTCGGCGCGTATCCACATCCAGCCGGGCACGCTGACGCGTGCGGACGCGAAAGAGAAACGAGTTGCCAAGTATGTCAACCCATTCCATTGGCTCGGACCAATCAACGCTGGCCACCGACGAGACGCCCGAAGCCGAACCGCGAGCCGAGATCGTCGTCAAGGGTCGCAACGTCGAGATTCCCGAGCACTTCCGCATCTACGTCTCAGACAAACTCTCTCGCCTGGAACGACTCGACCGCACCATCTACCTCTTCGACGTCGAGCTGGACCATGAACGCAATCGGCGCCAGCGCAAGAACTGTCAGCACGTCGAGATCACCGCGCGCGGCCGCGGCCCGGTAGTCCGGGGTGAGGCCTGCGCCGACAGCTTCTACGCCGCGCTGGAGTCCGCGGTCTGCAAACTCGAGAATCGACTCCGGCGCAGCAAGGACCGTCGCAAGATCCATTACGGCGACAAGACCCCCGTTTCGCTGGCCGAGGCGACCGCGATCGGCCCCATGCCCGACACCCTCAACGGTTCCGGATCGGAATCACCGCAGGTGGACGCGGCCATGCTGGACGACCACGAACCTGGACGCATCGTGCGCACCAAGGAGCACCCGGCCACACCGATGACCACCGACGACGCCCTGTCGCAGATGGAGCTGGTCGGCCACGATTTCTTCCTGTTCCATGACAAGGAGAGCGACAAACCGTGTGTGGTGTACCGCCGCCACGCCTACGACTACGGGTTGATCCGGCTCGCGTAGCCGGTGGGCTGATTCGGCTGGCCTGACGCGTCTAGGCAGCGCGGCGTGCCACGTCGCTACCATGGGTTGAGCTCTATCAGATCCAACCCATTTGGAAAGCCTGAGGAATAGCGTGCTGGATAAGTTGCTCCGTCTCGGTGAAGGCCGCATGGTCAAGCGCCTCAAGGGGGTGGCTCAGTACGTCAACACCCTGTCCGACTCCGTGGAGAAGCTCTCCGACGCCGAGCTGCGGGCCAAGACGGACGAGTTCAGAAAGCGGTACGAGGGCGGCGAGAGCCTCGATGATCTGCTGCCGGAGGCGTTCGCCGTCGCTCGTGAGGCGGCGTGGCGCGTGTTGGACCAGCGCCATTTCGACGTCCAGGTGATGGGTGGCGCCGCGCTGCACTTCGGCAACGTCGCGGAGATGAAGACCGGTGAAGGCAAGACCCTTACCTGTGTGTTGCCTGCCTATCTGAACGCGCTGGCCGGCAACGGTGTGCACGTCGTCACGGTCAACGACTACCTCGCCAAACGTGACGCCGAGTGGATGGGCCGCGTGCACCGATTCCTCGGCCTCGATGTCGGCGTCATCCTGTCCGGCCTGACGCCCGACGAGCGACGCGTCGCCTATGGCGCCGACATCACCTACGGCACCAACAACGAATTCGGCTTCGACTATCTGCGCGACAACATGGCGCACTCCCTGGAGGACCTGGTCCAGCGGGGCCACAACTTCGCGATCGTCGACGAGGTCGACTCGATCCTCATCGACGAGGCCCGTACCCCGCTGATCATCTCGGGCCCGGCAGATGGCGCGTCGAACTGGTACACCGAGTTCGCGCGGCTCGCCCCGCTGATGGAGAAGGACGTCCACTACGAGGTCGACATCCGCAAGCGGACCATCGGCGTGCACGAGATCGGCGTCGAATTCGTCGAGGATCAGCTCGGCATCGACAACCTCTACGAGGCCGCCAACTCCCCGCTCGTCAGCTACCTCAACAACTCGATCAAGGCCAAAGAGTTGTTCACGCGCGACAAGGACTACATCGTGCGCGACGGCGAGGTGATCATCGTCGACGAGTTCACCGGCCGCGTGCTGGTCGGGCGCCGCTACAACGAGGGCATGCACCAGGCGATCGAGGCCAAGGAGCACGTCGAGATCAAGGCCGAGAATCAGACGCTGGCCACCATCACGCTGCAGAACTACTTCCGCCTCTACGACAAGCTCGCCGGCATGACGGGCACCGCCCAGACCGAGGCGTCCGAGCTGCACGAGATCTACAAGCTCGGTGTGGTCAGCATCCCGACCAACAAGTCGATGATCCGCGACGACCAATCGGACCTGATCTACAAGACCGAAGAGGCCAAGTACATCGCGGTCGTCGACGACGTCAGCGAGCGGTACGAGAAGGGTCAGCCGGTGCTGATCGGCACCACCAGTGTGGAGCGCTCGGAGTACCTGTCTCGTCAGTTCACCAAGCGCCGCATCCCGCACAACGTGCTCAACGCCAAGTATCACGAGCAGGAGGCCAGCATCATCGCCGAGGCCGGGCGCCTGCGCGCGATCACGGTGGCCACCAACATGGCCGGCCGCGGTACCGACATCGTGCTCGGCGGCAACGTCGACTTCCTGGTCGACAAGAAGCTGCGCGACCAGGGTCTGGACCCGGTCGAAACGCCTGAGGACTACGAAGCGGCGTGGCACAAGCTGCTGCCCCAGGTGAAGGCGGAGGCGGCCGACGAGGCCGAGGGCGTGCGAGCGGTCGGCGGCCTCTACGTGCTCGGCACCGAACGCCATGAGTCCCGCCGTATCGACAACCAGCTGCGCGGTCGTTCGGGCCGCCAGGGCGATCCGGGCGAGTCCCGGTTCTATCTCTCACTCGGTGACGAGCTCATGCGGCGGTTCAACGGTGCGACGCTGGAGTCGCTGCTGACCCGGCTGAACCTGCCCGACGATGTGCCGATCGAGGCCAAGATGGTCAGCCGCGCGATCAAGAGCGCGCAGACGCAGGTCGAGCAGCAGAACTTCGAGGTCCGCAAGAACGTCCTGAAGTACGACGAAGTGATGAACAAGCAGCGCATGGTCATCTACGACGAGCGCCGCCGGATCCTGGAGGGCGAGAACCTCGCCGACCAGGCTCACAAGATGCTCATCGACGTGGTGACGGCCTACGTGAACGGTGCGACCGCCGAGGGCTACTCCGAGGATTGGGACCTCGAGCAGCTGTGGACCGCGCTGAAGCAGCTGTACCCCGTGGGCATCGACCATCACGACCTCATCGACTCCGACGCCGTCGGCGAGCCCGGCGAGCTGACCCGCGAAGAGCTGCTCGACGCGCTGATCAAGGACGCGGAGCGCGCGTACGCGGTCCGCGAGAAGGAGCTCGAGGAAATCGCCGGCGAGGGCGCGATGCGTCAGCTGGAACGCAACGTGTTGCTCAACGTGGTCGACCGCAAGTGGCGCGAGCATCTCTACGAGATGGACTACCTCAAGGAGGGCATCGGCCTGCGCGCGATGGCGCAGCGCGACCCGCTGGTCGAGTACCAGCGTGAGGGCTACGACATGTTCATCGGCATGCTCGATGCCATGAAGGAGGAGTCGGTCGGCTTCCTGTTCAACGTGTCGGTCGAAGCCGCGCCCGCACCGGCGGTGGCGCCGGTCGCCGCGCCGCAGGGACTCGCGGAGTTCGCGCAGGCCGCCGCTGCCAAGGCTCAGGAGGGCACCCAGGGTGGAGTCGCCACCAAGGAGCGTCCGGCGCCGACCGGCATACAAGCCAAGGGAATTGACAACGAACCGCCACCGATGACCTACAGCGGCCCTGCCGAGGACGGGTCAACCGAGGTCAGGCGCACGGGCGGGGGCGGTAAGCATGCCGCATCCACCGGCTCACGCAGGGAACGGCGGGAGGCCGCGCGTCAGCAGGCCCGCGAAACCAAGCGGCGCGGCTAGGGCGGGTCGCCGGCTCAGCCGATCTGCAGAGCGACGATGCGCCAGCGATCCCGGTAAAGCTCGATGCGTGCGGCCAGCGCACGCACCCGCGGCCCATTGGTGAACGTCCCGAACACCTCGGCTTCGGTGCCGTCGGTGCCGTCGACGATGCGCAGCCGCACCCGGTGCAGCCTCGCGACGGTGCGCACCCCTGTCGTGCGATCGTTCCGACTATGCGAGGACCGGCTCAACTCGATGACCGTGTCGATCAGCGCCGGCGCCAGCAGTGGCCGCAGCTGCGCCACCGGCCTGCGCCGATCGATCACCTCGAGCACCCTTCGCAACGCGGCATCGGCGAACGTGACGGCGGTGCGCGGCGGATCCGCTTCCCGAACCGCCGCCCCGTATCGCGCGGGCGACGACGGCCGCGAGGCACGACGGTGCAGCACCGGCTTCGATCGGCATGCCGCCAAGCCGACGGGCTGCGGCTCGTAGTCGACTACCGGCGATACCAATGGTGCACCCGGCTTAGGGGTCGGGGGTGTGGTCATGAAATGCTCTCCGGCGATTGACGGGGCAGGGACGGCATCTGCCGGAGAGTTGCAGACCTGTTCATGATCGCACGGTTTGCAGTGGGTTCTCTGCACCCGTGCTGCGCAGCGACAGGATTGGTCGCTACGTTGGTAATCAGAACCACCGCGGCCGAGAACCGCGTAGTCAACGAGGGGGCGTCGCGGCGATGGTGACCAGGTTGTCGGCCTCCGACGCGGCGTTCTTCCGTATGGAGAACACGTCGACGCCGATGTATGTAGGGTCGCTGTCGATTCTGCGCAAGCCGCGCAATGGACTGAGCTACGAAACCCTGCTCGAAACCGTCGAGCAGCGGCTCCCACAGATTCCGCGCTACCGCCAGAAGGTTCGCGAAGTGACCCTCGGACTGGCGCGCCCCGTCTGGGTGGACGACCCCGACTTCGATATCACCTACCACATTCGCCGTTCGGCCCTGCCGTCTCCGGGCAGCGACAACCAGCTGCACGAACTGATCGCACGGCTGGGCTCCCGGCAGTTGGACAAGTCCAGGCCCCTGTGGGAGATGTACCTGATCGAGGGTCTGGCCAAGAACCGGATCGCGATCTACACCAAGTCGCATCAGGCGCTGGTGAACGGGATGACGGCGCTGGAGATCGGACACGTCATCGCCGACCGCACGCAGAAGCGCCCGGAGTTCGGTGAGGATATCTGGATTCCGGCGCGCGAACCCAGTGACCGCGGACTGCTGTTCGGCGCCGTCGGCGAATGGGTAACCCGTCCCGCCGAGCAAATCGGGGAGCTGCGCTCGGCGGTCACCGGTGTCGTCACCAATGCCGGTCAACTGGCCGACGTCGGCAGGCGATTCGTCGACGTGGTCCGTACCGCCGCGCGTGGCACCGCGCCGAACAGCCCGCTGAACACCACGGTGTCCCGCAACCGCCGGTTCGCGGTGGCCAGCGGCGACCTGGAGGATTTCCGCCTGGTCCGGGCCCGGTACGACTGTGACGTCAACGACGTGGTGCTCGCGGTGGTGGCGGGTGCGTTGAGAAACTGGCTGCTGTCCCGCGGCGAGCCGGTTTCGGCGACCACGACGATGCGCGCGATGGCCCCGATGTCGGTCTACCCCGACGCCGACCTCGACACGACGGGGCCCGGCCAGGCGATCAGCGAGGTATCGCCGTTCCTCGTGGATCTTCCGGTAGGGGAGGGCAATGCGGTCGTCCGGCTGTCGCAGATCGCGCACACCACCGAGTCGCACCCCACCGCCGCCAGTTTGGTCGACGCCAGGACCATTGTCACGTTGTCGGGCTTCGCGCCACCGACGTTGCACGCCATGGGCATTCGCGTGGCAACGGGCTTCTCGGCGCGCCAGTTCAACCTCCTGATCACCAATGTTCCTGGCGCGCAGAAGCAGATCTACGTCGCGGGCGCCAAGTTGCTCGAGACCTATTCGGTACCACCGCTACTGCACAACCAGGTCCTTGCCATCGGTGTGACGTCGTACAACGGCATGCTCTATTTCGGTATCAACGCCGACCGCGACGCGATGAGCGACGTCGACATGCTGCCGGCCCTGTTGCGCGAATCGTTGGATGAATTGCTCGAAGCCGCACGATGAACGGTCGCATTTCTGATCTTGGTTGAAATTCAGCCGCGGTGGGAATGGCTCATCGGTGAGCATCGACGCCGAGCACCCGAAACCGAAGACGTCCATCCGGCGGACCCTCTCGTCGCCCACTGACCGGGTCGTTCCGCATCCAGTCCTGGATGTACCCGTCGAAGAAGCCGCGTACACGCGGTCGCGCGGAGTGGACTGGGTCGTCTTCGGGGTCACCGCAGTCATCGCGGTCGGGTTTCTGGTCTGGGGTTTCGTCAGCACCCCGTCGCTGGCCGACGCGTCGGGCAGCGCGCTGACCTGGGTCATGGACAACACCGGTTGGTTGTTCGTCCTTACGGGCTCGGGGTTCGTGGTTTTCGTGCTCTGGCTGGCGCTCGGCCGCTACGGAACCATCCCGCTGGGCCGCGACGATGAGGAGCCCGAGTTCAACGGAGTGTCCTGGATCGCCATGATGTTCTCCGCAGGCATGGGGATCGGGCTGATGTTCTTCGGTGTCGCCGAGCCCCTGACGCACTTCACCACCCCGCCGCCGGGAACC
The DNA here is from genome assembly GCF_010726765.1 of Mycobacterium gallinarum. Lineage (NCBI taxonomy): Bacteria > Bacillati > Actinomycetota > Actinomycetes > Mycobacteriales > Mycobacteriaceae > Mycobacterium > Mycobacterium gallinarum. The sequence continues at coordinate 5,860,580 of NZ_AP022601.1, forward strand.
GGCGACGCGGGTAATCCGGAGGCGGTCCAGAACGCATTGGCGACCACGCTGTTCCACTGGACCCTGCACCCCTGGGCGATCTACGCGGTCGTCGGGCTGGCGATCGCGTACGGCGTGTACCGGAAGGGCCGGCTACAGCTGATCAGCGCGGCGTTCGAGCCGCTGCTGGGCGCACGCGCAAATGGCCCGTGGGGCAAGGTCATCGACATGTTGGCGATCTTCGCCACGCTGTTCGGATCAGCGGCATCGCTCGGGCTGGGGGCGCTGCAGATCCGTAGCGGCCTGCAGATCGTCGGCGGAATCGGCGAATCCGGCAACACGATCCTGATCGTGATCATCACCGTGCTGACGATCGCGTTCGTACTGTCCGCGGTGTCGGGGATCGCCCGCGGCATCCAATGGTTGTCGAACATCAACATGGTACTGGCCGTCTCGCTGGCGCTGTTCGTATTCGTCGTCGGCCCAACGGTTTTCATCCTCAACCTGATGCCGACCGCGATGGCCAGCTACCTGGGCGACATAGCGATGATGTCCGCGCGCACCGGGGCCGAGGGCGCCGAGGTGAACACCTGGCTGCAGGCGTGGACCATCTTCTACTGGGCATGGTGGGTGTCCTGGACGCCGTTCGTCGGCATGTTCATCGCACGGATCTCGCGTGGGCGCACCATCCGGCAGTTCGTCGCGGGGGTGCTGCTGGTGCCCAGCCTGGTTTCGCTGGTGTGGTTCGCGGTCTTCGGTGGAGCCGCGATCAAGCTCCAGCAGGAAGGCGTCGACCTCGCGGGCGAGGGCAGCATCGAGGCGCAGCTGTTCGGTCTGCTCGACCAATACCCGATAGCGACGGTCGCGAGCGTTTTGGTGATGGTGCTGGTCGCGATCTTCTTCGTCTCCGGCGCGGACGCAGCGTCGATCGTGATGGGTTCGCTATCCGAACGGGGGACCATCAAACCGGGCCGGGGCACCGTCATCTTCTGGGGTGTCGCGATGGGAGCGGTGGCGGCCGTGATGCTGCTGGTCGGCGGAGAAGACGCGCTGAAGGGGCTGCAGACCATCACCATCATCGCGGCTTTGCCCTTCCTGCTCGTCATGGTCGGCCTGGCGGTCGCGCTGGTGAAAGACCTGCGCAACGACCCGAAGGTGGTGCGGCGGCAGTACGCGTCCGAAGCGGTCAACAACGCCGTCGTCAGCGGGGTCACACAGCACGGCGACGATTTCGTGATCGTGGTCGAGAAGGATCCCGAAGCCGGCAAGAGCGGAGCCGGTTAACCTTCGGACGTGCGCGTCTACGTCCCAGCGACCCTGGCCATGTTGCAGCAGCTCGTCGCGGACCAAATGTTGCACGCCCGCAGCGGAACGGCGTTCGCGGTGACGCCGACGCTGCGCGAGGCCTATGCCCAGGGCGACGACGACGAATTGGCCGACGTGGCGCTGCGTGAGGCGGCACTCGCCTCGCTGCGACTGCTCGCAGGGGAGGGCGCATCGGACATGCCGTCGCGCCGGGCGGTGGTGGTGGCCGAGGCCGGTGACCTGACACCTCGGCCCGATCTCGACGACGCGGTGGTGCGGCTGTCCGGCCCGATCGCATTCAGCGACGTGATCGCGGCGTACGTCGACAACGCCGATGCCGAGCCCGCGGTGGTGGCCGCAATCGAGGCCGTCGACGACGCTGACCTGGGTGACGAAGACGCCGAGTTCGTGGTCGGCGATGCCCAAGACCATGACTTGGCCTGGTACGCCCCGCAGGAGCTGCCGTTCCTGCTCGAGCTGCTGTGACGGCGGTAACTGTATTGAGTACGGGACCGTAAGTTACGGTACCGTAGGTTGCGTGGCCAAGAACTCGATAAAGATCTCGGCTAATGTCGCCGACACGGCCCGAGCGGGTGTCGTCGGTGAGAAGCACCCGGCCTGGCATGCGCTGCGTACCGTCGCTCAGCGGATCACCACACCACTGCTACCCGACGACTACCTCAAACTCGCCAACCCGCTGTGGTCGGCGCGTGAACTGCGCGGCCGAGTGGTGGAAGTGCGCCGCGAGACCGAGGATTCGGCGACCCTCGTCATCAAGCCGGGGTGGGGCTTTTCCTTCAACTACCAACCGGGCCAGTACATAGGCATCGGACTGCTGGTCGACGGACGCTGGCGTTGGCGGTCGTACTCGCTGACCTCGAGCCCGGTCACGGCCGGCGCCACGGGACCGGTGATTTCCAGGTCGAGGCGCACGATCACGATCACGGTCAAGGCCATGCCCGAGGGATTCCTTTCGACCCACCTCGTCGGCGGGGTCGCACCCGGCACGATCGTGCGACTGGCCGCACCGCAGGGCAACTTCGTGATGCCCGACCCGGCTCCGGCGAAGGTGCTGTTCATCACCGGCGGTTCGGGCATCACCCCGGTGATGTCGATGCTGCGTACCCTGACCCGTCGCGATCAGATCACCGATATCGTCCACTTGCATTCGGCGCCAACGGAATCCGATGTGCTCTTCGCGACGGAGCTGGCGGACCTGCAGCGCGGTCATGAGGGGTACCGCTTACGACTGCGTGCCACCCGAACCGAGGGTCGCCTGGATCTGTCTCGCCTCGACCATGAGGTGCCCGACTGGCGCGAGCGCCACGTCTGGGCGTGCGGCCCCGAGGGCATGCTCGACGCCGCTGAGCGCGTGTGGTCGGCCGCGGGCATCGCCGATCAACTGCACCTGGAACGTTTCGCGGTGTCCAAGGCGGCGGCACACGGTCAGGGCGGCACCGTGGAGTTTGCACGCAGCGGTAAGACCGTGACGGTGGACGCCGCGACGCCGTTGATGGATGCCGGCGAGGGTGCCGGTGTGCGGATGCCATTTGGCTGCCGGATGGGCATCTGCCAATCCTGTGTCGTGGGCCTGCTCGACGGGCACGTCCGTGACCTGCGTACGGGCGCCGAACACGAGCCGGGCACCCGGATACAGACCTGTGTTTCCGCAGCTTCGGGCGACTGCGTACTGGACGTATAAGGTTTACCGACCAGTAACCTACGGGTACGTAGGTTACGATAACGTAGGTACTTGAGAGGAGGTTTGACGATGGCAATCACTGACGTTCCTGAATTCGCGCATCTGTCCGAAGCGGACATCGAGAGTCTGGCTGTTGAGCTGGATTCCATCCGCCAGGACATCGAAGACTCCCGCGGCGAGCGCGACTCGCGCTACATCCGCCGCACCATCGCCGCCCAGCGTGCTCTCGAGTTGGCGGGTCGACTGACGCTGGCCGCGAGCTCGCGCCGCTCGGCGTGGTGGGCGGGCACCGTCACCCTGGGCGTGGCCAAGATCATCGAGAACATGGAAATCGGCCACAATGTCATGCACGGCCAGTGGGATTGGATGAACGATCCCGAGATTCACTCCTCGACGTGGGAGTGGGACATGAGCGGGTCGTCCAAGCACTGGCGCTTCACCCACAACTTCATGCATCACAAGTACACGAACATCCTGGGCATGGACGACGACGTGGGCTACGGCGTCATTCGGGTCACGCGCGACGCGAAGTGGAAGCCGTTCAACCTTTACGGCAACCTGCTCTTCAACACCCTGCTGGCCATCGGCTTTGAATGGGGTGTGGGGCTGCAGCACCTGGAGCTGGGCAAGATCGCCAAGGGCGGCGACGACCGTGCCGCAACGATGAAACGCGTGCGCGAGTTCGGCGTGAAGGCCGGCCACCAGGTCGCCAAGGATTACGTGGTGTGGCCGGCGCTGACGTCGCTGTCCCCGGGTGCGACTTTCATGTCGACGCTGAAGGCCAACGCGGTTGCCAACGTCATCCGCAATGTGTGGGCCAACGCCGTGATCTTCTGCGGCCACTTCCCCGACGGCGCAGAGAAATTCACCAAGACCGACATGGTCGGCGAGAGCAAGGGTCAGTGGTACCTGCGCCAGATGCTGGGCAGTGCCAACTTCGAAGCGGGTCCTGCACTGCGGTTCATGAGCGGCAACCTGTCCCATCAGATCGAGCATCACCTGTACCCGGACCTGCCGAGCAACCGGTACGAGGAGATCTCGATCCGGGTGCGCCAGTTGTGCGACAAGTACGACCTGCCGTACACGACGGGCAACTTCCTCGTGCAGTACGGCAAGACGTGGCGCACCATCGCCAAGTTGTCGCTGCCGGACAAGTACCTGCGCGCCACCCGCGACGATGCACCGGAGACCCGCAGTGAGCGGATGTTCGACGAACTCGAGCCCGAGCAGCGACGTGGGCTCAAGTCGGCGATCTCCGCAGTGCGCGCACGACGTCGCGAGAAGCGGCTGCAAAGCGGGCGGGAACTCGCCGCCTGATCTGATCGACCGAGAAAGCCCTTCCCGTTTCGGGGAGGGCTTTTTCGTGTCCGCCGATCGGGGGACACGCGAATCCCCCGGTGGACCGGCTGATCGCCCGACATACACCGACACCAGGAGGCGGCAATCTTGAGTCATCGCAGGCACACCCCGGCGATATGGCCGAAAGCCAACTCACACAGGAGTATCGACATGAAGAACCACACCTTCGCCAAGACCGTCGCCCGCATCGCACTGCCGCTGGCCATCGGCGCCGCCGCGCTGGGCATGGCCGGCATCGCCAGCGCCCAGACCCAAGAACCGGTCGGCCCCGGCTACCAGTACGCCCCCACGACCACCGCGCACCCCGCCCCCCAGGCGCCCACCACCCATCACGGCGTGGGCCGTGTCGAGGAAATGGTCCCCGGCTATCACCGCTGAGCCCACACCTTCAGAGGCCCTCTCCGCAAGGAGAGGGCCTCGCTCTTTTCAGTGACCCTCCCGCAGCGCCGCCAGCAGTCGGCGCGCGGCGGCGACCCGAACGGCGGCGGGACCGGTTAGCGTGTCGAGTGCACATTCGGGGTCGGCAGGCGGGCCCATGTGGCCGCAGCCCCTCGGGCAGTCGTTGATCGCCTCGGCCAGATCGGAGAAAGCGAGCATCACATCATCGGGTTCGATGTGTGCCAGGCCGAATGACCGGATCCCGGGAGTGTCGACCACCCAGCCACCGACACTCAGCGGGAGCGCGACTGATTGCGTCGAGGTATGCCTGCCCCGGCCCATGTCCGTCACCTCGCCTGTTGCCCGATCCGCCTCCGGGACAAGGCGATTGACCAACGTCGACTTACCGACCCCGGAATGTCCGAGGAGTACCGTTATCTTGCCGGCGAGCAGCGGGGCCACGGCGTCCAGTGGATCGTCTCTTCCGGCGGTCGTGACTGTGAGATCAAGGTCGGCGAATTCGGCGGCGAACGGCTCGGGGGGTGCGAGGTCGGTCTTGGTCAGGCACAGAATGGGTTCCAGGCCGCCGGCGTATGCGGCGATGAGTGCGCGCTGCACCAGACCTGTGCGCGGCGGCGGGTCGGCGAGAGCGACCACGATCAGCAGCTGATCGGCGTTGGCGACGACGACGCGTTCGGTTGGATCGGTGTCATCGGCGGTGCGGCGCAACACCGTTCGCCGCTCGCCGCGTCGGACGATGCGAGCCAGCGTGTCCTGCTTGCCCGAGACGTCGCCGACGATGCCGACGTCGTCGCCGACGACGATGGGCGTGCGCCCCAGTTCGCGCGCTCGCATGGCGGTGACCAGGCGGTCGGGGTCGTGGTCGAGCGCACATCCCCACCGGCCGCGGTCGACGGTGACGACCATGGCTTCGTGGGCGTCGGCGTGATCCGGGCGGTTCTTGGTGCGCGGCCGCGATCCTCTGCCCGGACGGACCCGGACGTCGGACTCGTCGTACTCGCGAGGGCTCAATCGCCCGCCAGCATGTCGGCCCACATCTGCGGGAAGTCGGGCAGCGTCTTCGCGGTGGTGCCGATGTCCTCGACCTCGACGCCGTCGACGCGCAACCCCACGATGGCTCCGGCGGTGGCCATCCGGTGATCGGCGTACGATCGCCACAGCCCGCCATGCAGCGGACTCGCGGTGATCAGCAGACCGTCGGGCGTCTCCTCACATTTTCCGCCGAGGCCGTTGATCTCTGCGGAAAGTGCTGCAAGCCGGTCGGTTTCGTGCCCGCGCAGATGCGCGACACCGCGTAGCTGCGACACCGACCCGTCTGGGGCGACGGCAGCGAGCGCGGCCACCGCAGGTGTCAGCTCACCCACGTCGTGAAGATCGACGTCGATGCCCGTATAGGACTCGGGCCCCTGCACCTCGAGATACGAATCGCCTTGGCGGACAACTGAGCCCAGGTTCTTGAGAATCCTCAGGATCGTGTCGGCGGGCTGGATGCTGGCCGGCGGCCACCCGATGATGCGGACGGCGCCTCCGGAGACCACCGCGGCAGCCAGGAAGGGGACCGCGTTGGAGAGGTCGGGCTCGACGATCCAGTGCCTGGCGGCGATCGGGCCGGGGGAGACGTGCCAGCGGTTGGGGAGCGTGTCGTCGACGTCGACTCCGGCGTCGCGAAGCATGGCGATCGTCATCGCGATGTGCGGGGCCGAGGGCACCGACTCCCCGGTGTGCACGATGGTCAAGCCTTCGGTGAACGCCGCACCGGAGAGCAGCAGACCCGACACGAACTGTGAGGACGACGATGCGTCGATCTCGACCGTCCCGCCCGCCACCGACCCGGACCCGTGGACGGTGAACGGCAGCGCGTCACCCTCGACGTCGACACCGAGATTGCGCAGAGCATCGAGCAGCGGAGCGATGGGCCGGGACCGGGCCTGCTCGTCGCCGTCGAACGTCACCGTCGTCGTGCTCAGCGCCGCCACCGGTGGTACGAACCGCAGGACGGTGCCGGCCAGGCCGCAGTCGATGCGGGTGCCCGGCTGCGGGTCGATCGCGCCGCTGAGGGTCAGTTCGGTGTCGGCGCCGTCGACCGTGACACCGAGCGCGGCGACCGCGCCGATCATCAGATCGGTGTCGCGACTGCGCAGCGCGCCGCTGATCGTCGACGTGCCGTTCGCCGTCGCCAGCGCCGCCAGCACCAGCGCGCGATTGGTCAGCGATTTGGACCCCGGCACGGTGACCGTCGCATGCACGGGACGTGAGGTCGACGGTGCCTGCCAGTTGCTCACGGCTCTATCCTGCCTTGTCGGTTCGGCGTGCCAACATGGGATATATGTGTGGACGATTCGCGGTGACCACCGATCCGGCGTTGTTGGCCGAGAAGATCCAGGCGATCGACGAAAGCGTGGCGGCGGCGAAGAAGGACGCGCCGGCCGCCAATTACAACGTCGCGCCCACGACGACGATCAACACCGTCGTGAAACGGCACAGCGAGCCCGACGACGAGTCGACCCGTCGGCTGCGGTCGATGCGCTGGGGTCTCGTCCCGCCGTGGGCCAAGACCGCCGAAGACGGCGGTCCGGACACCAAGGGACCGCTGTTGATCAACGCGCGTTCGGAAAAACTCACCACCTCGCCCGTCTTCCGGAACTCGGCGAAGAGCAAGCGGTGCCTCATACCGATGGACGGTTGGTACGAATGGCGGCCCAACGGAGAGACTTCGTCTTCCAAGGCCCGCAAGGCGGCTCCCAAGACGCCGTTCTTCATGTACGGCGGCGATGGTGAGCCGCTGTTCATGGCCGGTCTGTGGTCGACGTGGCGCCCCCGGGACGCGCCGAAGGACTCGGCGCCGTTGTTGAGTTGCACCATCATCACCACCGACGCCGCGGGCCCACTGGCCGAGATCCACGACCGGATGCCGCTGACCATCAGTGAACGCGACTGGGACCGCTGGCTCGACCCGGACGCGCCGATCGACGAGGGGCTGCTGCGTGGCCATGGTGACCTGGACCGGATCGAGATCCGTGAAGTGTCCCGGCTGGTCAACAGCATCCGCAACAATGGCCCCGAGTTGATCGAGCCTGCCGAGCCCGAACCCGAACAGGCCACGCTGCTGTAGCGAACTTTTTGGCATATACCGCCGCTCAAGGCAGAATAGTCATTAACATAGCTGCATGCTCGCGGCTGCCAGGAAGGTCCTCGCCTTCGAGATGACCATCGCCGAGTGGATCGGCACCGGGGCGATGCTCGCGGTTCCCTACCTGCTCATCGGCATGGCGTGGACGGCTATCGTCGGCGACCAGATCGGCTGGGACGGGTCCGCGCGGATCCTGTCGATTCTCATATCGATCGCCTCATGGCCGGTGTTGATCGTCCCGGCGGTGTGCACGATATGACCGCTGAACGCTGCCGCATCACCATCCGCAGGCGCACGCCCAGGTGGGACCCCGACGAACAGGTCACCGCGGCCGGTGCAATGGATTTCTGGTCGTTCGCCGCGGGAGCGGCCAACGTCATCATGCAGCTGTCGCGTCCCGGGGTGGGCTACGGCGTCGTCGAAAGCAAGGTGGACTCGGGCAATCTGCTCAAGCATCCGTGGAAGCGGGCGAGGACGACGTTCCAATACCTCGCGGTCGCGATCATTGGCACGCCGCGGGACCGCGCGGCTTTCCGTGAGGCCGTCAACGGTGCGCATCGGCACGTCAAGTCCACCCCGGACAGCCCGGTGCGTTACAACGCTTTTGACCGCGACCTCCAGATGTGGGTGGCGGCGTGCCTGTTCGTGGGACTGGAAGACACGTATCAACTACTGCGTGGTGAGATGACCGCTGAACAGGCCGAGCAGTTCTACCAGTCGGCATGGACGCTGGGCACGACGCTGCAGGTGACCGAGGACCAATGGCCGCCCACCCGAGCGGAATTCGATTCGTACTGGGCCACGGCGTGCACTCACGTCAGCATCGATGATCACGTCCGCGGCTATCTGTTCGACCTGCTGAACCTGCACATGATCAACCCCGTGCTGGGCCTGCCATTCCGGCCGTTGCTCAAATTCCTCACCATCGGATTCCTGGCACCGGTCTTCCGTGATGCCATGGGTGTGCAGTGGGGTGATTTCCGGCAGTGGCTCTTCGAAAGTCTTTTCCTGGTAGTCGCTTTGGCGAACCGATTCCTGCCGGTGTTCGTCCGTCAGGGCGGCAGTTACGTCCTGCTGGCAGATGTGCGGCGCCGGGTGCGCCGAGAACGCGCGTTGGTGTGAGCATTCTGCGCCGGGTGCTGAGTCGGAAGGTGAGCGTGGCGGCGATGATCGAATTCGCGCTGTGGCTTGCGATTCCGTACCTGCTCATCGGGCTGGTGTGGGCTTTCTTCGACGCCGAGCAGGTGCAACTGTTCGACACCGCGTTCCGCGTCCGGTTGCCCGCCGGTTCCGAGATCCTGGCCTTCGTCCAGACTGCGGTCATGTGGCCTCAGCTCATGCTCGGTGCCCACGTCTGCGCAGCGTGAAAGGGGCAAGCCGCGCCGTCCACTAATACCGAGAAACCCTCGGTATTGATAGAGTATTGCTCGTGCCTCGAACAAGCGTGGACGCACGGGCCCGATTGTTGAACGTGGCGCGCCGGCGGTTCGCGATCAATGGGGCACTTTCAGCGACCTTGGACGAGGTGCGGCGCGAGGCCGAGGTGAGCGTCGGCGCGCTCTATCACCACTTTCCCGACAAGCTGTCGCTGGCGACCGCCGTCTACGCGCAATTGATGAGCGAGTACCAGGCGGGGTTCATCACGATGCTGCGCGAACACGCGACGGCCGAGGGAGGTATTCGTGGCGGTGTGAGGTATCACCTGCGATGGGTGACCGCACACCGCGGCGAGGCCGCGCTGTTGCTGGGTTCCCGGCTGGACAGTGACGAGCTGCGGCATTGCAACAGCGTGTTTTTCGAGGCGGTCCGGGACTGGTGGCGCCCGCACCAGGCTTACGGGGCGCTAAGACCGCTGGATATCGGGATCACCGCCGCGCTGTGGCTCGGGCCTGCACAGGAGTTCTCGCGCTATTGGGTGGCGGGCTCAGCGGCCAGGCTTCCGCGCGGCGCCGTCGATACGTTCGCTGATGCAGCCTGGACGGCGTTGCGCGCCAATGAAACTGAGGAGTAACCACCATGAAGAGCGAAGCCGATTCCCTGTACCGGCGGTTGCTGGCCGAAGGCGACGCCACTGACGCTCCGGAACGGGTGCGGGTGGACCGCCGCGGTGACCGAGCGGTCGTCACGCTCGACGAGCCGCAGCGGCTAAACGTGCTCTCCGCGCCGCTGGTACGACAACTGCGTCGGGCGCTGACCGCCCTGGATGCCGACCCCGACGTGCGATCCATCGTCATCACCGGTTCCGATCCGGGTTTCAGCGCCGGCGGCGACCTGAAGATGATGGGCGCGGCCATCGAGAACCGCGATGCCCCGGAGGGCGGCGCCGACGTATGGCGTTGGATCAGACGGGAATTCGGCGGCATCGCCCGGCTCATCGCCGGTTCGGACACCCTGTTCGTCGCCGCGCTCAACGGCCCCGCTGCCGGTGTCGGATTGGCGTGGGCGATGACGTGCGACCTCGTCATCGCCAGTGAACGGGCCGTGATCGTGCCCGCCTTCGGTCGGCTTGGACTCATTCCTGAGGTCGGGACCAGTTGGGCGCTGACCCGACGGCTGGGCTATCAGGGAGCGTTGGCGTTCTACCTGCGCGGCGAGCACATCGATGCTGAGACCGCCTTGCGTCTTGGGCTGGTGCAGCAGGTGGTCGCTCACGGCGAGCTGCTGAACGCGGCCGACGAATGGTGCTCGCGTATCGCTGACATGCCCCCGCATGCGATGGCGATGACGAAGCCGCTGCTGCGTGCCGCCGCCGACGCGAGCTGGAATGACGCGCTCACCTTCGAAGAGTTCGCCGAACCGACGTGCTTCACCACCGCGGCCTTCGCGGACAACGTGCACGGCATGCTCGGCGGTCGCCAACGGACATCGTCGTAGCGCGAAGACATGGCCCCCGCGCGTGCCACGATGGCGCGGTGAGCTTTCAGGTCACCGCGCCGCCGCTGCCGCGGCCCGTGCTGTTCGACCAGTTCTGGAGCGACCTCACCTTCGTCCACTGGCCGGTCCAGCCGCAGCGCGTCGCGCACCTGTTTCCGCCGGGCACCCGCCCGGACGTGTTCTCCGACGGCCTCACCTATGTGGCGCTGGTGCCGTTCGTGATGCGCCACAGCGCGTTGGGCACGTCGCTGCGACTGCCGTACTTCGGACGCTTCGCCGAGACCAACATCCGGCTGTACTCGGTTGACGACGCCGGCCGACACGGCGTGCTCTTCAGGTCACTGGAGACCGAGCGACTGGCCGTGGTAGGGCTCACGCGAGCGCTGATGGGAGTTCCGTACACCTGGGCGAAGATGCGCGTCATCCAGCGCGACGGTGAGATCACGTATACAAGTGTGCGGCGCTTGCCGACCAGGGGACTGCGCAGCAGACTCAGAGTTCGGATCGGCGACCCGGTGACGCCGACGCCGCTGGAGGTGTGGCTCACCGCGCGCTGGGGCGGGCACACCCGAAAGGCCGGACGCACGTGGTGGGTGCCCAACGAACATGGCGAGTGGCCGCTGCGCGAGGCACACATCCTCGACTTGGAGGATGATCTGCTCGCCGCGAGTGGAGTGGACGTCGTGGGCGAACGAATGCGCGGGCTGTACTCGCCGGGTGTGCATGCGCGCTTCGGAAGACCAACGAAGGTGAACTAGGGGCCGGCGTATCCGGGCGGGTTCGGTGTGTCCACCCACAGATCGACACCGAGTTCGGCACCGGGCACGCAGTCGTAGACCGACAGATCGGTGACCCCGGACTCCAGCAACACGTCCTCGCACAGCAGGGTGTTGCCGGTGTACTCGCGGGCCGGCTTGTTGAGGATCACGTACGCGGCATCGGAGTACACCTCCGGCTTGCGGGCCCGGCCCATGGCCTCGTCGCCGCCGAGCAGGTTCTGCACCGCCGCCGTCGCCACCATTGTGCGGGGCCACAGCGTATTGGAGGCGATGCCCGCATCGCGCATCTCCTCGGCAATTCCTAAGGCGCACAGTGTCATCCCGTATTTGGCCATCATGTAGGCCGTGGGCTTGAGCCACTTGGGCTCCAACCGGATCGGCGGCGACAGCGTCAGGATGTGCGGATTCTCGCGTCCCATCATGTGGGGAATGCACGCCTGCGACACCGAGTACGTGCCACGCACCTGGATCCCGTTCATCAGGTCGAACCGCTTGAGTGGGACCTCGGTCACCGAACCCAGGTTGATCGCCGAGGCGTTGTTGACGCAGATGTCGATCGCGCCGAACTGCGCGACCGCCGCCTCCACTGCCGATGCGACCGAGTCGCCGTCGCGGATGTCGCCGACGATCGGCAGCGCCTGGCCGCCCGCCTGCTCGATCTCCTTGGCCGCGGTGTAGACGGTGCCTTCGAGCTTGGGGTGTGGTTCGGCCGTCTTTGCGACCAGCGCGATGTTCGCGCCGTCGGCGGCCGCGCGCTTGGCGATCGCCAGCCCGATACCGCGGCTGGCTCCGGAGATGAACATGGTCTTCCCTGAGAGCGACATGGCCTCACCCTATGACTCCGGCCGACGCACCCCAGCGCGAACGTGGGTTACCGGCACACCTTTGGCTCCAAAAGCGTGCGGGTAACCCACGTTCGGCAGATGGTCAGGCGCGGATGGCGGCGGTCGTCGCGTTGGTCAGTGCGATCAGATCCCGCGGATGCACCGCGACGTCCCAGCCTCGCTTGCCCGCGCTGCACAGTATGCGATCCCAGGTCAGAGCCGACTCGTCGACAACTGTGGGCAGGGTCTTGCGCTGGCCGAACGGCGAGATCCCGCCGATCACGTATCCGGTCGAACGTTCGGCGGCCGCGCGTTCAGCCATCGTGGCCTTCGGCGCGCCCAGCGCGGTGGCGGTCGCCTTGAGCGAGAGCTTGGCGGGCACCGGCAACACGGCGACGCCGAGTCTGACGTCGCGGCCGCCGCTCCGAGGCCCCGCCGGCATTGCCACCACCAGCGTTTTGAACACCTGCTCAGGGTCGACACCCTCCGTGTGCGCCAGCGCGAACGCGGCCTCCTCGCCGAAAGACGAATTGCGGGGGTCGTGGTGGTACTGCAGGACCTCGTGGGGCACCCCGGCTGCCACCAGGACCGCGAGCGCAGGAGTTGCCGCACGAGTCACGGGCTCGAGCGTAGTGCGGGAACAAGCCCGGCCGGTGGCACTGTTATTGACGGCAGTTAGGGCTGCCAGCAGCGGCAGCCGGGAAAGATGTCCGTCTCAACCTCTACGATCGAAGGAGGGGTCAAGGTGCCAGCACTTGCCTTAGAGCGTCCGGTGGACCTGCCGGGCCTGTTTGGTGGCGCCGCAACAGAAGGGACGGTGCTTCCCGCGATGAGCGACATTGACGGGTCGGGGTCCGATTCGGCGCCTGCGAGATCGGACGAGTCAGACGCCGAGCTGACCGCCCGGTTCGAGCGTGACGCGATACCTTTGCTCGACCAGCTGTACGGCGGCGCGCTGCGCATGACGCGAAATCCGGCGGACGCCGAGGACCTGCTGCAGGAAACCATGGTGAAGGCGTATGCAGGCTTCCGCTCGTTCCGCGAGGGCACGAACCTCAAGGCGTGGCTGTACCGGATCCTGACCAACACTTACATCAACAGCTACCGCAAGAAGCAGCGCCAGCCTGCGGAGTATCCGACCGAAGAGATCACCGACTGGCAGCTTGCGGCCAACGCCGAGCATTCGTCGACCGGGCTGCGCTCGGCCGAGGTGGAGGCTTTGGAGGCCCTTCCGGACAGCGAGATCAAGGACGCGCTGCAGGCGCTGCCCGAGGAGTTCCGGATGGCGGTGTACTACGCCGACGTGGAAGGGTTCCCGTACAAGGAGATCGCCGAGATCATGGATACCCCGATCGGCACCGTCATGTCCCGGTTGCACCGGGGCAGGCGTCAGCTGCGCGAATTGCTCGCCGACGTGGCCCGCGACCGCGGATTCATTCGCGGCGGGCAGGTCGAGGCACCTGAGGAGGTTTCGTCATGAGCTCGACCCACGACGAAGAGCGCTGGCAGCCGCCGGTCGGTCCAGTCGACCCGGAGCATCCGGAGTGTGCTGCGGTGATCGCCGAGGTGTGGACGCTGCTCGACGGTGAATGCACCGCCGAAACCCGCGACAAGCTGCGCCATCACCTCGAAGAGTGCCCCGCGTGCCTACGCCACTACGGCGTGGAGGAGCGCGTGAAGAAGCTGATTGCGAACAAGTGCGGCGGGGAGAAAGCCCCAGACAGCCTGCGTGAGCGGCTGCGCATCGAGATCAGCCGCACCACCATCATCCGGCGCGGTTAGCCGCTACTTGACGGCCTTCGAGCCCGCATTGGGCCGTTTTCCGTGGTTGGCCTTCGAGTGCTTGCGGTCGCGCTTCTTACGGCCACGCTTGGCCATGGTCGTCCTCCATTCGATACAGGGGATTGTGGAGCCCGCATCCAGCGGGTGCTCGTAGCTATTCTCTCACGGCCTGGCGACAACTCTGTCGGGCCGGTGGTGTGGTTCGATATGAGCGTCAGGTACGCGGAGCCAGGTGCCGACGACATAGGACTCCGAAGGGGTGAAGATGGCCGAGGATGTTCGCGCCGAGATCGTGGCCAGTGTGCTCGAGGTCGTGGTGAACGAGGGCGATCAGATCGGCGAGGGCGACACCCTGGTGCTGCTGGAGTCGATGAAGATGGAGATCCCGGTGCTGGCCGAGGTCGCAGGCACCGTAAGCAAGGTCAGCGTTTCGGTCGGCGACGTGATCCAGGCCGGCGACCTCATCGCCGTGATCAGCTGATGCGGGTCCGACGACCGCAACAGTGAGGCCCGATGTCCACCCTCGGTGACCTGCTCGCCGAGCACACCATGCTGCCGGGCAATGCCGTTGACCACCTGCATGCGGTGGTGGGTGAGTGGCAGCTACTGGCCGACCTCTCATTCGGTGACTTCCTGATGTGGGTGCGTCGCGATGACGGTGCGCTGGTGTGCGTGGCGCAGGTCCGACCGAACACCGCGCCGACGGTGCTACTCGCCGACGCCGTCGGCACCCTGAACCAGGCACATGAGATGCCCGTCGTGGCCGATGCGTTCGACTCGGGCGCCATCGGAAGACAAAACCCGGCGGGCTACAAGGATTTGCAGGAGGATCCCCCCAGCCTCAACGAGGAGGCTGTTCCGGTGCGCTACAACAACAACGTGGTTGCGGTGCTGACGCATCAGACCGCACTGGCGGCGCGCAAAGCGAGTCCGCTGGAAAGCGCGTACCTCGACTGCGCCGACGACCTGCTGCTGATGCTGTCCGAAGGCACCTTCCCGAATGTCGGTGACGTCGCCATGTCGCGCTCGAGCCCACGCGTCGGAGACGGCTTCATCCGCCTCAACGGAACCGGCATCGTCACGTTCGCCAGTCCGAACGCCATCTCGGCCTACCACCGGATGGGCCTTGCGGCCGAACTCGAGGGACACAACCTGGTCACCGTGACTAGGCCGCTGATCTCGGACCCGTTCGAAGCCCAGGAACTGGCCGACCACGTCCGTGACTCGCTGGCCGGCGGTTCGAGCATGCGGATGGAAGTCGACGCCGGCGGTGCCGCGGTGTTGCTGCGCACGCTGCCGCTTGTGGTGCACGGCAACGCTGTTGGGGCCGCCGTGCTGATCCGCGACGTGACCGAGGTCAAGCGCCGCGACCGCGCGCTGCTGTCCAAGGACGCGACGATCCGCGAGATCCACCATCGGGTCAAGAACAATCTGCAGACGGTCGCCGCCCTGCTGCGACTGCAGGCGCGGCGCACCAACAACGCCGAGGGTCGCGAGGCGCTGATCGAGTCGGTGCGCCGGGTGTCCTCGATCGCGTTGGTGCACGACGCGCTGTCGATGTCGGTGGACGAAGAGGTGAACCTCGACGAGGTCATCGACCGAATCCTGCCGATCATGAATGACGTTGCGGCTCCGGTTGATTCGGACAACCCCATCCGGATCAACCGGGTCGGCGAACTAGGTGTACTCGACGCCGACCGGGCCACGGCCTTGATCATGGTGATCACCGAACTGGTGCAGAACGCCATCGAGCACGCCTTCGACAGGTCCACTCAACAGGGGTGCGTGACGATCCGCGCGGAACGTTCGGCCCGTTGGCTCGATGTGGTGGTACACGACGACGGCCGCGGACTGCCCGAAGGCTTCAGCCTGGAGAAGTCCGATCGGCTCGGACTGCAGATCGTGCGGACGCTGGTGTCAGCGGAATTGGACGGTTCGCTCGGTATGCACGAGGTGGACTCCGGCGGTACGGATGTGGTGTTGCGGGTGCCGATCGGGCGCCGCGCCCGTCTAGCGCAGTAGGTAACTTGTGTCGACCGATGAAATTTGACATCGACTGACGCCATTCTCGCGAATTTCATTACAAAAGAATTACGGCCCCGACTTTCGTCGGGGCCGTAATCGTGTCTGATGCGGGTTGAGAGCTTTAGACCCCGCTGCGGGCCTTGGTGCGGGCATTGCGCCGCTTCAGCGCGCGCCGCTCGTCTTCGCTCATTCCGCCCCACACGCCTGCGTCCTGTCCAGACTCCAACGCCCAGGTGAGGCAGTCTGTAGTCACCGGACAGCGGTTGCAGACAAGCTTCGCGTCAGCGATCTGAGCGAGGGCCGGGCCACTGTTTCCCACCGGGAAGAACAGTTCCGGATCCTCGTCGCGACAGACCGCCTTGTGGCGCCAATCCATAAGATCAAACTCCTCGTCGATATCTATCCGTGTGCGCAGCACAGCGCACTGACGTTTTCTCGGCTGTTAACGCGTGCGCATGAAATGTTTCTGCACTGTTGCATCCGAGTTTTTCACAGGCTGAACAGATGTCAATACTGATCAGTTAACAAGTGGGCAACCTCACTAGCAGGCCCGCATTTTCAAGCCCTCATTCGTTTGTACTACACTCATTTCATCTGCGCCCTGAATCGGCTGATCCGTCGGCGTTATCGCTGCTCAGGCTAGGTGTTTACCGACGGCGCAACGACACCCAAGGCGCTTGGCACCGACGTGAACGTCATTGTGTCGCGCAGCCCGAGGTAGTCGCCGTCGATCTGGCATGCGACCGGTGTGTCACTCGTCACTCGCAGTTGTGGTAGGTCGTCTTCCCGGATCAGGTGCGCTGCGTCTATGCGCGGGCGTCTCGCCAGCATCTTGCGTACCAGCCGCAGATTGGCCCACACGTTCATGCTGGTGATCGCGAAGACACCCAGGCCGGTCTCGAACGAGGTCGTCGGGTTTGTCCACACGGGCCTCGTGTTGGCGTACGTCCAGGGGCTGGAGTTCGACACAAAGGCGAAATGCACGCCCTCCACGGGGTCGCGGTCGGGGATGTGCAACGTCAGCGAGGGATCCTTGCGGGCGCTGGAAAGCATCTCGCGGATCGCCACGCGGATGTAGCGCGAGGCCGTGACCTTGCGGCCCTTGGCGCGCTGCGCCTCGACGGCGGCCACGACGTCACCATCCACACCCATGCCGGCGGTGAACACCGCCCACCGTTCGCCGCAGTCCATCAGGCCGATGCGCCGCCAGGTCTTGCGACGGCGGTAGGCGGACAGCAGGTCAACGAGTTGATTCGTGGCCTCGATAGGGTCAGGGCTGATCCCGAGTGCTCGCGCAAACACGTTCGCCGAGCCGCCCGGCACGACGCCGACGGCCGGTGCCCCCACGCCCGGCCCGCCGACCTCGAGAATGCCGTTCACCACCTCGTTAACGGTGCCGTCACCGCCGTGCACGATCAGCACCTCGACACCGTCGGCCGCGGCCTCGCGGCCGATCTCCACCGCGTGGCCGCGGTGGTCGGTGTGGATGACGGTGAGCTTCACCCGGCTCTCGAGGGCGTGAGCGAGCAGATCACGCGTGGCCGGGGTCGTCGACGTCGCATTGGGGTTAACGATCAGCACGGCGCGCACAGAAGACGACCCTATCTAAAGGGGCAAGCCAAACCTCTACCCTCGAGGTCGTGACTGTTCCCTCCCCGGCATCCGTGCGTCAGGCAGCCATCGTCGTATCGCTGGAAGGCCTTGCGGGCGTGGTGGCGGCGATCTGGTACGTGGTGAGCGGGCTGCTCGGCACCCGTGAGCCCGGAATGAACCTGTTCGGCACGGCGGGCTGGTTCGTGGTCATGGGTTCGGCCGTCCTTGCCGCGGGATGGGCGCTGTGGACGGGCCGGCAGTGGGGACGCGGCCTGGCCGTGTTCGCCCAGCTGATCCTGCTGGGGGTGGCCTGGTACATCGGAGTCGGATCGGGCCAATGGGTGCCCGGCGTCACGGTTGCGGTCGTGGTGCTGGCCGTGCTGGCACTGCTGTTCAGCCCGTCAGCCCTGCAGTGGGCGGCGGCTCAGGGCTCGCCCGCCGCCGACGACGCGGCGAGCGCCGACAAGTCCGGGCCGGATACCCGGTAGGTGATCCACTCGTTCTGCGGCTTGCCGCCGACGGCGTCGTAGAGCGCGATCGCGTTGACGTTCCAGTCCAGCACGGCCCACTCCAGCCGGGCGCCGTCGGTGTCGATGCACTGGCGCGCGAGTTCGGCGAGCAGTTTTCGCGCCAGTCCCAGCCTGCGAAAGTCGGGGCGCACGAACAGATCTTCGAGATAGATGCCGGCCACGCCCTCCCACGTCGAGAAGGTGCGGTACCAGATGGCGCACGCGGCGGCCTTGCCGTCGACTTCCGCGAGGTGCGCCCACGCGGTCGGCACGTCACCGAACAACGCGGCCGTCAACCGCTCTTCGGTGAGCGTGCACTGGTCCACGGAATGCTCGAACTCCGCGAGCTCGTAGACCATCGCGGTCAGTTCCGGTTCGTCGCCCGGCCGGGCAAGACGGATCAGCTCGCTCATGGCTGCACACCAAGGGCTGCGAATATCGTCTTGAATTTCGTTGTAGTCTCGTCGACTTCGTCGTCGGGCTCGGATTCGGCGACGATCCCGCCGCCGGCGTAGGCGTATGCGGTGCGACGGTCGGCGGACAGTTGTGCACAGCGGATCGACACCACCCAGCGACCGTCGCCGCGCTGATCACACCAGCCCACCGCGCCCGCATAGAACCCGCGATCACCCTCGAGTTCGTTGATCAGCTGTTCGGCCGCATCGGTGGGCACTCCGCCCACCGCGGGCGTCGGGTGTAGGGCAATCGCCAAATCCAGTGCTGTGGTGGAATTTTCGCGCAGTCGTCCACTGATTGGGGTGTAGAGATGCCAGACGGCGGCGGTCTTGTTGAGCTTCGGATCTGCCGAGATGTCCAGTTCGGTGCACAGCGGCTCCAGTGCAGTGCGCACCGCGTCGACGACGAGCTGGTGCTCGTGCCTATTCTTCGCCGAGGCCACCAGCGCCGCCCCGCTCGCCTCGTCTGCCTCGGGGTCGGCCAGGCGTGGCGCCGATCCGGCGAACGGTGCGCACAGCATCCGATCACCCTTGCGAGCCACCAGCAGCTCCGGACTCGCACCGATGAGTGCACTGCCCGAGTACCCGCCGCCGGCCGCGGTCAGGTCCGCCAGAAACGCGTTGGCCGCGGAGTCCTGGGCGACGATGCGGTCCAGGATCGTGCGGGCATCCAAGGGACCATCGGCGACCAGGCGCAGCGCGCGGGCCAGCACGACTTTGTGCAGGCCGCTGTCGGGATCGCGCAGGCGTTCCAGCGCAGACGCGATGCGGGAACGGTGTTCGTCCGGCTCCGGCAGCGGCTCGGCGATGTGCACTGACGGCAGGGTGCGCAACGGCCACTCCGGCAGCGCGTCGAGGAACTGGACTGCCTGCGGCCGGATGAGCGCCGCCGGCTTCGACATGTCAAAAGGTAAGGCGCCCAGAATAATTGGGGTACTGTGCGAGGCCAGAGCGGCACGCGCCTCCGAGACTCTCGGGAATGCGGTGTGCACGCCGTCGGCGATGACGGCGCTGCCGCCCGAGGCGAGGACGAACGACGGTTCGCGGGTCATGAGGGCAGGCACGGGTGGCGATGGCCCGTCAGTCCCAGTGCGCTGATCTGACGCACGCCGTGCTCGTGGCCGCACACCGCGATCGACGCGGCCACCATCGCGAACCTGATGCCCTCGCAGATCTCGAGCTGCACCCAGCGCGTCAGGACCGCCCGCGAGAAATGGCCGTGGCCGACGAACAGGACATCACGCGACTTCATCTGCTCCAGTGCGAACCCGATGGCGCGGTCGGCGCGATCGCTGACCTGCTGGGTGGATTCCCCACCCGGGCATCCGTGCGTCCACACCAGCCAGTCGGGCACGCTCTGCCGGATCTCGCTGGTGGTCAGGCCCTCGTAGTCGCCGTAATCCCATTCGGCGAGAACGGGGGAGACCTCATCGACCGTCAGTCCGGCCAGCTCAGCGGTGACGAGCGCGCGTTGCCGCGGGCTGGACACCACCAGCGGGTTGTCCAGGCTGAGCACGTCCAGCGCGTCGGCTGCCAGCTTGGCCTGCTGGCGGCCGGTTTCGGTGAGCTCGAGTTCAGTGCGGCCGGTGTGCCGACCGGAGAGTGACCATTCCGTCTCCCCATGACGAAGCAGTAGCAGGCGGTGCTGCTCGACACTCACGCTGCGATTCTGCCCCACGTTCGGTCGTGCTGTTCGCGGGCGTGCCAGGATGGCAGGGTGACGCGGGTACTTGCGGTCGCCAATCAAAAGGGTGGGGTCGCCAAAACAACGACAGTGGCATCGCTGGGTGCGGCGATGGTGGAGAAGGGGCGGCGGGTGCTGCTCGTCGACCTGGATCCTCAGGGGTGTCTGACGTTCTCGTTGGGCCAGGACCCGGACAAGCTGCCGATGTCGATCCACGAGGTGCTCCTCGGCGAGGTCGAGACCGAGGCGGCGCTCGTCGAGACGTCGGAGGGTATGACGCTGCTGCCCGCCAACATCGATCTGGCCGGGGCCGAGGCGATGCTGTTGATGCGGGCCGGCCGCGAATACGCCCTCAAGCGAGCGCTTGCCAAGGTCAATGACCAGTTCGACGTGGTGATCATCGACTGCCCGCCGTCGCTGGGCGTGCTCACCCTCAACGGGCTGACGGCGGCCGATGACGTGATCGTGCCGCTGCAATGCGAAACCCTGGCACACCGCGGCGTCGGCCAGTTCCTGCGGACCATCAACGACGTCCAGCAGATCACCAACAGTGACCTGCAACTGCTGGGTGCGCTGCCAACGCTGTACGACTCGCGCACCACCCATAGCCGCGACGTACTCCTCGACGTCGCCGATCGATACGACTTACCGGTGCTCGCCCCGCCGATACCTCGAACGGTACGTTTCGCCGAGGCCACCGCGTCGGGAGCATCGGTGCTCGCAGGTCGAAAGAACAAGGGTGCGAGCGCCTATCGCGAGTTGGCCAACGCGTTGCTCAAGCATTGGAAGCAAGGCAAGGCGTTGGCGACCTACACGCCCGACGTCTAGCCGAAGCTGGATTGGCGGCTCAGCCGCCGAAGCTGGATTGGCGGCTCAGCCGCCGAGCGCCACCAGTTCGCCGCCCCGTTGCTCGACCACCGTCGACCCCGCCACCGCGGGAACCACGGGATCCGAATTCGGCGGGCGGGGCACCGGGATATGCCGGTCGCCCTTTCCGCTATCGGCGTCGAACACGTCGTAGCCGCCGGTGACCGGAACGAGCAGCTTTCCAGCCATCACCGTCGCGGGTCCAAGCGGAATGTTGGCGCCCGCCGGCGAGACGGTGTACTTGTACTGAAGTCCCTTGGCGGAGAACACCATTACGCTGTCGCCGGTCCACCAGGTGAACAAGTCGCCCGCGCGGTTCATCGTCGCGTTCGGCGTCGCAGGCTTGGGCAGCGGCGTGCTCGCGATCGTGGCGCCGGTTTCGTCGACGATGTTCACGACCGGCTTCGGCGTCGGCACGTACACCGCCGTCGTCGTGTCGGAGACAGCGACCACTTGTGCACCGGAATCTGCGCTCACCCCGGACTGGGTGACGTACTTCAGCTCGGGGGTGTCCTCGTCGTCGGCAGGCCGCAACAGGGTCAGGCGCAGATCCTCCTGCTTGGGGCAGGACTCGAGCACCGAGACTGCCGTCGAACTGGCGGCCGCCGAAACCAGCCGGCACAGCGGCGACGCCGGAGTGCCGGGTTTGATCTTCGCGTCCAGGGAGCCGTAGCTCAGCATCCTGACCATGTCCGAGCGCCACAGCTCCAGTCGGCTGTCCCCGGCCGACAGCACGGCGGTGCCATCCGAGGACAGGCGCACCTCGGGATCCGCGTAGGCGGTGCGGGCGGGACCGCGCTGGCCTGTCTTCGCGTCGATGGTGCTGACCTGGCCGCAGCCCCGGCTGTCCGGGTAGACCGCGACGGCGTACTGGTATACCCAGCTGACCCCGCACAGCTCGAGGTTGGTTCGCGCATAGCTCCACACGGGGCTGCCGGACGCCGGGTCGCGGCCCTGCACGGTGTGGCCGTCCCCGGTGACCACGCTGCCTGCGACCACCAGAGGTGCCGTGGTCTTGGGGCTGGGCGCGGTCCACAGCTGGCGCAGCGCCGACGGCACCACCTTGGCGGCGCCCAGGGCAGGAACCGGATTGGCCGCGGGGCGGCTGATCGTCGCCCTGGCGTCGCTGACCCACCACACCACGCCGACCGTGACGGCGACGGCCACCGCGATTGCGATGGCCGCCACCACGTCGGCGCGCGTGCGGCGTTCAGGTTTGACCATCGTGCGGTGGTGGTGTCTTTGCGACGTCTTCTCGAGGGCTGCTAGCCCGTGCTGGCCGCAGCCTTGCGGGGACGCCGACGACGCCTGCGCCGTGGCGCACCGTCACTGCCCGCCTCGGCCTCGGGCGAGCCGGTCTCGGCCGGCGCCGCAGGGGAGTGTCCACCGACCGGCTCCCCGCCGCGGGTGCGCCGACGGTTGCGGTTGCGGACGGGACGATCGGCCTTCTTCTCGGCGGGCGGACGCTTGGCAGCACGATCTTTGTGCGGTTCGCCGATGGCGCCGGCGGCCTCGGCGGGGATGTTCAGCTCTTCGTACAGGTGCGGGGAGCTCGAGTACGTTTCGGCGGGGTCGGGGGTGTTCAGCCCGAGCGCCTTGTCGATCATCGTCCAGCGGGGCAACTCGTCCCAGTCGACCAGCGTGACCGCGATACCCGTCTTGCCAGCGCGGCCGGTGCGGCCGATGCGGTGCACGTAGGCCTGCTCGTCCTCGGGGATCTGGTAGTTGATCACGTGGGTGATGTCGTCGATGTCGATACCGCGGGCGGCGACATCGGTGGCGACGAGTACGTCGACGTCACCGGTGCGGAACGCCTTGAGCGACTTCTCGCGGGCACCCTGGCCGAGATCGCCGTGCACCGCGCCGACCTTGAAGCCGCGCTCGGCGAGTTCGTCGGACACCTTCTGGGCGGTGCGCTTGGTCCTGGTGAAGATCATCGTGGCGCCGCGGCCTTCGGCCTGCAGAATGCGGGCGACCATCTCGATCTTGTCCAGTGCGTGCGCGCGATAGGCGAACTGCTCGGTGGTGTCGTGGGTGGCCGCCGAATGCGGGGCCTCGGCGCGGATGTGCGTCGGCTGGTTCATGAACGTGCGTGCCAGCGTGATGATCGGGTCCGGCATGGTCGCCGAGAACAGCATGGCCTGCCGTTCGCTCGGGATCTGACGCAGGATGCGCTCGATGTCGGGCAGGAAGCCCAGGTCGAGCATCTCGTCGGCCTCATCGAGTACCAGCATCGAAAGCCCGCCCAGTTGCAGGTGACCCTGCTGCGCGAGGTCGAGCAGACGGCCCGGCGTGCCCACCACCACGTCGACACCCTTCTGCAGGGCCTCGATCTGGGGTTCGTAGGGCCTACCGCCGTAGATGGAGGTGACGGTCAGCTTGCGGTCGCCGACGGTGAGGTACTTGGCGGCGATTTCGAGGTCGCTGAACACCTGCAGGCAGAGCTCGCGGGTGGGGACGACGACCAGTGCGCGCGGAATGCCGGACAGCTCGCGGTCGGGGTCGGTGGTGATCCGCTGCAGCAGCGGGACACCGAACGCGAGCGTTTTGCCCATACCGGTGCGGGCCTGGCCGATGAGATCATCGCCTGCCAGCGCCATCGGCATGGTGAGTTCTTGGATAGCAAACGGGTGTTCCTTGCCGTCCTCGGAAAGTGCGCGCACGATTTCGTCGCGGACTCCGAGCTCAGCAAAGGTTGGATTGAGATGTGTCATACGCTGGGGGCTCAGCCTTTCGATTATCGATTCCTCATGGCGTCCACGCGCGCACGAGTTCGACGAAGCTTTGCCGGGGCCCTGCGCTGAGGTAGGCGGGCCGACTGCGTGCACGCACATTTCTTAGGTAGCGACGTGGTCTTTTCGACCCTGACTCGAGCATTTCAAGCCGCTGCCTGCATCCATGATAGCTGGCCGGGTTCGCCGTGAGAGCGACTGGCGGCCGGCGATTAGAGTTGGGCCATGACTGCCCCCAAGTCTCCGGCACCGCCTGCGGCCACTTCCGAGCAGCTGACGGACTCGGTGAGCTCGGGTGTGTCGGCCGACCATCCCGGTGTCAACGAGCTGTTCGCGCTGCTGGCATACGGCGAGGTGGCGGCGTTCTACCGACTGACCGACGAAGCGCGGATGGCGCCCAACCTGCGGGGCCGCATCAATATGGCCAGCATGGCCGCCGCGGAGATGAACCACTACGAGGTACTGCGCGACTCGCTGGAGCGCCGGGGCGTCGACGTCGTGCCCGCGATGACGAAATACGCATCGGCTCTTGAGAATTACCACCGGGGTTGACCACCCCCAGCACGTGGCTGGAAGCGCTCGTCAAGACATATGTCGGCGACGCGCTGGCCGCCGATTTCTATCTCGAGATCGCGACGTCGTTACCCACCGAGGTCGCCGACGTGGTGCGCGCGGTGCTGTCGGAAACCGGCCATTCGCAGTTCGTCGTCGCCGAGGTGCAGGCCGCCGTGACGGCGAGCCAGAAGCAGCGCCACAGGCTGGCTTTGTGGTCGCGCCGGTTGCTGGGCGAGGCGATCACCCAGGCTCAGTATGTGCTGGCCGATCACGACGAACTCGTTGACCTCGTCATGACGAGCGGCGAGGGTCTGACCCAGATGACCGAGTTCTTCGACCGCCTCCAGCGCACCCACATGTCCCGGATGCAAGAGCTGGGCCTGGCCTGACCGCTACTGGGTGCAGTTGGCGATCATCGTGTTGTTGCTCTGCACGGCGACCAGGGTGCCCGACGCGTCGTAGATGCCGCAGTTGAGCTGGCCGCCCACGCTGGTCGCGGTGACCGACTTCAGCTCGACACCCGGGTCCAACACGACGGTCTTCGCCCACGGCAGCGCGACGTTGACCTCGGTCTGCAGCGCGCCCTGCTGATCGGTGTAGATGACGGTGACGAGGTCGAGCAGGGGGCGGTTGCCCGTCACGCGGTAGGTGATCGTGCGCGGCGACACCGCCGGTGCGGCCGCCGGCGGCGGCGCAACGGGGGCGGCGATCTCGGGTTGCGGGGCCGCAACGGTGGCTTCCGCGGTCGGGCTCACGGTCGTGACAGTCTCGGCAGGCAGCGATGGCGCCGCGACCGCGGGCGCTGATGTGGCCGGGGCCGAGGTGGCGGTCGGGGCCGACGAGGTTCCGGTGGCCGATACCGGACCGCTGTCGCCGCCGCCGAGGATGATGCCCGTCGTGCCGATGGCGATGAACAGGATCAACCCGGCGATGCCGGCGACCCACATCCACTTCCGGTCGATGCTCTCCTCGTCGTACTCGATGACGTCGGTGTAGTCGTCGTCGTCCGGGTAATCCAGCAGCCCGTTGTATTCGATATCGCCGGCATCGTCGCCGGCGTACACGGGGATCTGCTCGGTCGGTGTCAGAGAATACGGAGAATGAGCGGTATAAGGCCTGTTCATATGAGGTTCCCAGGTTGTCTCGTCATGTACCGGGCCGATGCTATCGAGGCACAAGTGACAGATGAGGTTTCACGCCGGTGTGTACGGTCACGGTCCGGACTCGGTTGGGTCGCCGTTCTGCACGGGGTCCGACTCCGTCGCGAAATGCGCTTCGCTGACCGCGAACTCACCGGCGGGGCATCGGCGTGGACGCGTCCACTAGCCTTGAGGCAGGTTCTTCGAGGGTTTCTCGAGCAACACGGCAGTTATGGCAGAGACGGAAAGGGTTCACAGCGTGGAGGTCAAGATCGGTGTCACGGACAGCGCGCGCGAACTCGTGTTCAACAGTGCGCAAACACCCACCGAGGTGGAGAAGCTGATAACCGATGCGCTCGGCGAGAGTTCAGGTGTGTTGGCCCTGACCGACGAGAAGGGCCGGCGATTCCTGGTCCAGACGTCGAAGATCACCTATGTCGAGATCGGTGCCGCCGACGTTCGGCGCGTCGGCTTCGGCGTGGTCGGCTCGGAGGCCGTCAAGAACGCGTAAGCGGCACATGCGACAGACCGCCCCAGGCGAATAGCACCGTGCTGTCCACCGCATCGTCCTTGCTGATCGGCCGATCGTTGTCCAGCCAGTAACGCGCCGAGTCGACGCTGATCGCCACCAGGCCGACGGCGATCATCCTCGCCCGGTGCGCCTCCAGCCCCGAATCTCGGCTGATCAGGTCGAACACCGCGTCAGTGCATGCTTCCGTCGCCACTTTGACCTGCGCGGCGACCTGCGGTTCCGTCACATAGTCGTTCTCGAATATCAGCCGGTAACCCTGGCTGTCGTGCTCGATGAAATCGAAGAAGGCGTGGACCGCGGCGCGCAACCGCTGCCGGTTGTCCGTGGTGGTGCGCAACGCTTGACGCACGCCGGAAACCAGGTTCTCGACGTGGCGTTGCAGCACCGCGAGGTATAACTCCAACTTCGATGAAAAGTGTTGGTAGAGAACAGGTTTGCTGACTCCGGCCCGGTCTGCGATCTCGTCCATGCCGGCGGCGTGATACCCGCGGTCGACGAAAACCTCACTAGCAGCGACGAGTAACTGCCCGCGTCGCTCGTCACGGGGCAGCCGGTTGCCGCGTCGGCTCATTCCTTCACCGGAGCCCGACTGCGCGCCCCGCCTAGCGGCGGGGTTGGCGAGATCGCTCATTACATCCTTTATCTGGCTTCTTCTGCGTGGTTTCGCAACGAGGTTACTACCGTTGGCAAAGCCACCGCGCAAAGTCGAGGTCGCGGCGCGGTCGGCGCGGCGCGGCGCGACCCCACCACTGCCTGGTGGCGCGCCAGAGCTATCAGCACTCTGGCCTGTGTCATCCTGTTTCCGTGACCTACGACTCGGAGCGTCGCGGGGGAGGCGTACCTGCGCTGCGCAACGAGTGGCGCGAGCCACTGCGCGCGCAGCGCGATCCGTTGTCGAATGACTCCGGGCGGCCCAGGTCCAACCGCGAAGAGCACCGCAACGCCCGAAAGCAGAGCAAGCTGGGCCGTTTCGTGCACACCTACGGCTGGCGGGCCTACGCGCTACCCCTGCTCGTCGTCTGGACGGCCGTTGCCCTCTACGTGACCTTCGCCGGTGCCGCCGAGCCCGCGACCGACGAATCCCAGGGGCCTGTGCAGGGCCCGCCGACCATCGGCGTCGCGAGCACGGCGATCATCGGCGCCCCGCCACGGGGTTTGACGCAGTTCGACGCGAATCTCCCGACGGGCATCCTGCCCGAGGGCGGTCCGTTCACCGAGGCGGCCGCCAAAACGTGGCACCTCGTTCCCGGCGCGTCGTCCCAGGTCGGCGAGGGTACGGCGAAAGTCTTCACCTACACCGTCGAGGTCGAAGACGGCATCGACACCACGACATTCGGCGGTGACGAGGGCTTCGCCCGGATGGTGAGCGAAACGCTGGCGAATCCGAAGAGTTGGACCCACAATCCGCAGTTCGCCTTCCAGCGCATCGACGGGACCGCTCAAGTCGAACCCGATTTCAGGATCTCGCTCAGCTCACCGATGACCGTCCGCGAGGGATGCGGTTACGACATCCAGCTCGAGGCCTCCTGCTACAACCCGTCCTACCTCGACGGGCAGCCGCGTGTGTTCATCAACGAGGCGCGCTGGGTGCGCGGCGCGGTGCCGTTCCAGGGCGACATCGGCTCGTATCGGCAGTATCTGATCAACCACGAGGTGGGCCACGCGATCGGCTACCAGCGACACGAGGCCTGTGGAGCCAACGGCGAACTGGCGCCGATCATGATGCAGCAGACGTTCTCCACCAACAACAACGATGCCGCCCGCTTCGACCCGGGCACCATCAACCCGGACGGCAAGACCTGCCGGTTCAACCCCTGGCCCTATCCGATCGCCTGAGCTTCGATCGTCCAGCGCCTTGCGGGAAGCCTCGCGATGCATTCGCTGTTGTGGAATGTGCCTATTGTTGGGGCAGCACAGCCAATCAAGGAGCATTCGGTGACGACAGCGTTGCCGCCGCTGGTAGAACCGGCGGCCGAACTCACGCGTGAAGAGGTGCAGCGCTACAGCCGCCACCTCATCATTCCGGACCTCGGTCTGGACGGGCAGAAGCGGCTCAAGAACGCCAAGGTGCTCGTCATCGGCGCGGGCGGGCTGGGTTCGCCGACCTTGCTGTACCTGGCCGCCGCCGGGGTGGGAAAGATCGGGATCGTCGAGTTCGACGTGGTCGACGAATCGAACCTGCAACGTCAGATCATCCACGGCCAGTCCGATATCGGCCGGTCGAAGGCCGAAAGCGCGCGCGATTCCATCCTCGAGGTCAACCCGCTGGTCGAGGTGCACCTGCACGAGTTTCGGCTCGAGCCGGACAACGCCGTCGAACTCTTCGAGCAGTACGACCTGATCCTCGACGGCACCGACAACTTCGCCACCCGCTATCTGGTCAACGACGCCGCGGTGCTGGCGGGCAAGCCGTACGTCTGGGGCTCGATCTACCGGTTCGAGGGTCAGGTATCGGTCTTCTGGGAGGACGCGCCCGACGGGTTGGGCCTGAACTACCGCGACCTGTACCCCGAGCCGCCGCCGCCGGGGATGGTGCCGTCCTGCGCCGAGGGCGGCGTGCTGGGCATTCTGTGCGCGTCCATCGCCTCGGTGATGGGCACCGAGGCCATCAAGCTGATCACGGGCATCGGTGAGCCATTGCTCGGCCGGCTGATGGTGTACGACGCACTCGACATGACGTATCGCACGATCAAGATCCGCAAGGACCCGGCCATCCCGAAGATCACCGAGCTCATCGACTACGAGGAGTTCTGCGGCGTGGTGTCCGAGGCTGCGGCCGAGGCCGCTGCCGACTCCACGATCACCCCGCGTGAACTGCGTGAGCTGTTGGACACCGGCAAACCGCTGGCGCTGATCGACGTGCGCGAACCCGTCGAATGGGACATCAACCACATCGAGGGCGCTGAGCTGATCCCCAAGGGTGCGTTTGAAACGGGTGAAGCACTTTCCAAACTGCAGGTGGACCGCACCCCGGTGTTCTACTGCAAGACCGGCGTGCGCTCGGCCGAGGTGCTGGCCATCGTCAAGAAAGCCGGCTTCTCCGACGCGAAGCACGTGCAGGGCGGCATCGTCGCCTGGGGAAAGCAACTCGAACCCGACATGGTGATGTACTAACGGCCCGTTTGCCCGACCTGCGCTTACGCTGATGCGGTGAGTGTCGAGCAACCGCCCGATCATGTGCTGGCGGGGTTCGGGTTGAGCGGAGTTCAACCTGTGCCGCTCGGGTCGAGCTGGGAGGGCGGCTGGCGCTGCGGTGAGGTCGTGCTGTCGATGGTCGCCGACCACGCGCGTGCAGCATGGTCGGCCAAGGTGCGCGAGACCCTGTTCGTCGACGGTGTGCGCCTGGCCAGGCCCGTGCGCTCGACCGACGGCCGGTACGTGGTGGCGGGCTGGCGCGCCGACACCTTCGTCGCGGGGACCCCGGAGCCGCGTCACGACGAAGTGGTGTCTGCGGCCGTGCGGCTGCACGAGGCGACGGCCAAGCTCGAGCGTCCGCGTTTCCTGACTCAGCCGCCGGTGGCGCCGTGGGCCGACGTCGACGTGTTCATCGCCGCCGACCGGGCCGCATGGGAAGAGCGTCCCCTGCACTCACTGCCGCCGGGTGCGCGGGTGTCGCCCGGGTCTGCGGACGGCCAAAAGTCCGTTGAGCTGATCGGTCAGTTGGCCGCGCTGCGCAGGCCGACCAAGAGTCCCAGCCAGCTGGTCCACGGAGACCTCTACGGCACAGTGCTTTTCGCCGGTACGGCGGCCCCGGGGATCACCGACATCACGCCGTATTGGCGGCCGGCACCGTGGGCGGCCGGAGTGGTGGTCGTCGACGCGTTGTCATGGGGTGAGGCCGACGACGGGCTCATCGAACGGTGGAGCCCACTGCCGGAATGGCCACAGATGTTGTTGCGCGCGTTGATGTTCCGTCTCGCGGTCCACGCGCTGCATCCGCGGTCGACGGCCGCGGCGTTTCCAGGCCTGGCACGCACAGCCGCGTTGGTGCGCCTGGTCCTCTGACTCCAGCGCCGCCGAACGTGGGTTACCCGCACACGAAATGCGGCTTTGGCGTGCCATAACTCCACACTCGGCGCACTCAGAACTCGTGACGCACCTCGCGCAACGGGATCCGTCCGTCCTCGGCCAGCACACCTTCGGCCCTCAGCAACTCCAACTGCTGGGTGGTCAGGTGTGGTGCCGGGCGTCCCGACGCGCGGATCACGCGATGCCAGGGCAGATCCGACGAATCGGTGCGCATGATCCAGCCGACGATCCGGGGGCTGGAAAGGCCCGCGACGTCGGCGATGTCGCCGTAGGTCGATACGCGTCCAGGCGGGATGGACGCCACGAGGGCACGCACGGTCTCGACCTGTTCGTCGGTGATGGCCGCCATCTACCCGAGGGCCTTGCGGATCACCGCCGCCGTCTCGACGGGGAGCGCTTGGGCGACCATGTGATCGCAGTCGAAGTCCATGAGCGTGAGGTCGCGTTCGGGTGCGAGTCCGGTGATCAGATCATCGGTGACATACGGCGGGCTGGTCCTGCTCGCCCGGACCAGCGTGGTGGGAATAGTACTGAGCGGGAACGCGATTGGCCGGGCCAGCTCGCTCCAGTACGACATCATCGCCGGGATGCTGATGCGCCAGCCGACGCGCCCGTTGGCCTGCTCGACGAGGTGCTCGTCGAGTTCGCGATCCAGTTCCTCGGCGTCCACGTCACCCCACGAACCGTAGGCCTTCTCGTCGCGCGCCTCGGCACGATCGGTGTAGTCGGGTGAAGCCAGCATGTCGTCGGCGATGTCGCGCATCCAGCCGCCGTCCAGGCCCACCGCGGGGTCGAGCAGCACCAGCGCGGACACCAGATCCGGACGGGACGCAGCCAGGGCCAGTGCCACGGCGCCGCCGAACGAATGCCCGACGACCACGGTTGGAGCGTCGAGCAGCGCGGCCAGTGCCGCGACGTTGGCGTCGATGGTCCAGGGTGCGGCCCATGACGAGCGGCCGTGGCCCAGCAGGTCCGGTGCGGTGACCGCGAATTGGGCCAGGTGCCGCGTGGCCAGGGTCTGCCACCGTTGCCCGTGGCCGGTCAAGCCGTGAACGGCGAGGACCTGTGCCGGACCCGACGGGCCGTAGCGGTGCAGGTGCAGTGGTTCACTCACAGCAGTGATGCTGCCAGCCAGTCGGTGCGGATGACTTGTCGGACCCCCGTGGTGTCATTTCGGCATGTCCGCACCGCACACCGATCTGACGCCGACCGCGCTCACCGAACCCGGAATGCGCGGCGTGGTAAAGGTGCTCGGGGGAGCCGGCACCGGCAAGAGCACTCTGCTCGTCGATGTCGCTGCGGCCCACATCGCGGCCGGCACGGAACCGGAATCGGTCCTGCTGCTGACGGGTTCGGCGCGCCTCGGCGTGCAGGCGCGCGCCGCGATCACGTCGGCACTGCTCGAGGCGGGCACTCGCGCAGTCGTCCGCGAACCATTGGTCCGCACGTTGCACTCCTATGCATTCGCGGTGTTGCGTCTCGCCGCGCAGCGCAAGGGTGATCCGCCGCCGCGGTTGATCACCAGTGCCGAACAGGACGGCATCATCCGCGAACTCCTCGCCGGCGATCTCGAAGACGGCGATCGGTCGGTCGTGGCGTGGCCCCCGCAGCTGCGGCCCGCGCTGAGCACCGTCGGATTCGCCAACGAACTCCGTGACCTGATGGCACGCTGCACCGAACGCGGTGTGGATCCCGTCGAGCTGCAGCGCATCGGGCGGCGGGCCGGCCGACCCGAATGGCTGGCGGCCGGACAGTTCGCCCAGGCCTATGAACAGATCATGCTGCTGCGTTCGGCGGTCGGAATGGCCGCGCCGCAGGCCACCGTGCCCGCGCTGGGCGCCGCCGAACTGGTGGGTGCGGCGTTGGAAGCGCTGGCGACCGACGACGATCTGCTGGCCGCCGAGCGTGCGCGCATCAAACTGCTCCTGGTCGACGACGCCCAACATCTGGATCCACAGGCAGCCCGGCTCGTCCGGGTGCTGTCGGTCGGAGCCGATCTCACCATCCTCGCCGGTGACCCGAATCAGTCGGTATTCGGTTACCGGGGAGCCGATCCCGCGCTGCTACGCGGTGACGAGCCGACGCTCACCCTGACCGAGTCTCGCCGCTGCGCGCCCGCCGTAGCGCGAGCGATCACCGCAGTTGCCCAGCGGCTGCCGGGTGCTGACGATGCGCGCCGTGTCGACGGCGTCGACGGAGACCGCGGCTCGGTGACCGTGCGCATCGCGGCGTCGCCGCACGCCGAATCCGCGGTGATCGCCGATGCGCTGCGGCGCGCTCACCTGATCGACGGGGTGCCGTGGTCCCAGATGGCGGTGATCGTGCGATCGGTGCCGCGGCTGGGGTCGGCGCTCGCGCGTGCTTTGGCGACCGCGGGCGTGCCCGTGGACGTGCCGACCCCCACCGGGCCGCTCGCCGACCAGCCGTCGGTGCAGGCCCTGCTGACAGTGTTGGAGGCGACCGAACGCGAGCTTGACGGGGCGCAGGCGCTGTCATTGCTGACCGGGCCCATCGGCCGGGTCGACCCCGTGTCGCTGCGGCAGCTGCGACGGGCGCTCCGTCGTTTGGACGGCTCCCAGCCGCCGCGCGAACTCGGCGACCTGCTGGTCGACGTCCTGCAGGCCGACGCCGACACCGAGGGACTGTCGGCGGAACTCGCCCGGCCCCTGCGCCGGGTCCGCGCAGTGCTGGCCGCCGCGCGCCGCTCCGCGTCCGAGGGTGGCGATCCGCGCTACACACTCTGGCAGGCGTGGCACCGGTCCGGTCTGCAGCGGCGGTGGCTGACGGCCAGTGAACGCGGCGGCGCGGCGGGCGCCCAGGCCGACCGCGACCTCGATGCCGTCACCGCGTTCTTCGACATCGCCGAGCAGTACGTGAATCGCACCGCGGGCGCATCGTTGCGCGGACTCCTCGATCATGTCAGCGCTCTCGGCCTGCCGTCCGCATCCCGCGAGGACCGCGCCGCGGCCGAGGCGGTTCCGGTGTTGAGCGCGCATGCGGCGCTCGGTGGGGAGTGGGAGTTCGTCGTCATCGCGGGACTGCAGGAAGGGCTGTGGCCCAACATGATCCCCCGCGGGGGCGTGCTGGGAACGCAGCAGCTGGTCGACGTACTCGACGGGGTGGTGACGCCGAACGACAGGGCGGTCTCGACGCGCGCGCCGCTGCTCGCCGAGGAGCGCAGGCTGCTTATCGCGGCGATGGGCCGCACCCGCAACCGGCTGCTGGTGACCGCCGTCGACAGCGATTGCGGCGACGAGTCGATGCTGCCGTCGCCGTTCTGCTACGAATTGACCTCGCTGGCCACCGATCCCGATCCCGAGCCCCCGGTTCCGGTGCACGCACCGAAGGTGCTGGCGCCGACAGCCGTGGTCGGGCGTCTGCGTGCGGTGGTCTGCGCCCCGTCCGACGATGTCGACGAGGGCGTACGCGCCTGCGCGGCAGCACAACTGGCCCGCTTGGCGCAGGGTGGCGTACCCGGTGCCGACCCTGGACAGTGGTACGCCACCACGCGGCTCTCCACCGACGAACCGCTGTGGTGCGGCGACGACCACACCGTGACGTTGTCGCCGTCGACGCTGCAGATGCTGACGGACTGCCCGCTGCGCTGGCTGCTCGAACGCCACGGCGGCAACGACGCACGCGATGTGCGGTCGGCGATCGGCTCGCTGCTGCACGCATTGGTCGCCGATCCTGGAAAGACCGAGAATCAAATGCTCAACGAACTCGAAAAGGTATGGGAAAAACTGCCGTTTGACGCGCAGTGGCATTCGGAGAACGAGTTGGAGCGCCACCGGTTGATGCTGTCGACGTTCTCACATTGGCGGGTGCAGAGCCGCGATCAGCTGACCGAGGCCGGCACCGAGGTCGACGTCGCGGGCGAGATCGTCGAACCGACGGGTGAGGGCCCCGGAGTGCGGATCCGCGGTCGGCTGGACCGGCTGGAACGCGACAGCGAGGAACGGCTGGTGGTCGTCGACGTCAAGACCGGCAAGAGTCCGGTCACCAAGGACGAGGCTCAGCGGCACGCCCAGCTCGCGATGTATCAGTTGGCCATCGCCGAAGGGCTGCTGCCGCAAGGGGAGGAGCCCGGCGGCGGCAAGCTGGTGTATCTCGGCAAGACCAGTGGTGGCAATGCGGCCGAGCGTCAGCAGGACGCGCTGACGCCGGAATCCCACGCGGCGTGGCGGGCGAAGGTGCAGGCCGCAGCGGCAGCCACGCAGGGCCCGCAATACGTCGCGCGGATCAACGATGGTTGTGCGCACTGCCCGGTGCAGAAGATGTGCCCGGCGCAGACGCCGGCCGGAGGTCAGCGGTGAACCCGCGCTACAGCCCTGACGAACTCGCTTCGGCGCTCGGGCTTTTCGCCCCCACCGACGAGCAGGCCGCCGTGATCGCCGCGCCGCCGGGGCCGTTGGTCGTCATCGCCGGCGCCGGGGCCGGCAAGACGGAGACGATGGCCGCGCGGGTGGTCTGGCTGGTCGCCAATGGCTACGCCAGTCCGGGCGAGGTGCTCGGCCTGACGTTCACCCGCAAGGCGGCGGGGCAGCTGCTGCGTCGTGTCCGGACCAGGCTGGCCAGGCTCGCGGGCGCGGGCCTCGTTCCCACCGGCCCCGGGCTGTCCGACATCACCGACGATCCGGCCACCGTCAGCACCTATCACGCGTTCGCCGGAAACCTGTTGTGCGAGCACGGCCTGCTGCTCCCAGTCGAACCGGATACCCGCCTGCTGAGCGAAACCGAAATGTGGCAGTTGGCTTTTCGGGTCGTGTGCGAGCACCCGCAACGCCTCGACACCGACAAGACGCCGGCCGCGCTGACGGCGATGGTGCTCCGCCTCGCGGGCCAACTGGCAGAACACCTCGTCGACACCGAGCAGTTGCGCGACACCCACGTCGAGCTCGAGCGGCTGGTGCACACCCTGCCCACGGGCCCGTACCAGCGGGACCGCGGGCCCAGCCAGTGGCTGCTGCGGCTGCTGGCCACCCAGACGGAACGCACACAACTCGTCCCGTTGATCGATGCGCTACACCGGCGGATGCGCGAGCAGAAAGTCATGGACTTCGGCATGCAGATGGCATCGGCGGCGCGGTTGGCGTCGACTTTCCCGCAGGTCGGCGAGCAGCTGAGAAGCCGGTATCGGGTTGTGCTGCTTGACGAATATCAGGACACCGGCCACGCCCAGCGAGTCGCGCTGTCGGCGTTGTTCGGCGGCGGAGTCGACGACGAGCTGGCCCTGACCGCTGTCGGTGATCCGATCCAGTCGATCTACGGCTGGCGCGGTGCGTCCGCCACCAACCTGCCGCGGTTCACCACCGATTTCCCGTATTCCGACGGTAGCCCCGCGCCCACCCTGGAACTTCGCACCAGCTGGCGTAACCCGCCGGATACCCTGCATTTGGCGAACGCGGTGTCCGCTGAGGCGCGGCGCCGTTCCGTGGCCGTACGCGAGCTGCGGCCCAAGCCCAATGCGGCCCCGGGCACCGTCCGGTGCGCACTGCTGTCCGACGTGGTCTCCGAACGCGACTGGGTGGCAGACCATTTGGCGCGGATCTACCACGAGGCACGCGGTGGCGGTGTCGCCGCGCCAACGGCTGCGGTGTTGGTGCGGCGTAACGCCGATGCCGCACCGATCGCCGATGCGCTCACCGCGCGCGGCGTACCGGTCGAGGTCGTCGGACTGGCCGGGTTGCTCGGGGTGCCCGAGGTCGCCGACGTGGTGGCGATGTTGCGGATGGTCGCCGACCCCATCGCCGGTGCGGCCGCCATGCGCGTGCTCACCGGGCCGCGCTGGCGGCTGGGTGCGCGTGACGTCACGGCGCTGTGGCGGCGTGCCGTCGAGCTCGACGACATCGGCAAGCCCGAGGACGGTGCGGCGGCGGATCGGGTCGTCGCGCAAGCCGCACCCGATGCTGACACCGCCTGCCTGACGGATGCCGTCGGCGATCCGGGTCCCGCCGCCGCGTACTCACCGGCGGGGTATGCACGCATCGTGGAATTGGGCCGCGAACTGACCACGCTGCGTGGGCATCTGACGCATCCGCTGCCCGAACTGGTCGCCGAGGTGCGGCGGGTGCTCGGGGTGGATACCGAGGTTCGTGCGTCGCGGCGGGTTTCGGCCGGGTGGGCGGGCACCGAACATCTCGATGCATTCGCCGACGTGGTGGCCGACTTCGCGAGCCGTCCGGGCGCGACGGTCGCCGGCCTGCTGGCCTACCTCGATGCGGCCGAGCAGGTGGAGAACGGTCTGGCACCTGCGGAAGTGTCAGTCGCCGACGACCGGGTGCAGATCCTCACCGTGCATGCCGCCAAGGGGTTGGAATGGCAGGTGGTGGCGGTCCCGCATCTCAGCGGCCGGGTGTTCCCGTCGACCGCCTCTGCGCGGACATGGCTCACCG
This sequence comes from Mycobacterium gallinarum, assembly GCF_010726765.1. Classification (NCBI taxonomy): domain Bacteria; kingdom Bacillati; phylum Actinomycetota; class Actinomycetes; order Mycobacteriales; family Mycobacteriaceae; genus Mycobacterium; species Mycobacterium gallinarum. The sequence continues at coordinate 5,897,228 of NZ_AP022601.1, forward strand.
ACGCGGGCGATCTGCCACCGCTGCTGCGCGGCGATCGGGCAACGCTGTCGGAGCACGGTGTCCCGGTCCTGGACACCTCCGACGTCAACGATCGAAAGAAGCTGTCGGACAAGATAGCTGACCACAAGGACAGCCTGGCGCAGCGTCGCATCGACGAGGAGCGACGGCTGCTGTACGTGGCAATCACCCGCGCGGAGGACACGCTGCTGCTGTCCGGCCACCATTGGGGAGCGACGGAGTCCAAGCCGCGCGGTCCGTCGGCGTTCCTCGACGAGCTCAAGGAGATCATCGAGCAGGCGGATGCGGCCGGCGAACCCTGCGGCGTCGTCGAGCAGTGGGCCCCCGCACCGGCCGACGGCGAACCCAACCCGTTGCGAGACAACGTCGTTGAGGCCGTCTGGCCCGCCGACCCCGCGGGCACACGCCGCGATGACGTGGGTAAGGGCGCCGAGCTCGTCGCCAAAGCCATGTCGGTCGACAACGGTGACGCGCCCGCGGAGAGCGACGAGGGCTGGGCATCCGATGTCGACGCCCTGCTGGCCGAACGCAACAGGGCCGTCGAACGTCCGGTGCCGCCGCTGCCCGCACAGCTGTCGGTCAGCGCGATGGTCGAACTAGGTCGCAACCCCGACCTGGCGGCACAGCGGCTGCGACGCCGGCTGCCCAGCCGACCGGATCCACATGCTTTACTGGGCACCGCGTTTCATGATTGGGTACAGCGCTTCTATCATGCCGATCGGCTCTTCGATCTCGACGATCTGCCCGGCGCAATGGATCACGCCACCACGGTCGCCGACGAACTCGCCGAACTGCAGGCGGCGTTCGCGGTGTCGCCGTGGGCCGGCCGGACCCCGATCGATGTTGAGGTGCCGTTCGACATGGTGCTCGGCGGGCGTGTGGTGCGCGGACGGATCGACGCGGTCTTCGCCGACGACGACGGCGGCGCGACCGTCGTCGACTGGAAGACAGGTGACCCGCCGGACTCGCCGGAAGCCAAGCAGCACGCGGCCGTTCAGCTCGCCGTCTACCGGCTGGCGTGGGCCGCGCTGCAAGGGTGCCCGGCCGAATCGGTGCGCGCGTCGTTCCACTACGTGCGCAGCGGGCTGACCGTCACCCCCGACGATCTGCCCGGCACCGCCGGGCTGCTGGCGCTACTGGGATGGGCTACTGCGGCTTAGTCGAGCGATAAATCTTGAGCGCCTCGGTGATCATCGGGATCTGCAAAGGCAGGCGGGCGATCGCGCCCAGCCTCATGGGGAGCGTCTTGGCGGGGTCTTTGAACCACAGTCGGACCATGTTCACGTTGCCGGGGAACACACCGATGAACAAGGCGATGGCCGCCAGCGCGCCGAGGCGACGGGTCTTCGGTGCCAGCAGCAGGCCGCCCACCGCCAATTCACCGACGCCGGAGGCATAGGTATAGAAGCGTGCGCTGCCCGGCAGTTCCTCCGGGATGATCGAGTCGAACGGCTTGGGAGCCACGAAATGCAGGACGCCCATTCCGAGCAAGCTGGCGCCCATCAGGTGTGCTCGTTTCGGATTGGCGATCTGCTGCAGTTCGGGCAAGGGGGTGGTCATGGTTACATAATGGCGTGCGCCGACTTCCAGCGATAACGGGTTGTGATGGCTAAGGGACGATTGCGCCGTCGGCTCAGCAGAATAAATCAGTCGCTCGACGATCGGCCGGTCCACTCGCTGGTCGACCGCGTCCAGATTCCCGAAGACGTGCCAAGTCCGTGGGTGCGCATCACTAAGCGGATCGTGATCGCGATGGGCGTGCTGTGCGCTGTCGTGCTCATCGTCTATATCGACCGCGACGGCTATAAAGACACGCAGACCGACGGCCTTTCGCTACTGGATTGCTTCTATTACGCGACGGTGTCGCTGTCCACTACCGGGTACGGCGACATCACACCCATCACAGAGGGTGCACGGCTGGTTAACATCGTGATCATCACGCCCCTGCGAGTCGCATTCCTGATCGTGTTGATCGGTACCACGGTAGAGACGCTCACCACCGAATCGCGACAGGCATTCAAGATCCAGCAGTGGAGGAACAAGTTGCGCAACCACATCGTCATCGTGGGCTACGGCACGAAGGGCAGGACCGCGGCCGCCGCGATGGTCGGCGACGAGATAGCCCCTGCCGACATCGTCGTCGTCGACGAGGACCCGGTCGCGCTCGAACGCGCTAAAAGCGCCGGGCTTGTCACCGTGCGCGGCAGCGCGACCGACTCGGAGGTTCTGCGGCTGGCCAGCGCTCAGCACGCCAAGGCGATCATCGTCGCCACCAACAGGGACGACAGCGCGGTGCTCGTCACGCTGACCGCCCGCGAGCTGGCGCCCGCGGCCAAGATCATTGCCGCCGTGCGGGAGGCCGAGAACCAGCACCTGCTCGAACAAGCCGGCGCCGACTCGACGGTGGTCACCTCCGAGACTTCCGGTCGGCTGCTGGGTATCGCGGTCCAGACGCCCAGCGTTGTCGAGATGATGGAGGACCTGCTGACCCCCGATGCCGGCTTCGCGATCGCCGAACGCGAGGTTGGCCCGAAAGAGGTCGGCGGCTCGCCGAAACACAACACCGACATCGTGCTCGGAGTGGTGCGTGACGGAAAGCTGATGCGCGTCGACGACGAGCGCGTCGACTCACTCGAGAACGGCGACCGGCTGCTGTACATCCGCAGCGCGGACGCGGAGCGGTGATGACCGGAGGCTTCCGGCTCCGCAACATCCCGCTGCTGTCCCGCGTCGGTGCCGACCGCTCCGACACGCTGCGCACCGACGTCGACGCGGCGCTGGCCGGCTGGGCCGATGCCCGCGTGCTGCGGGTCGACCGCCGCAATCAGGTGCTGATCGCCAACGGCAGCGTCGTACTGGGCAAGGCCGCCGACTTGGGTGCCAAGCCTCCCGAAAACGCCGTGTTCCTCGGGCGGCTCGCCGACGGCTCGCACGTGTGGGGGATCCGCGCGGCGCTGGAGGGGCCCGAAGATCCGCACACCGAAACCGAGGTCCTCGACCTTCGTCGTGCGGGCCCGATCTTCGACGACGTCAGCGCGCAGCTCGTCGCGACCGCCACCGCCCTGCTGAATTGGCATGACAGCGCACGGTTCAGCGCCATCGACGGCGCGCCCACGAAACCGATCAGGGGCGGCTGGGCCAGGGTCAACGCCGCCGCCGGCCACGAGGAGTTTCCGCGCATCGACCCAGCGGTGATCTGTCTCGTTCATGACGGCCACGACCGCGCGGTGCTGGCCCGTCAGACGGTGTGGCCAGAGCGGCTGTTCTCGCTGCTGGCCGGATTCGTCGAGGCGGGGGAGTCGTTCGAATCGTGCGTCGTGCGAGAGGTCGCCGAAGAGATCGGGTTGCACGTCACCGATGTCCAGTACCTGGGTAGCCAGCCGTGGCCGTTTCCGCGATCACTCATGGTCGGTTTCCACGCGATCGGGGATCCCGAGCAGGAGTTCTCGTTCAACGACGGCGAGATCGCGGAGGCGGCCTGGTTCACCAGAGAAGAAGTCCGTGCCGCGCTCGCCGACGACGACTGGAGCAGCGACTCGCCGTCCCGCCTGCTGTTACCCGGATCGATCTCGATCGCCCGCGAAATCATCGAGTCCTGGGCGGCGCTGGACTAGCGCCCGAGCTTTTTCTTGACCTCGGCTCCGCTGGGATTGGTCAGCGTCGAGCCGTCGGGGAACTTCAGCGTCGGCACCGTCTGGTTGCCGCCGTTCGCGGATGCGACGAACTCCGCCGCAGCGGGATCGGCTTCGATGTCGACCTCGGCGAACGCGATGCCCTCGGTCTTCAGCACCTTCTTCAGGCGTACGCAATAGCCGCACCACGAGGTGGTGTACATGGTCAACTCAGCACTCATATCGCAGTCAACGTAGTCGATGCGCCGAACATGCCCGCGGCATGCCCCGGATTTGTCGGCCCACCCTGACAAGATGGTCCGCATGCCGTTAGAGGTCGCATGCGCGCGCATCATCGACGACCTCGACGACGAGCAGCGCGAGGCCGTGCTCGCCCCCCGCGGTCCGGTCTGTGTGCTGGCCGGCGCGGGCACCGGAAAGACGCGCACCATCACCCGTCGCATCGGCCACCTCGTATCCGCCGGGCACGTCGCACCGGGACAGGTGCTGGCAGTGACGTTCACCCAGCGCGCCGCCGGTGAGATGCGTGCCCGGCTGCGTGCGCTTGATGATGGCGTCGGCACCGCGTCGGTTCAGGCGATGACGTTTCACGCCGCGGCCCGCCGTCAGTTGGCGTATTTCTGGCCCCGCGTCGTCGGCAACACCGGGTGGGAGCTGCTGGACACGAAGTTCGCCGTCGTCGCACAGTCCGCCAACCGCGCCGGGCTCAATGCCAGTACCGACGACGTCCGCGACCTCGCGAGCGAAATCGAATGGGCCAAGGGATCTTTGATCAGTCCGGAGACTTATCCCGCCGCCGTCGCGAAGGCAGGACGTGACATCCCCTTCGACGCGGCCAAAGTCGCGGCGGTGTACGCGGGATACGAGACGCTCAAGGCCCGCCGCGACGGGACAACACTGCTCGACTTTGACGACCTGCTGTTGCACACCGCCGCCGCAATCGAGAACGACGCGGCCGTGGCCCAGGAATTCCGCGATCGGTACCGCTGTTTCGTGGTCGACGAATACCAGGACGTCACACCGCTGCAGCAGCGTGTGCTCGACGCATGGCTGGGCGACCGCGACGACCTCACCGTCGTCGGCGATGCCAACCAGACGATCTACTCGTTCACCGGCGCGACACCGCAGTATCTGCTCGACTTCTCGCGGCGCTTTCCCGACGCCGCGGTGGTTCGGCTGGAGCGCGACTACCGCTCTACTCCGCAGGTGGTGTCGCTGGCCAACCGCGTCATCGCCGCGGCCCGCGGCCGGATGGCCGGCAGCAAGCTGCACCTGGTCGGCCAGCGTGACCCCGGCCCGGTGCCCACGTTCGCCGAACACCGTGACGAGGTCGCTGAGGCCGCCGCCGTCGCGAAAAACGTCAAGCGACTCATCGAAGCGGGTACCGAAGCCGCCGAGATTGCGGTGCTGTACCGCATCAACGCGCAGTCCGAGGTCTACGAGGAGGCGTTGACGGAGGCGGGCATCCCGTTCCAAGTGCGCGGCGGCGAGGGGTTCTTCAGCCGCCAGGAGATCCGCCAATCGCTGGTGGCGCTGCAGCGCGCCGCCGACCGCGATGTCGACGGACCACTGCCGGAGATCGTCCGCGCCGTGCTGGAGCCGCTGGGCCTGACCGCCGAACCGCCGGCCGGCACCAAGGCTCGCGAGCGGTGGGAGGCCCTGACCTCGCTCGCCGAACTCGTCGACGAGGAGGTCGCGCAGCGCCCGTCGCTGGACCTGCGCGCTCTGCTCGTCGAGCTTCGGCAGCGCGCCGACGCACGGCACCCGCCCGTCGTCCAAGGCGTCACGCTCGCGTCGCTGCATGCCGCCAAGGGTCTGGAGTGGGACGCGGTGTTCCTCGTCGGTCTCGCCGACGGCACGCTGCCGATCTCCCATGCATTGGCGCACGGGCCAGACAGTGAGCCGGTCGAAGAGGAGCGTCGGCTGCTCTATGTCGGAATCACAAGGGCGCGAATGCATTTGGCGCTGAGCTGGGCGCTGGCCAGAGCTCCTGGTGGGCGACAGAGCCGTAAGCCGTCGCGGTTCCTCAACGGTGTCGCACCGCAGGTGTCGGCGGACAGCAGCCCCAGCAAGCCGCGTCGGCCCAAGGGCGCTGCGCCGCGCTGCCGCGTGTGCAACGCCGCCCTGACGGCCCCTGCGGCGATCGTGCTGCGTCGCTGCGAGGCGTGCCCGTCCGATATAGACGAGAACCTGCTCGCGGAGCTCAAAGACTGGCGGCTGCGCACCAGCAAAGAGTTGAGCGTGCCTGCATACGTGGTGTTCACCGACAACACGTTGATCGCGATCGCCGAGACGTTGCCTGGCGACGACGCCGCGCTCGTGGCGATTCCCGGCATCGGTGCGCGCAAGCTGGAGCAGTACGGCGCCGACGTTCTCGCACTGGTGAAAGGCCGCAGCGGCCCGGCCGGCGACAGCGGACACCGCCAATCCTCGTAAAAATCGTGCCAAAGCCGCAGGTCAGAAAATCAGTTGTCAGTTTTCCCTGTTACGCTTAGCCTCAAGATCGCACACACCAGCCGTGTGATTTGTCGTGTGAAAGGAGGGTCCCGAGAACATGTCGAGCATCAATGCTTTTGACGCCGTAGGCATCGCCGGCGGTTCGTGGACCCTCCGTTTCCCCGCTGCCGCTGAGCATCCCGCCATGGCGTACGTCGCCGCGGGTGCCGCAGCTGCTATTTCCCCGCAGCGCAAGCGCCGCACCGCCACCGCGACTGAAGAGTCCGTGAATCGGGGCACCATCTAGGTAAGCCACGATTTCGCCCAAAGGCCACGGACCCGCAGTCACCGGATCCGTGGCCAAAGTTTTTTGGGAGTCAATCGGACACCGAAAGACCTGGTCAGGATCCATCGAAAAGACCGATGAGATACGAAACCGACGACCAGGAAGCTGGAGGACTGGACATGTCACTCGGGACATGCCGACAACGGACAAAGCTGGCGGTGCCCTGTCACCTGAACGACCCCGACCTGTGGTTCGCCGAGAGCCCGGTCGAATTGGAACGCGCCAAGTCGCTGTGTGGCGCATGCCCGATCCGGCGCGAGTGCCTGGCGGCCGCGCTCGAGCGCGCGGAACCGTGGGGCGTCTGGGGTGGCGAGATCTTCGATCGCGGCCTCATCATCGAGCGCAAGCGCCCAAGGGGTCGGCCACGCAAGAACACCGAGGACAGCCCGGCAGCGGCGTGAGCTCTGCCGGGTTGCCCCGGCCCGATCGCGGTATCACGCCGCTTCGTCGGCGAAGCCCGGGATCAGCTCTGTCGCAAGGCGTTTGGCTGGAACATGCGCGTCGAGCTGACACGCGATCGCCACATTGGACGCGATCACCCGCATCGGGATCGCCAGCTTGGACGGAATGTCCATCTGTCGCGCGGCCTTGAGCTGGCCCGCGGCGCGGTCGGGTGAAAGGTTCCCTACAGTGTTGCGCTGCAGCCATTTGCGCGTGTAGTGGAAGACCTCAACCTCGAGTGGCTCCACGTACTGCTTCATCATCTCGTCCATCTCGCGTTTGGACACATGCTCGCCCTTCTGGACGAAACCGATCGCCTGCATGGCCGCCAGCAGGTTGTCGTACTCATCGTTGAGCGCGTAACGCGTGGCCATACCGATTTCGGGGGGTATACCGCCCGGCATCGGCGCAACCGCACCGAAGTCGATGACACCCATTTTTCCGTCGGGCAACAGCATGAAATTTCCCGGATGCGTGTCGCCGTGCATCATCTCGAGACGCTTCGGCGCGTCGTAGGTCAGCTCGAACAATCGGGTGGCCATCAAGTCGCGCTGTTCCTGCGTGCCCTCGCGAATGATCACCGACATCGGGACACCTTCGATCCATTCCTGGATCACCACCTTGGGTGCGCTGGCCACGATGTGCGGGACCACGAAGTGAGGGTGCCCGTCATACGCTTTCGCGAACGCGCGTTGGTTGTCCGCCTCCAGCCGGTAGTCGAGTTCCATCTCCGTGCGTTCGATCAGCTCATCGACAACGCCTTGGATATCGGCCCCAGGGGCGAGCTGCTTGAATACGCTGACCAACCGCTGAATGGTCTTGAGATCGGCGCGCAGAGCCTCATCGGCTCCCGGGTACTGGATCTTGACCGCGACCTCGCGGCCGTCGGCCCACACTGCCTTGTGCACCTGACCGATGCTGGCCGACGCGACGGCCTTGTCGTCGAAAGAGGTCAACCGATCGCGCCACTTGGTGCCCAGTTGTCCGTCGAGGACGCGGTGGACCTTGGCGGCGGGTAGCGGCGGGGCCTCTCGCTGCAGTTTGGTCAGCGCTTCGCGGTACGGCTTGCCGTATCGCTCGGGGATGGCGGCCTCCATGACCGACAACGCCTGGCCGACCTTCATGGCGCCGCCCTTGAGCTCGCCCAGAACGGTGAACAGCTGCTGGGCGGCCTTGTCCATCAGCTCCGCGTTGACCTCGTCCTTGTCTTTGCCGGTCAGGCGTTTGCCGAAGCCCAGCGCGGCACGGCCGGCCATGCCGGCACCCAGTCCCGCCAGCTTGGCATTGCGCGCAGCTCGCCCCCGCTTGATCTCGCTCACCAGTCCATCATCCCTGACGATGCTGAGCGCACCGCAACGACTTGCCTACAAGCGTTGTCAGCAGCCGCAGCGCGGATGCTTCGGCCAATGGCGCGCGGCGATGGTGCCGACGTTCACGTCGAACTCCAAGGTGGTGTTCAACGTCGAGGGCGGCTCCGCGCTGTCGGCCATGTCAAGGCCGCCGTGCACCGCGCGCACGACGCACTCGACCTGGTTGAGCGCCAGCGCCGCGGTCGCCAGCACCGTCGCCCGGTCGGCGCTGCCGACGGTGTCGCGTAGCTGTGCAGCGACCGCCGGCCAGGCCGAATCCCGGTCGCTGCGATGCAGATCCGCGCATTCCAGGCAGGACGTCACCCCGGGTAGCACCAACGGTCCGACGAGGCCGACACCGTCGCGCACTCGCACCGGAAGATAGGGCACCCCGTCGGCGTGCAGGTCACGCACCACCCGCGGGTCTGACACCAGGAAGTCGGCCAACACCGCCAAGTCGGCGGGCGCACCGGCATGGGTGCGGCTGCTCTGCGTGATGAGGGCACCCGAGCACCGCAGTGCCGAGGCGAGCAGGTCCGACAGCGGACCTCGGCCGTGGATTCGGATGGACGCGGCCCGGGTGCGCCGTCGGGAAGTGCTCGTCACGACCGCGGCGTCGACCAGAGACGAGACCAGCTCCGCCACGGCGTGCGTCCCGATCCCATTGGCGTGTTCGTCGAGCTGTGCCAGGGTCGCGCCGGACTGCAGGCGGCGGAGCAGATCAGCCAGCGTGCGCGCGGTCATTCCCGTCGGTGGACGGACCAGGACCGCCCGCCGTGGATCCCAGCCCACCTGCACGACGCCGTCGGGCCGCAACAGCACCGGTCTCGCGGGGTCGAGGACGTATCCCGCCATGCGAGGAGTGTGGCACGTCGGCGGCCAACCGCCGCCGAGTTATCCACAGGCGCCGAATCAGCGCTCGGAATCGTCTGTGTCCGTGTCCTTTTCGGTGGACTTCTCGAGGTCGGCCAAGGCTTGGTCGATGCCGCTGGTGTCACCGCCGATCATGCGGTCGATGAAGCCGGCCGGCTCGTCGAGGTCCTCCGCGCTGGGCAGGAGGTCGGGGTGTTGCCACACCGCGTCGCGGGCGTCGGAGCCGACGGCTTCGGTGAGCCGCTCCCACAGCGCCGCGGCCTCGCGCATCTTGCGCGGCCGCAGTTCCAGGCCGACAAGGGTGGCGAAGGTCTGTTCGGCGGGGCCGCCGGTGGCGCGTCGTCTACGCAATGTCTCCGACAGCGCCGACGTGCCGGGGATCCGGTCGCCCAACGCATCGGTGACGACGGTCTGCACCCATCCCTCGATCAGCGCGAGCAGCGTCTCCAGTCGCTCGAGCGCGGCGGTCTGCTCGGGTGTCGCCTTGGGCTCGAAGATTCCCTGGTTCAGCAGTTGTTCCATCTGCGACGGATCGGTCAGCGCCGCGGGGTTGAAGCCCTGCGCAAGTTCCTCCAGGCCACTCATGTCGATCTTCATGCCCTTGGCGAACGCCTCGACTGCGTTGAGCAGCTGGCTCGCCAGCCACGGCACGTGACTGAACAGGCGATGGTGCGCGGCCTCGCGCGCCGCGAGGAAGGTCAGGATCTCGCTGCGCGGCTGCTCCAGCCCCTCGGCGAGTGATTCGACAGCGGCAGGCATCAGCGCCGCAATACCCTTGGGGCCCAACGGCAATCCGATGTCGGTGGAGGTGAGCACCTCCTTCGACAGCGTGCCCAGCGCCTGACCCAGCTGCGAGCCGAACGCCATGCCGCCCATCTGGGTCATCATCGACAGCAGCGGGCCCGCCATCGATTTGGCCTCTTCGGGCAGCGACGACGCCCACACCGTGGAGATCTGTTCGGCCACCGGGTCGCACAGGCGTTTCCACGTGTCGAGCGTGTTGTCGACCCATTCGGTCGGCGTCCATGCCACCGCTTTCGTGGTGCCGGCGGGCAGTGCCGTGACGCCGTCGAGCCAGGTCTCGGCGAGATGGACGGCGTCGGAGATGGCCGCGCTGGTCTTCTCGGCGACCGGGGCGACGAAACCGATCGAGCTCGACGCGAGCTGTCGTGCCAGGTCGTAATTGACCGGGCCGGCTTTGGCGCCGCCGGCCGTGACGTTGCCGGCACCGCTGAACATCTCGCCGAGACGGCTGAAGATCTGACCCAACTGGGACATGTCGAACTCGGACCCGCCGGTGAAGCCCATGCCGAACGGGTCGCCAGGGGTGGGGCCGCCGGCTCCCCCCGAGCCTGAGCCGGAACCCGAGTCCGGATCCTTCTTACGTTTGTCTCGCTCGGGGTCGTCCCCGTGGGAGAAGCCGAAAGGCAGGTCAGCCATGCCCTCAACGGTACTCACAGGCGCCGCGCCATGTGAGAAGGCAGGTCACGCCGAGAGCGAAGTCTCTCGGTTTTGGAGCCAACCTTTACATTGGGCGGCGTGAACAGGCGCATTTTGACGTTGCTCGTCGCGCTGGTCCCGATTGTCGCGTTCGGAATTGTGCTGTCGATGGTGACGGTGCCGTTCGTGTCGCTGGGGCCGGGACCGACGTTCGACACACTCGGTGAGGTCGAGGGCAAGGAGGTCGTCGACATCGAGGGCACCGAGGTCCACCCGACGTCGGGACACCTGAACATGACCACGGTGTCTCAGCGCGACCAGTTGACTCTCGGTCAGGCGCTCGCGCTGTGGATGTCGGGCCGAGAACAACTGGTGCCGCGCGACCTGGTGTACCCGCCGGACAAGTCGAAGGACGAGGTCGACGAAGCCAACAACACCGACTTCCGTCAGTCCGAGGACAGCGCCGAATACGCCGCACTGCTCTACCTGAAGTACCCGATGGCTGTGACGGTCGAATCGGTCACCGAGGACGGTCCGTCGGCGGGCAAGCTGGAGGACGGCGATGCGATCGACTACGTCAACGGAAAGCCGGTGGCCGACCTCGACGCCTTCCAGGCGCTGATCAAGGACACCAAGCCGGGCGAGCAGGTGGTCTTGGATTACCGCCGCAAGAACGGTGACCTCGGCGCGGCGACCATCACGTTGGGTAAACACCCGGACAAAGACCAGGGCTACCTCGGGATCGGGGTGCTCGATGCGCCGTGGGCGCCGTTCACCGTCGAATTCAACCTGGCCAACATCGGCGGGCCGTCCGCGGGTTTGATGTTCAGCCTCGCGGTCGTCGACAAACTCACCACTGGTGACCTCAACGACGGCAAGTTCGTCGCGGGTACCGGAACCATCACCGGCGATGGCAAGGTGGGCGCGATCGGCGGCATCACGCACAAGATGCTGGCCGCCAGGGAGGCGGGCGCCACCATTTTCCTGGTCCCCGCCGAAAACTGCGAGGAAGCCAAGACGGCCCAACAGGATGGACTGGAACTGGTCAAGGTCGAGAACCTCGATCAGGCCGTCGCCGCGCTCAAGACGCTCTCAGCCGGTGGCGAACGCCCCGCATGCTGAGCGAACGCCACACCGCGCATGCGTAGAGTTGGGGCACGTCGGCAAAGACGTGTGGGAACGGTTAGAAACTGGAGTTGACGAGTGGGTATGCGGCCAGCGGCAAGAATGCCGAAGCTGACACGACGTAGCCGGGTCCTCATCGCGATTGCCGCGGTAGTCGTCCTGATCCTGTTGTTCGGGACGCGCCTGATCGATACATACGTCGAGTGGCTGTGGTACGGCGAGCTCGGATACCGCTCGGTGTTCACGACTCAACTGTTCACCCGCCTTGTGGTGTTCCTGATCGCGGCGGTGCTGATCGGCGCGATCGTGTTCGCGGGGCTGGCCCTGGCGTATCGCACCCGGCCGGTGTTCGTCCCGACCACCGGCCCCAATGACCCGGTCGCGCGTTATCGCACCGCTGTGATGTCGCGGCTGCGGCTCGTCGGCATCGGTGTTCCGGCCTTCATCGGCGTCCTCGCGGGCATTGTGGCGCAGAGCTATTGGACCCGCATCCAGCTTTTCCTGCACGGCGGCAGCTTCGGCATCACCGACCCGCAATTCGGTATGGACCTCGGCTTCTACGCCTTCGATCTGCCGTTCTACCGGCTGGTTTTGAGTTTCCTGTTCGTCGCGACGTTCCTCGCGTTCATCGCAAACCTGGTGGGGCACTATCTCTTCGGCGGTATCCGGTTGTCCGGTCGCAGCGGAGCGCTCACCCGCGCGGCGCGCATTCAGCTGATCACGTTGGTCGGCGTTCTGATGCTGCTCAAGGCCGCCGCGTACTGGCTGGACCGCTATGAACTGTTGAGCCATACCCGCAGCGGCAAGCCATTCACCGGCGCGGGCTACACCGACATCAACGCGGTGCTGCCGGCGAAGCTCATCCTGATGGCCATCGCGGTCATCTGCGCGGCGGCCGTCTTTTCGGCGATTGTGTTGCGTGACTTGCGGATCCCCGCCATCGGCGTGGTCCTGCTGCTGCTGTCGTCGCTGGTGATCGGCGCCGGGTGGCCGTTGGTGGTCGAACAGTTCAGCGTGAAACCGAACGCGGCGCAGAAGGAAAGCGAATACATCAGTCGAAGTATCGCCGCGACCAGACAGGCGTACGGGCTGACCGACGAGACGGTCACGTATCGCGACTACAGCGGAGATGCGCAGACGACGGCTCAGCAGGTGGCCAATGACCGTGCGACGACGTCGAACATCCGGCTGCTCGATCCGACGATCGTCAGCCCGGCGTTCACGCAGTTCCAACAGGGCAAGAACTTCTACTACTTCCCGGACCATCTGGCGATGGACCGCTACACGGGCCGGGATGGAAATCTGCGTGACTTCGTCGTCGCCGCCCGCGAACTCAACCCCGACCGGCTGATCGACAACCAGCGCGACTGGATCAACCGGCACACCGTCTACACGCACGGCAACGGCTTCATCGCCTCGCCGGCCAACACCGTTCGCGGAGTCGCCAACGACCCCAACCAGAACGGTGGGTACCCCGAGTTCCTCGCCAGTGTCGTCGGCGCGAACGGCAGCGTCGTCTCGCCCGGACCCGCGCCGCTGGATCAGCCGCGAATCTATTTCGGTCCGGTGATCGCCAACACGGCAGCCGATTACGCGATCGTCGGGTTGAACGGCGGTCCCCGTGAATACGACTACGAGACGAACACCGAGACCAAGAACTACACCTACACCGGCACGGGCGGTGTGCGGATCGGCAACTGGCTGGCGCGCAGCGTGTTTGCTGCCAAGTACACCCAAGGCGCGTTCCTGCTCAACCGTGACATCGGTGAGAACAGCAAGATCCTGTTCAACCGCGATCCGGCCAAGCGGGTCGAGGCCGCGGCCCCGTGGCTGACCACCGATACGACCGTGTACCCCGCCATAGTGAACAAGAAGATGGTGTGGATCGTGGACGGCTACACCACGCTCGACAACTACCCGTACTCGCAGTTGACGACCCTTTCGAGCGCCACGGCGGACTCCAGCGAGGTGGCCGTCAACCGCCTGCAGGTGGACAAGCAGGTGTCCTACATCCGTAACTCGGTGAAGGCGACGGTCGACGCATACGACGGCACGGTGACGCTGTATGCGCAGGACGAGTCCGATCCGGTGCTGCAGGCCTGGATGAAGGTGTTCCCGGGCACCGTCAAGCCCAGGAGCGAGATCAGTCCCGAACTGCAACAGCACCTGCGTTACCCCGAGGATCTGTTCAAGGTTCAGCGCGCGTTGTTGGCCAAGTACCACGTCGACGATCCCGTGACGTTCTTCTCGACGTCGGATTTCTGGGACGTGCCGCTGGATCCGAACCCCACGGCCAGCAGCTATCAGCCGCCGTACTACATCGTCGCCAAAAACCTTGCAAGCAACAACAATTCGGCGTCCTTCCAGCTGACCAGCGCGATGAACAGGTTCCGCCGAGACTTCCTGGCGGCCTACATCAGCGCCAGTTCGGACCCCGATACATACGGCAAGCTCACCGTGCTGACCATCCCCGGCCAGGTGAACGGACCGAAGCTGGCGTTCAACGCGATCAGCACCGACACCGCGGTGAGCCAGGATCTCGGTGTCATCGGACGTGACAACCAGAACCGCATCCGGTGGGGCAACCTGCTCACGTTGCCGGTTGCGCAGGGTGGGTTGCTGTATGTCGCACCCGTATATGCGTCACCGGGCGCCAGCGATGCCGCGTCGTCGTACCCCCGCTTGATCCGGGTGGCGATGATGTACAACGACAAGGTCGGTTACGGCCCCACGGTGCGCGACGCGCTGACCGAGCTGTTCGGGCCGGGTGCCGACGCCACCGCAACGGGTCCCGCGCCGACGGGTCCGGTGAACGGGCAGGCACCGGCCGCGACGCCGGCTCCCGATGGGCAGCCGCCGGCCGCACAGCCGCCGGGCGATCAGCGTCCGCCTGAGGCGCAGGTTCCGGCAGCGGCCGTGCCGCCGGGTGGTCCCGTGCAGTTGTCGCCGGCCAAAGCCGCAGCGCTGCAAGATATCAACGCCGCGCTGGAGGCCCTGCAGGGCGCCCAGACCGGTGGCGACTTCGCGGAGTACGGCGAGGCCCTGCAACGCCTCGACGACGCAGTGAAGAAGTACCAGTCAACTCGCTGAGCACTCGATTTGGAGGTGTACCCCGCCTTCGGTAACCTTGCGTTCACCCGTCGCGGGGTGGAGCAGCTCGGTAGCTCGCTGGGCTCATAACCCAGAGGTCGCAGGTTCGAATCCTGTCCCCGCTACTATTGTGATGTCGCAAGACATCGGAATAGCCGCGGACCTACGTTAGGTCCGCGGTTTTTTCCGTTTGGGGCCTTGGGGGCGCCGGTGGGTTGGTAGTCCCTGGTGGGGTCGAGGGTGAAGGCGCGTAGGACTTTTCCGGTGGCGGCGTTGATGACGGTGATGTGGTGGTCTTGGGCCAGCACGAGGACGCGGGTTCGGTGGTGGTGGTGGCGGCCGATGCCGATGTGGTGCAGGCGGCCGTTGACGCGCAGGGTGACCGATCCTGCTTGGTCGACGCGGTCGGTGCGTAGGCGGTTGTGGGTGTCGATTCGTGTTGCTGGGTCGGCTCGTGTAGATGACTGCGGGGGTGGCGCGGTGCGGTAGGGAGCGATGCGGGCGGCGGTGGTCGTACTCGTCGATGAACAGCTCGAGTTGGTGTTGCAGTTCGGCGATGGTCGCGGCGCGGGGTTGTCCGGTGAGCCATCGTTTAAGAGTTTGGTGGAAGCGTTCGACTTTCCCGCAGGTGGTCGGGTGGTTGGGGTGAGTTGATTGGACCACGCCTAGGCGGTGTAGTTCGGCTTCGAATGTGTTGCGTCCGCCTTTGCCGCCGGCGAATCGGGTGGTGAAGACCATGCCGTTGTCGGTCAGTGTTGATGCTGGAATGCATGAATAGCAGAGGTTTGCGGAACGTATTGCGGACGATGATGCCGGTTACGCGGCGATGGGCGGTCACGGAGAGCGCGAAGCGAGAGTGGTCGTCGATCCAGCACAGGATCTCTACATGGCTTCGGTGGGCCAGCCACCAGTGGGTGAAGTCGGCTTGCCAGCGTTCGTTGGGTAGGTCAGCGGCGAAGCGGGTGTAGGACGCTTTGGGGCGTTTCTTGGGCGCGGGGGTGACCAGCCCGGCCGCGCGCAGGTGCCGAATGATCGACGGGGTCGATACGCGCAGACCGTGGTGATGGTGAAGGTGCCAGGCGATCGTCTCGGGCCCGTTGTCGAGTCCTTTACTTGTCAGCTTTGCGCGTAGCTCGACGATCAGGTCGATGGTCGTCTGGGGTAATCGGGTGGGACTGGTGTGGGGTCGGCGCGAGCGGGGTTCGAACGCTGCGTCGCCTTCACAGCGATAGCGCGCGACCAGTCGGCTGATCCAGCCCTGCGATACTCCGTACTCGCGAGCCACCGCAGATTGGCTGCGACCCTCGACGACGACAGCGGTGATGACCAAACGCGCCTCCGACACCAGCTGAAACTGGCCGATTCACCTATTCCGATGTCTTGAGACACCCCGTTCCGATGTCATGAAACACCACACTGTCCCCGTACTATGTGGAACAGCTCCCGGAGGAATCTCCGGGGGCTGTTCTTCTTTAAGCATCAGCAGCTGGCGTTGGTGACGAAGAACTTCTCGATCGTCTCCGGCCGAAGCGCGCCAGTTTCTCGGCTAACTGCGCGCTTGGAACCTTGCCGTCCCTCGTATTGCGCTGCCGTACACCAGCACGTCCTGAAGCCACGGGCAACGGCCGAAGTAGGTGGCGGAACTGCAACCCTGCGCTGCGCATGTTCTCGGCCATCGGGCCCACGCAGTGTGTCGTGACCAACCGATCGCGCGCCGCGTCGCTCACCCGAGAACAGTGCCGAGGCGTACATCACGGCGACGACGATCACAGACGACTTGACCGGTTCGGCCTGCACAGTCACGACAACACCTCCGGAGGCGTTTGAAGAGGACCAACTCCATCTATGTCAACGCTCGAATCGCTCGTAGTACCGTCCCACCGTGGTTAATCTGGCTTTCGACGACCGTGGCCGCGGGGAGGCCGTGCTCTTTATTTCAGGCCAAGGCGGTGTTGGCCGCACCTGGGACGTTCATCAGGTGCCCGCCTTCCTCGAGGCTGGCTACCGTGTCATCACCTTCGACAACAGGGGAGTCGGCGCGACCTCGAATGCCGAAGCCTTTACGACGGCAGCGATGGTGGCTGACACTGTGGAGCTGATCGAGCGGCTCCAGCTCGCTCCGGTGCGGCTCGTAGCCGTTTCCATGGGCTCCTACATAGCGCAGGAATTGATGCTCGCCCATCCCGGGCTGGTGAGCCAGGCCGCCTTGATGGCAACCAGGGGTCGGCATGACCGCGCACGTGAATTCTTCGCTACGGCCGAAAGAGATTTCGCAAACGCAGGTATCCAGCTGCCGCCCAGCTATGAAGCGAAAATACGTCTGCTCGACGGGTTTTCACCGAAGACCTTGAACGATGACAAGGTCGTCCAGGATTGGATCGACACTTTTACGATGTGGCCCACTGTTTCGACTCCCGGAGTTCGCGCGCAGTTTGCCATTGAGCCGGTGAACAACCGGCTGTCTGCCTACCGGACGATCACCACGCCAGTCTTGGTCATCGGATTCGCCCATGATCTGGTCATGCCCCCTCACCTCGGAGCCGAGGTCGCGGACGCTCTCCCGAACGGACGGTACGTGGAAGTCGGCGATGCGGGCCACCTCGGATTTCTTGAACGGCCGGACGCAGTGAACTCGGCAATCCTCGAATTCTTCGCTCAGGAATTCTAAGGCCGTGGCACGAGACTCGTTCCGTCAGGCGCATCGGCGCTGCTCGCACGCCGTCGGCTGAGCGCTGCCATCGCACTTCTGCCGCAACTCCTTCAGGGCCGGCCTCGGTGTCGTCCTACGATCACACCCACCCCAGCAAACCGATTTCGGGGCAAGTCCATCGAGCGGTCGCGGACCCCGTTGTCTCTTGATTCACGCGAAAAGTTACGGATCTATGTCGGCGTCTAGGCTGCGGCTCGGCGCACCGTATTGGAGTGCTGTCATACAACTGCCGCCGCAAACGGGCGTCCAGCTTGTTCGAGGAGGTGAAGCTACACCACGACACAGCCGACGCTGGGCCTTTTGAAGGGATTTGCGGGCGGTGCGAAATGTTCGTACCGTGCTTCAACACAAGCACTATGCATCGATCCCATCTCACGTTGGGAACAAGGTGAGATGAAAAGCTGATGGCATGCTTTACTCAAGGCGCAGGGTGCGCTCGCCAACGCTCAGCTACGTTCGAGGTCGCTGCATTCTGGCGGGCGCACCGACGTAAGTTGACATGTGCGAGCGAAAAGCAAGCCGCCGGTACGGAGATAGGGAGGGTTCGACCATTTTCCGGTTATTGAGGCGGCTGTGGATTCCGCTCCTGGTGCTGGTAGTGCTCGGCGCTGGGGGCTTCACCGTGTCGCGGTTACATGGCATCTTCGGCTCCGACACTCGCCCGTCGTATGCCGATACGAAGGTCGACGACACCAAGCCGTTCAATCCCAAGCAGTTGACGTACGAGGTATTCGGGCCGGCGGGTACAGTAGCCAACATCAGCTACTTCGATGAGAACGCTGAACCCACCTTCATCGAGGGAGCAAGTTTGCCATGGTCGGTGAAGTTCGATATCACCGAAACCTCAGGCGCGGGAAGCATTCTGGCGCAAGGCAATAGCGATAGCATCGGCTGTCGCATTCTCGTGGACGACGAAGTCAAATCCGAGAAGATCACCAACCAGTTCAATGCCTTCACGTCTTGTCTGCTGAAGGCCGCATGATCAGGAAGAGCGAAGGACGCACCGGTCGCCCGCTGATCGCGAGGACGATTTATCGATTTTCTCTGCTCATCATCTTCGTCTGGGTGGCGATAACCGTGGTTTTGACGCTTGGCGTCCCGCCCCTGGAGCAGGTCGAACGAGACCATGCAGTGGCGCTGAGTCTGGAGGATGCGCCATCGTTCAAAGCGTCACAGCGGATAGCCCAGGCTTTCGACGAAACCTCTTCCGGTGCGTTGGCCGTGATCGTCTTGGAGGGTGAGCAACCCCTTGCCGACGATGCTCACCGGTATTACGACGAAATCATCCGTCAGTTGAGAGACCGACCGGAGAATGTGCAGCACATTCAGGACTTTTGGGGAGATCCGCTCACGGCTGACGCAGCGCAGAGCGCTGATGGCAAAGCTGCGTATGTTCAAGTCAACCTAATCGGCCAGCCGGGCCAGGCCGAGGGCAATAAGTCGGTCGAAGTCGTGCAAGACATCTTGGCGCGCACTCCCGCACCCCCGGGGGTCAAGGCTTATGTCACAGGTCCCGCGGCGATCGTCGCCGACATGGGCGAGAGCGGCAACCGAACGGTCATCCTGATCACGGCGGTCAGCCTCACAGTGATTTTCGTGATGCTGCTCCTGGTCTTTCGTTCTGTCACCACAACAATCGTAATATTGCTGACCGTCGGTATCGAATTGCAGGTTGCACGAGGAATCATTGCGTTTCTCGGAATGCACGGGGTTGTCGGGCTGACGACATTCGTCGTTAATCTTTTGGTCTCCATCGGGATCGCTGCAGGAACAGATTACGGAATATTCTTTTTTGGGCGGTATAAGGAGGCGCGGGAAGCGGGCGAGGATCGCGAAAGCGCCTTCTACACCACCTATCTGGGTGTGGCTAAGGTGGTCCTGGCATCTGGTGTCACGATCGCCGGCGCAATTTTCTGTTTGAGCTTTACCCGTCTGCCCTTCTTCCAACCCCTTGGGGTTCCTGGCGCGTTGGGGATCATCGTCGCGGTTGCGGTTGCCCTTACGTTGGTTCCTGCCATTTTGGCCGCAGGCAGCCGGTTCGGCTTGTTTGACCCGAAGCGACAAATTCACACACGTAGGTGGCGGCGGATAGGTACAGCGATCGTCCGCTGGCCCGCACCGATCTTCATCACCACAGCAGCAATCTCGCTGGTCGGGCTATTGACGTTGCCGGGATACATGCCCAGCTACAACGACGTAAAGTCCCTCCCCCAGGATATCCCCGCCAATCAGGGTTACGCGGCTGCAGCAAGACATTTTCCAGAGTCGCGAATGACGGCGCCCGACTTGCTGATGATCGAGTCCGATCACGATATGCGGAATTCTAGTGACCTGCTGATACTGAATAAAGTCGCCAAGGCTGTATTCGCCGTTCCAGGCATTGCCAACGTGCAGTCGATTACTCGTCCACAGGGAACCCAGATCGCGCACACGACGATCCCATATATGATGAGTTCCTCGAACGCTGGCCAGCTTCTGGGCTTGCCGTTCCAAAAGGAACGCATGGCAGACATGCTCAAGCAAGCCGACGAGATGACCACGACGATCGGCATCATGCAACGTATGTACGGGCTGATGCAACAGATAGTCGGCACAACAACTCGTATGGTCGAAACCACACACGAATTGCAAGAGGTCACGAACGAACTGAGAGATAATCTCGCGGACTTCCAGGATTTCTTTCGACCAATTTTCAATTATCTTTACTGGGAGCCGCACTGCTACAACATACCCATTTGTTGGGCAATCAGATCGGTAGCTGACTCACTGAACGGTATCGACCAGATCACCGTCAAAATGGAGGCGCTGGTCCAGAATCTCGATCAATTAAATGCGCTTCTACCTCAAATCCTCGTGTCTTTCCCGCAGATGATCGCGACGATGGAAAGCACCCGCACAATGATGCTGACGATGCACAGCACGATGTCGGGCACCATCAGCGCGATGGAGGAATCGAGCGATAATGCGACTGCAATGGGGAAGGCCTTCGACGCCGCGAAGAACGACGATTCGTTTTATCTCCCGCCGGAAGTATTCGAGAACGAGGACTTCAAGCGTGTCCTGAAGATCTTCTTGTCCCCGGACGGGAAAGCGGCACGCATGCTGATTGCCCAAAGGGGCGATCCGGCTACGCCTGAGGGTGTCTCGAAGGTCGAACCGATAATGAATGCCGCGGAAGAAGCACTCAAAGGCACTCCCCTCGAAGACAGCCGTATTTACCTCGCCGGCAGCGCGGCGAGCGTAAAAGATATCGTTGACGGCTCCAGATACGATCTTTTGATTGCGGGAGTGTCCGCACTCTGCTTGATTTTCATCATCATGCTGATCATCACGCGGAGTTTTGTCGCCGCGCTGGTCATCGTGGGGACCGTGGCCCTTTCTTTAGGTGCGTCCTTCGGATTGTCCGTTCTGGTCTGGCAATACCTACTCGGCATCCAGTTGCAGTGGATGGTTCTGGCGATGTCGGTGATGGTGCTCCTGGCGGTGGGGTCTGATTACAACCTTCTACTTGTATCGCGGATGAAAGAAGAAGTTGCGGCGGGAATAAACACCGGCATCATCCGCGCAATGGGCGGGACAGGCCGGATCGTCACGGCCGCGGGTCTCGTATTCGCCGCCACCATGGCGTCGATGCTGGTGAGCGACCTGCTGACCTTGGGTCAGCTGGGAGCCACCATTGCCTTGGGTCTGTTGTTTGACACGTTGATCGTGCGCGCGTTCATGACGCCCTCCATCGCAGCGCTGCTGGGACGCTGGTTCTGGTGGCCGCAACACGTGCGTCCTCGACCCGCGAGTGCACTACTTCGGCCGGTTGGGCCGCGTCCACTCGTGCGTTCCCTGATGATGAGGGACTAACGAAGTCCGCATGAGCATCGAACACCGGCGGCCCTCGCTTATCGCGCGGACCATACGCAGGTTTTCGCTAGTCATCATCGTGGCTTGGCTGGCGTTGATCGTCATTTCGACGCTCGCGGCCGTCAGTGGGAATTGGGCGGCGGCGATCCCGTCGTTGGAGCGGGTGGCGGAAGAGCATTCTGTATCCTTGATGCCCAAGGATGCCCCTTCGGTGCAGGCGATGACGCGCATTGGCCATGTCTTCGAGGAATCCGATTCGGACAATTCCGCGATGATTGTGTTGGAGGGGCAGCAGCCGCTCGGACAAGAGGCGCAGCGATATTACGCCCGGTTGATTCAGGATCTGAGGAACGATCCGAAGCATGTCGAGCATGTGCAGGATCTGTGGGGGGATCGCCTTACCTCATCGAGCGTGCAAAGCCCCGATGGCCGGGCGACGTATGTGCAGTTGAATCTCGCGGGCGACCAGGGAACCGCCCTGGCCGACGAATCAGTGGAAGCCGTCCGGGATATCGTGAATCGGACGACGCCGCCGTCGGGCGTCGCGGCATACGTAACCGGCCCGGGACCACTGGCGTCGGATATGCAGCAGAGCGGGAACGATTCCGTCCTGAAGATCACCATCGTGACGGTCGTGATCATTTTCATCGTACTTCTTCTTGTATACCGGTCGCTCGTCACAGTGATCTTGCTCTTGATCATGGTGGGGTTCGAATTAGCGGCGGCACGAGGAATTGTCGCGTTCCTCGGCCACACTGACGTTTTGGTGCTGTCAACGTTCGCCGTCAATATGCTGGTTTTCCTCAGTATCGCGGCCGGGACCGATTACGGGATATTCTTTTTCGGTCGATATCAGGAGGCGCGCCAAGCTGGTGAAGATCGAGAAACTGCTTACTACAGCATGTATCGCGGAGTCGCGCCTGTCGTGTTGGCGTCGGGTTGCACGATCGCCGGTGCAATTTTCTGCCTGAGTTTCACCCGGCTTCCGTACTTTCACAGCATGGCGATCCCGTGCGCCATCGGCATGCTTGTCGCGGTCGCGGTCGCGGTTACGCTGGTCCCGGCCGGTGTGGCCCTTGCCAGCCGATTTGGCATGTTGGAGTCGAAACGCTCTGTCCGCGTCCACAGATGGCGTGGAATCGGGACGGCGATCGTCCGCTGGCCCGCCCCCATTCTGGCTGCGTCGCTCGCGCTCGCATTTCTCGGTTTAGCGACGCTGCCCGGCTATCAAACGAGTTATAACGACCGGCTATACATTCCCGATGACATCCCAGCCAATCAGGGCTATGCCGCCGCCGAGCGTCACTTTTCCCAGGCGCGATTGATGCCGGATATCTTGCTTGTGGAAGCCGATCACGATATGCGCAATCCCGCAGATTTCCTGGTGCTGAATCGACTAGCGAAGGCAGTCTTCAATATCCGAGGTATTTCTCGTGTGCAGGGCATAACTCGGCCCGAGGGAACGCCGATCGGTCGCACGTCGATTCCGTTTATCCTAAGCCTGCAAAGTGCTGGCCAGGTTCAAACGATGAAGTTTCAGGAAGCGCGAATGGACGATCTGCTGCGGCAGGCCGACGATATTGCGACGATGATTCGGATCATGCAGGATCAGTACTCGCTGATGCGGCAGATGAACGAAATCACTCATAAAATGGTGACCCAAACCCACGACCTAAAAGTTGCTCTGGACGAGACGCGGGACAGCATAGCAAATTTCGATGATTGGTTCCGGCCTATCCGGAACTACTTTTATTGGGAACCGCATTGCATGAATATCCCGATCTGTAATGCTGCCCGCGCGTTATTCGACACGATCGACGGTGTCAGCGTGATCAGCGACCGAGTGGAAGTTCTTTTGCAGAATCTCGATGAGCTAGATGTGATCATGCCCCAGCTGACGGCACAATTCCCGCAGTTGATTGCGAGTATGCAGAGTATTCGGGCGATGATTCTCACCATGCACAGCACGATGTCGGGCTTCATTGCCACCATGAATGAATCGACCGAGAATGTCACGGCGATGGGGCAGGCGTTCGACGCCAGCCGAAACGACGATTCTTTCTTCTTGCCGCCGGAGGTTTTCGACAACGAAGATTTCAAAAAGGCGATGGAATCGTTTCTGTCTCCCGACGGAAAATCCGCCCGATTCATCATTTCGCATCGCGGTGATCCGGCCTCGATACAGGGGATTGAACGGATCAATCAGATAAAGGCAGCGGCCGAGGAGTCGTTGAAGGGGACACCTCTCGTTAACGCCAAGATATCTATCGCTGGCGCCGCGTCCACCGCCAAAGATTGGCATGACGGGTCGACATGGGACCTTTGGATCGCCGGTGTGGCTGCGCTTTGCCTGGTTTTCGTTATCATGCTCATTATCACTCGAAGTGTTATTGCGGCCTTGGTCATTGTCGGAACGGTCGCGTTGTCGCTGGGTGCGTCGTTTGGGGTTTCGGTGCTGCTCTGGCAGTACATTTTGGGAATCAATTTGCACTGGATGGTCCTTGCGATGTCCGTGATCATCCTTCTGGCGGTTGGCTCTGATTACAACCTGCTGCTGGTATCCCGCATGAAAGAAGAGATCGGTGCTGGCATACGCACGGGAATTATTCGTGCAATGGGCGGTACCGGAAAGGTCGTCACAACGGCAGGGGTGGTGTTCGCGGCGACCATGGCCTCGATGGTGGTCAGCGACCTGCAGATAATCGGTCAGATTGGGACCACGATCGCGCTGGGTCTGCTGTTCGACACGTTGATCGTGCGATCTTTCATGACACCCTCCATCGCTGCACTGCTCGGACGGTGGTTCTGGTGGCCGCAACGTGTGCGCCCACGCCCTGCAAGTTTCCTCTTGGAGCCGTTAGGGCCCCGTTGGGCGGCGCGGCGCTACCTGCTGGGCGAGAAGCCAAGCGGCGGCGAAGACCCGGTCACAGCCCCGATACCTACGCCTTCTCCCTAGCTGAGATTAAGGCGCGGCGCGGCGTAACGTAGGTGAGACGCTGGCCGATACGGGTAGTACATGTCTCGCAAAGGCTGGGTTTAGCGAGATGGTAGTAGCTCACCCGATTATGGGTAATCTCGATCGTGGCTACGAACAACAGAAGATGAGAGTTATGCACCTACAGGGGAGGTCTCTACCACATGATCAAACTGTCGTTGACCAAGCTGGCCGTCGCAGTGGCTGGCGTCGGATTGTCATTGGCCGCAGGGGCGGGAGTGGCGTCCGCGCAGCCTGATCTGGGTCCGGCCGTCAATACAACCTGCACTTATCCGCAGTTGGTTTCGGCGTTGAATGCGCAAAGCCCGGAAGCCGCCGCGGCCTTCAATCGGGCGCCGGTGCTGAAAGCCGGTCTACAACAGTTCCTGGCCTCGGGGCCGGCTCAACGGCAGCAGATGGCCGGCAGGATTGCGGTCGCTCCATGGGCTCAGCCATACCTCGGTTCCATCCAGGCCGCGTTTAACACCTGTCAGAGCTTCTGATCGAGTTCCGCGAGTTCGGCCAACTATTTGGTGTCGGCGCGGACCTGAAGTTCGGTCACCTGAAACTTTTCCCGGTGCGGGGCAGCCGAGCGAGCTAAATGCGGTGAGGCGGCTCGTTCGGTTCGCCGTCGTCAGGCGTCTTGGCGGGTGAATTGGCCGGTTCGGTAGTGGTCGATGCATGTTGCTCGTCGTATTTTGCCGCTTGTGGTGATGGGTATTGAGCCGGGTGATACCAGCACTACGTCGGCGACGGCGAGGTCGTGGGTATGGGAGATCGCTGAGGTGATTTCACGTTTGAGGGTGTCGAATTTGTGCATCACCTCGTTGCCGGAGTCGCCGCGTCGTTTGACTTCGGCGATGACGACGAGTTGTTCGATTTCGTTGTCGGGTACCGCGATGGCGGCGACCCGGCCGCCTGATATTTCCTGAATCGTGGCTTCGATGTCATCAGGAGAGTGGTTGCGCCCGTAGACGATCAACAGGTCTTTGATGCGGCCGACGATGAACAGGTCTCCTTCGGTGACAAAGCCCAGATCCCCGGTCCGCAGCCACGGTCCGGCCGGGGTGCCTGCTGACGGGTTGATCAGGGTGGCGCCGAAGGTGCGTTGGGTCTCTTCTGGTTTGTGCCAATAGCCCAACGCGACGTTGTCGCCGTGCACCCAGATCTCGCCGGTGGTGGCCGGCGGGCATTCGGTGTGGGTGTCGGGATCGACGATGCGCACCGTGGGCGATGGGGTGAGCGGATAGCTGATCAGTGGTGTGCCGCCGCCGTTGGTGCAGCGTTTGGCCTGACCTGCGGCGAGTTTGTCGGTTTCGAAGTCCACGATGGTGGGGGCTTGGCCCGCTCGGCTGGTCGCGGCGTAGACGGTGGATTCGGCAAGTCCGTATGAGGGTCGGACCACCCAGTCGTGGAGGTTGAACCGGGCGAACCGCTCGGTGAAGCGTTGCAGTGTGGCCGGGTGTACGCGTTCGCTTCCGCTGAGAATGGTTTCCACGTTGCCCAGATCGAGTCCGGTCATGTCCTCGTCTGAGGTCTTTCGTGCGGCGAGTTCGAACGCGAAATTCGGCGCCGCCGAGAATGCGTGAGTGTTGGTGGCCAGCAACTGCATCCACCGGGCCGGGCGCTGCAGGAAAGCCACCGGACTGGTGAGCACAGCGGGAAGTCCAAGCAGCGCCGGTGCGCATACTCCCAGAACCAAACCCATATCGTGATAAAAGGGCAGCCACGAGACAAAGGTGGTGTCCAGGGGCGGAACACCTCCGTAATGCGGAAAATAGCCATGCAGAATCTGCTTGAAGTTGGCGAACAGGTTGGTATAGGAGATCATCACGCCGGCGGGTTGGCGGGTGGATCCCGATGTGTATTGCAGATACGCGGTCGTCTGTTGGATATCGCCCGGGTCCTCAGCTCGCACCGGAGCGTCCAGTTCCAACGAATCGATCTCGATGATCGAGGGTCGCGGCTCCAACGGCTGCGCGGTGACGTGTGGGACGACGTGATCCACGACTGCGGACGTGGTGAGAACCGCCGTGGGTGACGCATCGCGCAGCACCGAATCGACGCGCTCATCGCTGGCGCCGCCCAGCGGGACCGACAGCGGCACCGCGACGATCCCGGCCTGTAACGCCCCCAGGAACGCCAGGATGTAATCCAGTCCCTGCGGGGCCAATATCACCGCACGATCACCTGGTGCTGCACAGCCTCGAAGCTCACGGGCAACGTTGCGCACTCGCCGATACAGCTGCGGCCATGTCACTCGTTCGGGAACGCCGGCCCAATCCTGCTCATAATCGACGAACGTGAATGCGATCTCATCCGGCTGAAGACTGGCACGCTCGCATATCAGTGTCGGAATGGACGTCGCAACCACCGCCTGAGGTTACGTCGCCAGTGCATCCCCGATAGCGAATTTGATGAACCACTTTTCGTCCACTGAGTCGAATTCGCCTACAGCATGAAACGGCCCGTCTGAATGGCCCGTAATCGCAGACCAACCATTCTGACCCGAACTGACGCAATGTTTAATAGTCTTGTCGGGTGCTTGGGTTACGGGGGGCACACAGCTTAGCCTCAGCGAATTCTCTTCCTGACACGAGAGCCGTCACTCCGGTTGCTGTCATTGGTATGGCGTGTCGACTTCCTGGGGGTATCGATTGCCCGGAGCGGTTGTGGGAGGCGTTGCTTCGTGGCGATGACCTGGTGACCGAGGTTCCGCCAGATCGTTGGGACGTCGAGGAGTATTACGATCCCGAGCCTGGGGTGCCTGGTCGGTCGGTGTCGAAGTGGGGGGCGTTTCTCGATGATGTTGCCGGCTTCGATCCGGAGTTCTTCGGGATCAGTGAGCGGGAGGCGATCGCGCTTGATCCGCAGCATCGGCTGTTGTTGGAGAACTCCTGGGAGGCCATGGAGCACGCCGGCCTCGGTCCCGAGCGGATGCGCGAATCGCGCACCGGTGTGTTCGTGGGACTGACTCACTACGATTACCAACTCGTCACGGCCGGCTTTCATGCGATGGAGAAGCCATACGGTTTCCAGGGCAACATCTTCAGTATGGCGTCCGGTCGGATCGCCTACGCCCTGGGGCTTCGTGGCCCGGCGGTGACCGTTGACACCGCCGATTCTTCCGGCCTGACTGCGGTGCATATGGCGTGCCGCAGCCTCGATGTGGGGGAGAGCGACATGGCGTTCGCCGGCGGCGCGTTCGTGATGCTGGAACCGCGAAAGTTCCTTGCGGGGACGGCGAACGGCCAGCTATCTCCCACGGGTCGCTGTCATGCCTTCGACATTGCGGCGGACGGGTACGTATGTGGTGAAGCTAGTGCGGTGGTGTTGCTCAAGCGCTTGCCCGACGCGCTCAGCGACGGTGACCGCATCCTGGCGGTGATACGCGGCACCGCAGCCAACCAAGACGGCCATACGGTGAATATCTCGACGCCGTCGCTGAGCGCGCAGACCGCGGTATACCGGGAAGCCTTGCAGATCGCAGGTGTAGACCCCGCTAGCGTCGGCATGGTCGAAGCACACGGCACCGGAACTCCCGTCGGCGACCCCAGCGAATATGGCAGCCTGACAGAGGTATACGGCGCTGATTCCCCCTGCGCTCTGGGGTCGGTGAAGACCAACCTCGGCCATGCGCAGTCGGCCGCCGGTGTTCTGGGTCTTATCAAGACGGTCCTCGCGTTACGGCATGGGGTGGTTCCGCGGAATTTGCATTTCACCCGTCTGCCGGATGATCTCAGTCGCATCGACACAGACCTTTTTGTGCCGCAGGAAACCACATCGTGGCCGACAAACGGTCATGCACCGCGTCGTGCGGCGGTGTCGTCGTATGGGTTGTCGGGTACCAATGTTCATGCGATTGTGGAGCAGGCGCCGGAATCTGCTGTGCGCGAGGATGGTTCGTTGGGCGCACCGGCGGCTGCACAGTTGTTTGCGCTGTCGTCGACCTCTGCTGTGGAGTTGCGGCGCACTGCTGGCCGGTTGGCTGATTGGGTCGACGCCCATGCCGATGTGGCGTTGTCGGATCTGGGTTACACCTTGGCTCGCCGGCGTGCGCATCGGCCGGTGCGCACCGCTGTCATGGCGCGCAGCCGGGCCGAGCTTTGCGCGGCGTTGCGGCAGGTCGCCGATGACGAGATGCCTTATCAGGCGGCGGTGGGCCGTGATGACCGGGGTCCGGTGTGGGTGTTTTCTGGACAGGGATCGCAGTGGGCAGCGATGGGCGCGCAACTGTTGGCCACCGAACCGGTGTTTGCGGCCACGGTGGGGCAGGCCGAACCACTGATCGCCGCTGAGTCGGGGTTCTCGGTGACCGAGGCGATGTCAGCACCACAGATGGTGACCGGTATCGACCGGGTTCAGCCGACTCTGTTCACCATGCAGGTCGCGCTGGCGGCAACCCTCAAGGCTTACGGGGTGCGTCCTGGCGCGGTCATCGGGCATTCGCTGGGTGAGGTCGCCGCGGCGGTGGTCGCGGGTGCGTTGTCGCTGCAAGATGGGGTGCGGGTGATCTGCCGGCGTTCGCGGCTGATGTCACGTATCGCGGGTTCGGGAGCGATGGCATCGGTGGAATTACCTGCCAAACAAATACTTTCAGAATTCACCGCGCGCCGCGTGAAAGATGTGGTGGTGGCGGTCGTGGCCTCACCGGGATCCACGGTGATCAGCGGGGCTGCTCACACACTTCGCGAGCTGGTCTCAACATGGGAGCAGCGGGGCGTGATGGCCAGTGAGATCGTCAGCGATGTGGCCGTGCATTCGCCGCAGGTCGATCCGATTCTCGATGAGCTGAAAGAGGCGTTGGCAGAGCTGGATCCGATGACTCCGGAGGTGCCGTTCTACTCAGCGACCCAATTCGACCCGCGTGAACAGCCGGTGTGCGACAGCAGGTATTGGGTGGACAATCTGCGTCGGACGGTGCGGTTCGCCGCGGCGGTGCGGGCGGCGTTGGAAGACGGCTATCGGGTGTTCGCGGAGCTGGCGGCGCACCCGTTGCTCACCCACGCTGTGGAGCAAACCGCACACAGCCTTGACATGCCGTTGGCCGTTCTCGCCGGCATGCGTCGTGGGCAGGACCTGGCGCACGGTCTGAGCGGCTTCGTGGGGGATCTGCACAGTGCGGGGGCCGCGGTCGATTTCTCTGTACTCCACCCGAACGGGCGCCTGGTGGATGCCCCGCTGCCGAGCTGGACACACCGTCGGCTGTGGTTGACCCCCGACGGTGCGCACTCACCAACACGCGGTGCAAATACGGTGTCGGTGCACCCGCTGTTGGGTCAGCATGTGCGCTTGCAGGAAGAACCAGAGCGCCATGTGTGGCAAGCCGAGGTCGGCACCGTTGCCCAGCCCTGGCTGGGCGATCACCGGGTCCGCGATGTGGCGGTGTTTCCCGCGGCGGCCTACTGCGAAATGGCCGTGACGGCCGCACGTACCGTCCTCGGCGACACCTGCGAGATCCGCGACATGTGTTTTGAGCAGGCGCTGCTTCTAGACAGGGAGACGACGCTACGTGCTTGGGCGTCGGCCGCATCGAACGGCGTCCTCGATTTCACAGTTGAGACACAGGACCTCGACGGGAAGGTATGCCGAGCGTCCGCGGTCTTGCACGTCACAGCGGATGAGCCGCCCCCTGCCCGCGACATGTCTTCGCTGGTTTCTGCGCACCCGCGTCGTGTCGACGGC
The DNA here is from genome assembly GCF_010726765.1 of Mycobacterium gallinarum. Lineage (NCBI taxonomy): Bacteria > Bacillati > Actinomycetota > Actinomycetes > Mycobacteriales > Mycobacteriaceae > Mycobacterium > Mycobacterium gallinarum. The sequence continues at coordinate 5,927,202 of NZ_AP022601.1, forward strand.
ACCGAGGTGCGTAACCGATTGGGCCAGCGTGGTGTTCAACACGGTCCGGCTTTCAGCGGGCTGGGTGTGGTGCATACGGGCGACGGGGGTGGTGCATCCGTGTTGGCCGAGGTGGCGTTACCGCGAGATCTTCGCTCACAACAGGAAGCTTTCGGTATCCATCCGGCTCTGCTGGATGCGTGTTTTCAGTCCGTTGCGGCTCATCCCGACATCGAGGCTTTGGGCACCGGGGCGCTGGCCTTGCCCTTGGGTGTGCGGCTGCGTGCCTACGGTGGTGCCCAGAACGCGCACTTCTGCTATGCAAAGGTGACCAGGGCCGATGCGTCTGGGGTGGAGGCCGACCTCGATGTGCTCGACGAGCACGGAACGGTTCTGCTCGCGGTACAAGGGCTGCGCTTGGGCACCGGCGAATCCGAAGATGACCACAGAGATCGAGTACTGAACGAGCGGCTACTCACCATCGAATGGCGGCACCGACAATCGCCTGCAGTGCCTGCTGCCAACGCAGGGACTTGGCTATTGATCGGCGTCGCGGCCACGAGCACGGCCGTTACTGCTGCGTTGATTGATGCCATGAAAAGCCATGGCGCGCAGTGCACCACGATGTGTTGGCCATCGGATGACGACGGCGCCACAAAAGTTGCTCAGTTGACAAATCATCTGCATATCGGCGGGATCACCGGCGTGGTGGTCGTCATAGGCACCAGCGAGCGCGATGCCGCGGGTGCATCTTTATCGTCAGGCCGAGAATATGTGCAGCATCTGACGCGAATCACTCGCGAGTTGTCCGAGATGCCAGGCCGGCCACCCCGCTTGTATGTCGTGACCTGTAATGCTCAGACCGTGGTTGCGGGTGACGTGGCGAACTTGGAGCAGGCCGGGTTGCGGGGTTTGACACGGGTGATCGGGGTTGAGCATCCGCATGTGCGCGCCACCCAGGTCGATCTGGATGAAGGCACTGATGTCGAGCTGTGGGCGCGGCAGCTGCTCAGCGAGTCCGACGAGGATGAGACGGCCTGGCGAAACGGTGAATGGTATACCGCGCGCTTGTCTCCCACGCCGCTGCGCCCCGACGAGCGACGCATGACCGACGCCAGCCATGAGCACGATGGAATGCGTCTACAGATCCGCGCTCCCGGCGACTTGGAGACATTGGAACTCGTTGCCTGCGAGCGTATTCCGCCCGGCCCAGGACAGATCGAAGTCGCGATCACCGCGTCGAGCATCAACTTCGCAGACGTACTGGTCGCCTTCGGACGCTACCCCGCCTTCGAGGGAAGGCTACCCGAGCTGGGCACTGATTTCGTCGGCGTGGTCACCGCAGTCGGGTCCGACGTGGGTACCCATAAGGTGGGCGACCGTGTTGGGGGCCTGTGCGCTGACGGGTGTTGGGGCACGTTTGTCACCTGCGACGCCGATCTGGCTGCGACAGTCCCTGCTGAATTGTCCGACGGCCAGGCTGCCGCGGTGACCACCGCGTATGCGACCGCCTATCACGGTCTTCACGATCTGGCGCACATCACCGGCGGCGACAAGGTGTTGATTCACTCGGCAACCGGTGGCGTGGGGCAGGCAGCGATCGCCGTCGCCCGCGCCGCTGGGGCCGAGATCTTCGCGACCGCAGGCAGCCACGAGCGTCGCCAGATGTTGCGCGACATGGGCATAGACCATGTCTACGATTCGCGCAGTATCGAATTCGCCGAGGCGATACGCCGGGATACACACGGTTACGGCGTTGACATCGTCCTGAATTCCGTCGCCGGTGCGGCCCAGCGTGCGGGCATCGAATTGCTGGCCTTCGGTGGACGTTTCGTCGAAATCGGCAAACGCGACATCTACGGCGATACGCGGCTGGGATTACTTCCATTCCGCCGCAACCTCGCGTTCTACGGCCTCGACCTCGGGCTGCTGTCCTACGTTCATCCCGGACGGCTGCGTGAGTTGCTGAATACTGTGTATCAACTCATCGCCGACGGCACACTGCCGGTGCTGGCGAGTACGCATTACCCGCTAGCGGATGCCGCGGCGGCGATTCGGATCATGAGCGGTGCGCAGCACACCGGAAAACTCGTGCTCGATGTGCCGCGCGAGGGGCACAGTCGGGTGATCGTGGCCCCGGCGCAGGTGCCCGTCTTCCGTCCCGACGGCGCCTACATCGTCAGCGGCGGGTTGGGGGGCCTGGGACTGTTTGTGGCCGAGAAGATGGCCGCCGACGGTTGCGGGCGGATCGTGGTGTCGTCACGCTCGCAGCCATCACCGGAGGCGATGCATGCCATCGAGCGTATGCGCGCCAAGGGTGCCGACATCGAGGTGGAATGTGGTGATATCGCCGATCCGGAAACCGCGGCCCGGTTGGTGGCTTCAGCGACCGCCACCGGCCTTGCGGTGCGCGGCGTGCTGCATTTGGCAGCGGTGGTCGAGGACGCCACCCTGAGCAATATCACCGATGAGCTCCTCGAGCGTGACTGGGCGCCAAAGGTTTACGGTGCCTGGAATCTGCACACCGCCACCATCGCCCAGCCGTTGGACTGGTTCTGCTCGTTCTCCTCGGCAGCCGCGCTAGTGGGCTCACCCGGGCAAGGCGCCTACGCTGCGGCCAACAGCTGGCTGGATGCCTTCACCCTGTGGCGCCGTGCCCAGGGCCTGCCGGCCACCGCGATCGCCTGGGGTGCCTGGGGGCAGATCGGACGCGCCGCCGCGCTGGCCGAGGGCGCCGATGTTGCTATCGCACCCGACGAGGGCTTCTACGCGCTCGACGCGCTGTTACGCCACAACCGCGCCTACACCGGCTATGCACCGATCACCGGAATCCCCTGGTTGAGCTCTTTGTCCCACCGCAGCCCATTCGCCGAGGCGTTCCGTTCCACCGGCACGACCACAACGGGTACGGGCACGCTCCATGCGGAGCTCGCCGAGCTGGCCCCTGACGAGTGGCCCACTCGATTGCGGCGCTTGATCTCTGATCAGGTCAGCCTGATCCTGCGCCGCAGCGTCGACCCCGACCGGCCGCTCGCCGAGTACGGCGTCGACTCGCTAGGCGCCCTTGAGCTACGTACCCGCATCGAGACCGAAACCGGTATACGTATCACACCCAGAGAGGCCGCCTCCTCTTCCACCACTATCCGCGATTTGGCGGAGCTGCTGTGCGTAAAGCTGGCGGGTGCGCAAGCGGCACCCGTCAACGACCCGGCGTCTGATGGCGATGCGAGACCCGTGCCGGTGCCTGACAGCCCCGCGACAGAAACAGACTTCATCGGTGTCGAATCCTCGGCGGGTGCGCGGCCGGACAATCGGCTCGCGTTGGCGGACCACGCCTTTTATACGGCCCAGCGAGCCACCGGCCAAGAGCAAGTGATGCAGGTTGTGTGGGTTTACGAGCACCCCATCGATTTTGATGGGCTGAGGCGTTTCCACCGCAATCTCGGTCACGGCTTATTGGGGCGACGCATCGAGCGTTCGCCATTGCCGTTTGCCCGGCATCGATGGGTTGTGGACCGGGGGCCGTCGGACATCGATATTGCTGAATGCCCTCGGCCCCGTAGTGAACTCAGCGACTGGGCTGATGAACGATCGCAACTGACGACTGATCCAGAATCGGGATCGGGTTGGCATCTGGGCGTGCTCCCTCTTGACGACGGCTCGACCGCGGTCAGCCTGGTGGTATCTCACTACCTTCTCGACGGTCTGGGGCTGGCCGTCGCGATCACCGATGCGGTCACGGGCCGTACCCGCGATCTCGGTCTCCCATTGCCGTGTTCACAGACCCGACTGCGAACGGCGGCCAAGGACGTTCGGCAATTTGCGCAGGACGTACCCGAGGTCGCTCGAGCACTTGGCGCGGTGGTCGACCTTGTTCGTCGCCACCGCCGTGATCTTGTCGCGGCGGCAAGAGCAGCCCGACACGACCGCCTGGATCATGTTCAACCATCCCCCCCGAAACCCGTAGGCGTGTGCGCAGACGATGGCGATGAGGCCATCGTCGTACCGGGCATCACGATCTACGTCGACGTGGATGAATGGGATGCTCGTGCGCAAGCTCTAGGCGGAACAAGCGACACTTTGCTCGCCGGATTGGCCGCGAAGTTCGCCGAGCACGTCGGGCGCCGCCGTGCGACCGATGGCGCTGTCACCCTGCAACTTCCCAGGAGCGACCGCGCCGAAGACGATACGCGCGCGCTCGCAGTGTCGTTCGCACCCGTTTGCATTGACCCGACACACGTCACAACAGATCTGCGTGACGTCCGCGCCGCGGTCGACCAAGCGCTGAGCACCCTGCGCCAGGCGCCGGATCCGTCGTTGCACAATGTGATGCCGCCGGCCGCAATCGGAATCGTCTGGCTAACGCAATTCGCGCCGAAGCGGGCGCTGGGTCGGCTGTCGGATTTGACGTTCGGAGACCCCAGTTTCCCGGTGTTCTGTTCCAACCTCGGAGACTTCGGAATGATGATGTGCCGTCTCGACGGCACCGACGCCGAGTACGTCACGACCCGGGGCGCCGGTAGTGTTACGCGCCGGTGGCTCGAGCGAGCGGGCGGCCTGATGCACCTGCAGTCGGGGCGTATCGGCAGCAAAGTCGGCATCAGCGTTGTCGCCTACCAACCCGGGGCTCTGAACACAAAGCACGCTCTACGCGAACTGGCCGATAAGACTCTGTCTGAGTTCGACCTGACGGGCGAAATCGCTTAGTTAGTCCATTCGAAGCCTCGCCCCTAGACGGCGTCGTCCGGAGCGAGCCTCTCGCACAGCAGCGCTGCCAAACCGCGGATAGTAGTGGTGGCGACATCGCTAGACGTGAGGCGGATCCCGGTTTCGCTCTCGATGCGGGTACGTAGCTCAAGGGCGCCTAGCGAGTCGACGCCGTACTCGGCGAGCGGCCGGTCGGGGTCGACGCTGCGGCGCAGGATCAGGCTGACCTGATCAGAGATCAAGCGCCGCAATCGAGTGGGCCACTCGTCAGGGGCCAGCTCGGCGAGCTCCGCATGGAGCGTGCCCGTACCCGTTGTGGTCGTGCCGGTGGAACGGAACGCCTCGGCGAATGGGCTGCGGTGGGACAAAGAGCTCAACCAGGGGATTCCGGTGATCGGTGCATAGCCGGTGTAGGCGCGGTTGTGGCGTAACAGCGCGTCGAGCGCGTAGAAGCCCTCGTCGGGTGCGATAGCAACATCGGCGCCCTCGGCCAGCGCGGCGGCGCGTCCGATCTGCCCCCAGGCACCCCAGGCGATCGCGGTGGCCGGCAGGCCCTGGGCACGGCGCCACAGGGTGAAGGCATCCAGCCAGCTGTTGGCCGCAGCGTAGGCGCCTTGCCCGGGTGAGCCCACTAGCGCGGCTGCCGAGGAGAACGAGCAGAACCAGTCCAACGGCTGGGCGATGGTGGCGGTGTGCAGATTCCAGGCACCGTAAACCTTTGGCGCCCAGTCACGCTCGAGGAGCTCATCGGTGATATTGCTCAGGGTGGCGTCCTCGACCACCGCTGCCAAATGCAGCACGCCGCGCACCGCAAGGCCGGTGGCGGTCGCTGAAGCCACCAACCGGGCCGCGGTTTCCGGATCGGCGATATCACCACATTCCACCTCGATGTCGGCACCCTTGGCGCGCATACGCTCGATGGCATGCATCGCCTCCGGTGATGGCTGCGAGCGTGACGACACCACGATCCGCCCGCAACCGTCGGCGGCCATCTTCTCGGCCACAAACAGTCCCAGGCCCCCCAACCCGCCGCTGACGATGTAGGCGCCGTCGGGACGGAAGACGGGCACCTGCGCCGGGGCCACGATCACCCGACTGTGCCCCTCGCGCGGCACATCGAGCACGAGTTTTCCGGTGTGCTGCACCGCTCATGATCCGAATCGCCGCCGCGGCATCCGCTAGCGGGTAATGCGTACTCGCCAGCACCGGCAGTGTGCCGTCGGCGATGAGTTGATACACAGTATTCAGCAACTCACGCAGCCGTCCGGGATGAACGTAGGACAGCAGCCCGAGGTCGAGGCCGTAGAACGCGAGGTTGCGGCGGAATGGAAGTAATCCCAGCCGCGTATCGCCGTAGATGTCGCGTTTGCCGATTTCGACGAAACGTCCACCGAAGGCCAGCAATTCGATGCCCGCACGCTGGGCCGCACCGGCGACGGAATTCAGGACGATGTCAACGCCGTAACCGTGTGTATCCCGGCGTATCGCCTCGGCGAATTCGATACTGCGCGAATCGTAGACATGGTCTATGCCCATGTCGCGCAACATCTGGCGACGCTCGTGGCTGCCTGCGGTCGCGAAGATCTCGGCCCCAGCGGCGCGGGCGACGGCGATCGCTGCCTGCCCCACGCCACCGGTTGCCGAGTGAATCAACACCTTGTCGCCGCCGGTGATGTGCGCCAGATCGTGAAGACCGTGATAGGCGGTCGCATACGCGGTGGTCACCGCGGCAGCCTGGCCGTCGGACAATTCAGCAGGGACTGTCGCAGCCAGATCGGCGTCGCAGGTGACAAACGTGCCCCAACACCCGTCAGCGCACAGGCCCCCAACACGGTCGCCCACCTTATGGGTACCCACGTCGGACCCGACTGCGGTGACCACGCCGACGAAATCAGTGCCCAGCTCGGGTAGCCTTCCCTCGAAGGCGGGGTAGCGTCCGAAGGCGACCAGTACGTCTGCGAAGTTGATGCTCGACGCGGTGATCGCGACTTCGATCTGTCCTGGGCCGGGCGGAATACGCTCGCAGGCAACGAGTTCCAATGTCTCCAAGTCGCCGGGAGCGCGGATCTGTAGACGCATTCCATCGTGCTCATGGCTGGCGTCGGTCATGCGTCGCTCGTCGGGGCGCAGCGGCGTGGGAGACAAGCGCGCGGTATACCATTCACCGTTTCGCCAGGCCGTCTCATCCTCGTCGGACTCGCTGAGCAGCTGCCGCGCCCACAGCTCGACATCAGTGCCTTCATCCAGATCGACCTGGGTGGCGCGCACATGCGGATGCTCAACCCCGATCACCCGTGTCAAACCCCGCAACCCGGCCTGCTCCAAGTTCGCCACGTCACCCGCAACCACGGTCTGAGCATTACAGGTCACGACATACAGATGAGGCCATCCGGCAGGCATCTCGGACAACTCGCGAGTGATGTGCGACAGCAGCTTTACGTACTCTCGTCCCAGTTGCGGCATTGGGTCGGTCGCATCGCCGCTGCTGCGCCCCGTCAGGACGACCGCTCGGCTGAATGTGCCTGCGCGCAGATGATCGCGAAGTCCCGCCGCTTTTGTGGTGGCATCGGCATGCGCTGGCCACGCAAAAGTTGTGCACTGTGCGCCATGCCGTTTGAGGACATCGGCCAAAACCGTAGTGGCCACATCTATGTCGACAGCGTTGATCAGCAGCCAGTTACCGGAATCAGCCTGCGCGGGATCAGGCGATTGTCGGTGCCGCCATTCGATGGTGAGTAGCCGCTCGTTCAGTACTCGATCTCTGTGGTCATCTTCGGATTCGCCGGTGCCCAAGCGCAGCCCTTGTACCGCGAGCAGAACCGTTCCGTGCTCGTCGAGCACATCGAGGTCGGCCTCCACCCCAGACGCATCGGCCCTGGTCACCTTTGCATAGCAGAAGTGCGCGTTCTGGGCACCACCGTAGGCACGCAGCCGCCGCACACCCAAGGGCAAGGCCAGCGCCCCGGTGCCCAAAGCCTCGATGTCGGGATGAGCCGCAACGGACTGAAAACACGCATCCAGCAGAGCCGGATGGATACCGAAAGCTTCCTGTTGTGAGCGAAGATCTCGCGGTAACGCCACCTCGGCCAACACGGATGCACCACCCCCGTCGCCCGTATGCACCACACGCAGCCCGCTGAAAGCCGGACCGTGTTGAACACCACGCTGGCCCAATCGGTTACGCACCTCGGTGCCGTCGACACGACGCGGGTGCGCAGAAACCAGCGAAGACATGTCGCGGGCAGGGGGCGGCTCATCCGCTGTGACGTGCAAGACCGCGGACGCTCGGCATACCTTCCCGTCGAGGTCCTGTGTCTCAACTGTGAAATCGAGGACGCCAGGCGATACCACCACCGCCGCGGCGTCAACCGTGATCTGCTCATCCAGCAGAAGCGGCCGTTCAAAGTGGATGTCGCGGATCTCGCAGGTGTCGCCGAGGACGGTACGTGCGGCCGTCACGGCCATTTCGCAGTAGGCCGCCGCGGGAAACACCGCCACATCGCGGACCCGGTGATCGCCCAGCCAGGGCTGGGCAACGGTGCCGACCTCGGCTTGCCACACATGGCGCTCTGGTTCTTCCTGCAAGCGCACATGCTGACCCAACAGCGGGTGCACCGACACCGTATTTGCACCGCGTGTTGGTGAGTGCGCACCGTCGGGGGTCAACCACAGCCGACGGTGTGTCCAGCTCGGCAGCGGGGCATCCACCAGGCGCCCGTTCGGGTGGAGTACAGAGAAATCGACCGCGGCCCCCGCACTGTGCAGATCCCCCACGAAGCCGCTCAGACCGTGCGCCAGGTCCTGCCCACGACGCATGCCGGCGAGAACGGCCAACGGCATGTCAAGGCTGTGTGCGGTTTGCTCCACAGCGTGGGTGAGCAACGGGTGCGCCGCCAGCTCCGCGAACACCCGATAGCCGTCTTCCAACGCCGCCCGCACCGCCGCGGCGAACCGCACCGTCCGACGCAGATTGTCCACCCAATACCTGCTGTCGCACACCGGCTGTTCACGCGGGTCGAATTGGGTCGCTGAGTAGAACGGCACCTCCGGAGTCATCGGATCCAGCTCTGCCAACGCCTCTTTCAGCTCATCGAGAATCGGATCGACCTGCGGCGAATGCACGGCCACATCGCTGACGATCTCACTGGCCATCACGCCCCGCTGCTCCCATGTTGAGACCAGCTCGCGAAGTGTGTGAGCAGCCCCGCTGATCACCGTGGATCCCGGTGAGGCCACGACCGCCACCACCACATCTTTCACGCGGCGCGCGGTGAATTCTGAAAGTATTTGTTTGGCAGGTAATTCCACCGATGCCATCGCTCCCGAACCCGCGATACGTGACATCAGCCGCGAACGCCGGCAGATCACCCGCACCCCATCTTGCAGCGACAACGCACCCGCGACCACCGCCGCGGCGACCTCACCCAGCGAATGCCCGATGACCGCGCCAGGACGCACCCCGTAAGCCTTGAGGGTTGCCGCCAGCGCGACCTGCATGGTGAACAGAGTCGGCTGAACCCGGTCGATACCGGTCACCATCTGTGGTGCTGACATCGCCTCGGTCACCGAGAACCCCGACTCAGCGGCGATCAGTGGTTCGGCCTGCCCCACCGTGGCCGCAAACACCGGTTCGGTGGCCAACAGTTGCGCGCCCATCGCTGCCCACTGCGATCCCTGTCCAGAAAACACCCACACCGGACCCCGGTCATCACGGCCCACCGCCGCCTGATAAGGCATCTCGTCATCGGCGACCTGCCGCAACGCCGCGCAAAGCTCGGCCCGGCTGCGCGCCATGACAGCGGTGCGCACCGGCCGATGCGCACGCCGGCGAGCCAAGGTGTAACCCAGATCCGACAACGCCACATCGGCATGGGCGTCGACCCAATCAGCCAACCGGCCAGCAGTGCGCCGCAACTCCACAGCAGAGGTCGACGACAGCGCAAACAACTGTGCAGCCGCCGGTGCGCCCAACGAACCATCCTCGCGCACAGCAGATTCCGGCGCCTGCTCCACAATCGCATGAACATTGGTACCCGACAACCCATACGACGACACCGCCGCACGACGCGGACATTCGACTTGCGGCCATGCTGTGATCTCGTGTGGCACCGAGAGTTTGGTGTCGGTGCGGGCGAGCTGATCGGGCAGGCGGGTGAAGTGCAGGTTTGGCGGGATCGCGGCACGCTGCAAAGCGAGAACCGCTTTCACCAGCCCTAGAGTTCCAGATGCTGACTGGGTATGGCCGAGGTTGGTTTTCACCGAAGTGAGAGCGCAAGGAGCCTCGACGCCATATACCTCTGTCAAGCTTGTGTACTCGATTGCGTCGCCCTCGGGGCTTCCGGTGCCGTGTGCTTCGACCATGCCAACGCTAGCGGGGTCTACACCTGCGATCTGCAAGGCTTCCCGGTATACCGCGGTCTGCGCGCTCAGCGACGGCGTCGAGATATTCACCGTATGGCCGTCTTGGTTGGCTGCGGTGCCGCGTATCACCGCCAGGATGCGGTCACCGTCGCTGAGCGCGTCGGGCAAGCGCTTGAGCAACACCACCGCACTAGCTTCACCACATACGTACCCGTCCGCCGCAATGTCGAAGGCATGACAGCGACCCGTGGGAGATAGCTGGCCGTTCGCCGTCCCCGCAAGGAACTTTCGCGGTTCCAGCATCACGAACGCGCCGCCGGCGAACGCCATGTCGCTCTCCCCCACATCGAGGCTGCGGCACGCCATATGCACCGCAGTCAGGCCGGAAGAATCGGCGGTGTCAACGGTCACCGCCGGGCCACGAAGCCCCAGGGCGTAGGCGATCCGACCGGACGCCATGCTGAACAAATTGTCTTGAAAGCCGTACGGCCCCTCCATTTCAGGGGAGTCGGCCGTGACGAGTTGGTAATCGTAGTGAGTCAGTCCCACGAACACACCGGTGCGCGATTCGCGCATCCGCTCGGGACCGAGGCCGGCGTGCTCCATGGCCTCCCAGGAGTTCTCCAACAACAGCCGATGCTGCGGATCAAGCGCGATCGCCTCCCGCTCACTGATCCCGAAGAACTCCGGATCGAAGCCGGCAACATCATCGAGAAACGCCCCCCACTTCGACACCGACCGACCAGGCACCCCAGGCTCGGGATCGTAATACTCCTCGACGTCCCAACGATCTGGCGGAACCTCGGTCACCAGGTCATCGCCACGAAGCAACGCCTCCCACAACCGCTCCGGGCAATCGATACCCCCAGGAAGTCGACACGCCATACCAATGACAGCAACCGGAGTGACGGCTGTGCTGCTCGTACTGGCTGACGACTTCGCCGAGGCTGAACGGTGAGTTCGATCATCGATTGCGCCAGATGAATCCATTGCATCTCCTCACAGCAACGTCAAGTTCGCGCCATCGGTTGCTTGACTCACGACGTGGCGTTGCGCCCAACCGCGGGACCGCCTAGGTCTCCGTCATTTGGTGCCCACCGTATCAGGGCTTACTGGCACGTCACGAGGGTCGGGTGGTATCGGCGAAGCCGCCATTTACGCATGGATGGCATCCGGAGCTGCGCTGGCCGTTATCTAATCGTGACTTTGCTGCGCGCGCTGGACAAGCCTGTTCATCGACGTTTGCGGGTGGTTGACGTTAACCTCAGGCGGTGGTTGAAACGTCCCTCCCGGATCTGCTGCGCGAACACGCCAGTCTTCAGCCGGATGAGATCGCATTCACGTTCGTCGATTATGAGCAGGATTGGGCCGGCGTTCCCGAACGAGTGACATGGCCGCAGCTGTATCGGCGAGTGCGCAACGTTGCCCGTGAGCTTCGAGGCTGTGCAGCACCTGGTGATCGTGCGGTGATATTGGCCCCGCAGGGACTGGATTACATCCTGGCGTTCCTGGGGGCGTTACAGGCCGGGATCGTCGCGGTGCCGCTGTCGGTCCCGCTGGGCGGCGCCAGCGATGAGCGCGTCGATTCGGTGCTGCGCGATGCGTCACCCACGGCGGTTCTCACCACGTCCGCAGTCGTGGATCACGTCGTCCCACACGTCACCGCGCAGCCGTTGGAGCCGCGACCCTCGATCATCGAGATCGATTCGTTGGAACTGGACGCTCCGGTGCGAGCTGAGGACCCGGGCGATATCCAACAGACGACCGCGTATCTGCAATACACATCGGGATCCACCCGCCAACCCGCCGGCGTGATGATCTCCTATACCAACCTTCAGGCGAACTTCGAGCAATTGATGGCGGGTTATTTCGCGCACCGAGACGGTATTGCACCCTTCGACAGCACCATCGTGTCGTGGCTGCCCTTTTATCACGATATGGGTTTGGTTCTGGGAGTATGCGCACCGATTTTGGGCGGATACAGCGCTGTGCTCACCAGTCCGGTGGCTTTCCTGCAGCGCCCGGCCCGGTGGATGCAGTTGCTGGCCACCAACACTCACGCATTCTCGGCGGCGCCGAATTTCGCGTTCGAACTCGCCGCACGAAAGACCTCAGACGAGGACATGACCGGACTCGATCTGGGCAACGTGGAAACCATTCTCAGCGGAAGCGAACGCGTACACCCGGCCACACTGCAACGCTTCACCGAGCGGTTCGCCCGGTTCAACCTCCACGACTGGGTGGTCCGACCCTCATACGGACTTGCCGAATCCACCGTCTACGCCGCGACCAGCCGAGCGGGCCAAGCCCCCACCATCGTGGACTTCGAAACCGACAAACTCGCCGCAGGTCAGGCCAAACGCTGCACCAACGGCGGCGGCACACCACTGATCAGCTATCCGCTCACCCCATCGCCCACGGTGCGCATCGTCGATCCCGACACCCACACCGAATGCCCGCCGGCCACCACCGGCGAGATCTGGGTGCACGGCGACAACGTCGCGTTGGGCTATTGGCACAAACCAGAAGAGACCCAACGCACCTTCGGCGCCACCCTGATCAACCCGTCAGCAGGCACCCCGGCCGGACCGTGGCTGCGGACCGGGGATCTGGGCTTTGTCACCGAAGGAGACCTGTTCATCGTCGGCCGCATCAAAGACCTGTTGATCGTCTACGGGCGCAACCACTCTCCTGATGACATCGAAGCCACGATTCAGGAAATATCAGGCGGCCGGGTCGCCGCCATCGCGGTACCCGACAACGAAATCGAACAACTCGTCGTCATCGCCGAAGTCAAACGACGCGGCGACTCCGGCAACGAGGTGATGCACAAATTCGACACCCTCAAACGTGAAATCACCTCAGCGATCTCCCATACCCACGACCTCGCCGTCGCCGACGTAGTGCTGGTATCACCCGGCTCAATACCCATCACCACAAGCGGCAAAATACGACGAGCAACATGCATCGACCACTACCGAACCGGCCAATTCACCCGCCAAGACGCGTAAGTAGCACCGCGAGTAAAGGTTTCGCCGACAGAGCGCCTGCGATGGCGTTGTCGACTCTTATCTGCGAGCGAGCGCGCGGTCCGCAATTGCTTCGATAGCCGGCGCCAATTGTCGCGAGTACTCCGATGTCACGTGATTGCTGTCAAAGTAAACTAGCGTGTTGCCGACGATCACCAGGCAACGGTCGGGTGTGCAGAACAACTGTGTGAGGTCAACGTATTGCCCGCCACCGGCTTCGGTCGCGGTGGACTCGGCCGCGATGCCGGCCGGATTGACCACCGCCGACCTAGGCTCCGAGCACGCCATCGCGTCATCGAGGTGTCCAGACACGCAAATCGGAACGTCCGAGGGCGGGTCTGGGATGGGTCCGAGCACCAAAACGTCCGCACCCGTGTTGCGCAGCTGCCTCACCAGGCGTGTCAAGCTTTCTAGCCACGCCGGACTGTACGACGTGAAACCCGGCTGGAATCTGTTCCCCGCGCGATATCCCCGATACACACTCAGCACGACCAACCGAGGGTGCTCGGCGTGCAAGCGGTCAATGATCTGAGCGCGCCATTGCTCACATCGGGTGGCCAGGCGAAATAGTGGGTTGGCGAATGGCAGATCGAGCATTGGGCAGACCGCCTTGGCCATCGTCACCAACCGCCACGCCCGCTGCTCGGCGACTTGCTGGAAAGCCGGCCTCCACATCGCAGCATTCGAATCGCCGACCAGGGCGACCGTCGTCGAGGAGGCGGTCTCGCCCGTCGCGCATTCTGGTTGTCCGGATTGGAGAGCATTGCGCATGCAGCCGTTGAGGAAAATGGCGTTCAGTTGAGCTGCGGCATCGCTGAGTGGCGGGTCGAGGTTGGACGGTACGGCCTTCTGATGAGTGGCGGCCGCGAGTGCGGATTGCACTTGTGCGAACGAGTGCTGCACCGCCGCGTTGTAGGTGTCCACGTTGCCACCCGTGGGGGGAGGCGCGGCAGTGATGGTCAGCGGTGCCTGGGGCGCGCCGCGGCCGACCGGGACCGGAACCCATACCAGCAGCACTACGCACACAAGAGCGGCGGCTGCAGTGGCGGCGCCACCAAGCGCGAGACTGACGGCGGGGGACCGGCGTACCGGGGCGGCGAACCGCAAAGGGTTCTCGATGAGATGCAGGGTGAGCACCGCCAGTCCGGCGGAGACGGCGGCCGCCGCCAGCCTGCCCGCTAGCCCTAGCGGTTGGCCGAGCAGCAGTGGTGCGAACAGCAGCACCGGCCAGTGCCACAGGTACCACGAATACGACACTCGGCCGATCGCTCGCATCGGCGACACGGCTAGGAATGAACCGCATCCTCGAGAGGGTGCGGCGCAGCCGGCACCGATCACCAAAGCGGCGCCAAGGACGGGCATCAGCGCGGCAGCACCAGGGAACGGGGTGCTCGCGCTGAACAGGGTGCAGGACAGCAGGACGAGAGCCAGCCCTCCCCACCCCGCAATCGCGGCCGGTGTCGCGGATAGTCGGCCCCACTGGCTGGCCGTCAGCGCTACCAAGCCGCCGACGGCCAACTGCCAGGCTCGTGTGGGCAGCGAGAAGAAGGCCACAGCGGGGAGCACATACGTAATCGCCAGCGACATCGCAAACGATCCGGCCGCGACAAGAGACAGGACTATCAGAAATGGGACGTATGGACGCTTCGGTGGTGCGGCGTGAGTCCCCTTGCGTCGGCGCCGACGCCGTATGAGCCAGGCTGTCGCGATGATCATGGGCGGCCACACCAGGTAGAACTGTTCCTCGACGCCCAGAGACCAGTAGTGCTGGAACGGCGACTCCGGCATTATCGGTGCGAGGTAGTCGACGTTGTGTAGCGCGAACCAGTAGTTGCCGACATACAGTGCGCTGGCGATCCCGTCTCCGAATACACTCCGGGCCTGCAGCGGAGGTAAGAGCAAAGCCGAGGCGATTGCAGTGACGATGCCCACCGTGGCTGATGCCGGCAGCAGTCGGCGGGCGCGTGCACCGTAGAACCGACGGAGCCGCACGGTACCGACGGTGCTCACCTCACGAAAGAGCAATCTGGTGATCAGGAAGCCGGAGATGACGAAGAACACGTCCACGCCGACGTACCCACCGCCCACGCCGGGCACGTCCGCGTGAAACAGGACAACCGCTAACACCGCGACCGCGCGCAGGCCCTCGATGTCATCGCGGAACCCCGACTGTGCCGACCGCGGACTATGCACAGCCTCGATGGGCAATGCGCGATTGGTCTGGCTCACGGTCCTCCACCTCGAGATGCGTAGTTCGGAGAGGATTGTTGCATGGCCGCAGGGAGGATGTAGCAAACTTGCAGCAAGAGATGTGTCATGCGGATTGCCATCCCCAGCCTCCGAAGACAGGTTGAACCGAATACACGGGACGACCTCGCCGCTAATCAATGCTCTGCTTAAGAGCAGCTGCTCTGTGACGCGACGCAAGGCTGGCCAAGATAGTGGAGGCACCAGCGAGAGGCTGCACCTTGGACGCCACTCAGGCCGGCACAGCTACCCCAACGCGCCTCGCGCCGATCGCTAGTTGGCGGCGGCGCCCTGATTGACGGCTGCCTCGAAGCGCTTTTCCCAGCGGGAGTAGCTGCCAAGGTTGCCAAGGACGAAGGGCGAGAGTGCGATCAGCCACGTCGCCACGGAGTTGAGCACGTTGGCTGGGAAGCGCATTGGCCGCATAAGGTCGACGAAGAGCACCACCCGGAAGCCGTCGGTTCGGTTCCAAGCTTCGTGTTCGAAGGTGTCGTCGAAGATCATCACCCGACCTTCTTGCCAGTGACGGGTCTGCGACCCGACGCGGATGCCACACTGCTCGGCCGGCTCGGGAACGAGCAGCGCGAGATGGAGGCGAAGGACTCCCTTGTATGGGCCACGATGCGGCGGCAACTCCTTGCCTGGGGCGAGAATGGAGAAGAAAGCAGTCTTCATGCCCGGAATGTTCTTGAGGAGCCGGGCGGTTTCCGGACAGCGGCGGCAGTTCGGTGCGGCCTTTATTCCGTAGGCATAGAAGAAGAAGGTCTTCCAGCCATCGTCCTGGGAAAGAGCTTTCTGGTCCTTCGAAATGTCCTGGAAGTTCGGCATATCCGCTGCGTAGGGCAACAGTGCATCGAGTTCGGCTCGAACCTTGCGCCAATCGGCTTCGACGGCCCCGACCCACGGAAAGTCCTTGTTATCAAAGAACTCGTGGTCACCGAGCAGCGAGGCGCGAGTGTACAGCCGGTATAGCGCGCCGAAAACGGCCATGAACAGGCGTCCGAATGCGCGCGCCAGGAACCCACGCACCTCGTTCATGCTGCCCCCTTTGCCAGAGGTCGAAGTTATCATCCGTCGCGGCCGACGTGCAATGCGTCCATATTCTTTATACACACGGGCATCTTCTTCCCGGCGATGTATTCCCCTGCAATCCAGTGCGTTCGGGAAAGCGTTGCTGTCTCGGCGTTGGGTGGACGGCAAGCCCTCGTGCGTCGATCGAACCCATGGCGTGCACCGTCGGCTCAGTCATCGGACTCCTCCGGCGAACAGTTGCCCGGAACTCGGGCGGCACACCCCGCAATGCAGCGGTCGACCGTCGCCGACGGGCCCGAATGCCAAAGTATGCTGAGAAGGTTTGCGTCACAACATGATCGAAATCTGTGCGGGACGAGACGTGAAGCGGAGCTGGCTTGCAGAAGTCGTCGCTCAACCGAGGAACTCTTCGTAAGACCCACCGATTGGTCGCGACGGTACTCGGCCTCGTGTGAAGACAAGCGCCGCTGCGAACGCGAGATGTGAAGTCCGCGGATTTCGACATTCGTGCTGCCTGCGTTGTGCACCTCGGTTTTGCGGGGTGGAAGCAGACCGCCGCTCATGCGGACGCTCGGCTCTCCGCGGTTGTCATCGAACTCGCGACCGAAGTGAAAGGCTAGGATCTTCGCGTGAAGTTTGCGCTGGCAAGCTACGGAAGCCGTGGCGACATCGAGCCCTGCGCCGCCGTCGGCCGTGAACTGCAGCGCCGAGGGCACGACGTGTGGATGGCCGTCCCGCCCGACCTCGTAGGTTTCGTCGAGTCGGCTGGACTTTGCGCGGTCCCCTACGGCTTGGATACGCGAGCGTGGCTGGAAGTGCATCGCGACCTGTGGACGCGAATCTTCCGCAATGTCTGGAAGGTTCAGGATCTGATCAGGCTGGTGCACGAAGTTCGGGAGCCCATCGCCGAGTGCTGGGAGAAAATCAGCACGCCGCTGATGTCACTCGCGGACGGGGCCGATCTGTTGTTTACGGGGCTGAGTTTCGAGCAACCTGCCGCGAACGTCGCTGAGTTCTATGAGATTCCATTGGCGACGCTGCATTATCATCCAGCGCGGGCCAATGATCAGTTGATGCCCTTCGTCCCTGCGCCGTTAGGCCGATTCGCGATAAAGGTGGACGAGTGGGTAGGTTGGCGGATCTCGAAGAAGCTCGATGATGCGCAGCGTCGTGAACTGGGCCTGCCAAAGGCGACCGGTCCCGCGTCAGGAAGGATCGCCGGCCGCAGATCGCTGGAAATCCAGGCCTACGACGAGCCTTGCTTTCCAGGTTTAGCAGCCGAGTGGGCGAAATGGGACGGGCAGCGACCGTTTGTCGGGGCGCTAACACTTGAGTTGGCGACCGAGTCCGATGAGGACGTCGAGGAGTGGATCGCTTCTGGAAGCCCACCGATTTTCTTCGGGTTCGGGAGTATCCCCGTCGAATCTCCGGCGGACTTGGTCGTCATGATCGCCGCGGTCTGCGCGCAGTTGGGGGAGCGGGCGTTGATAGGTGCTGGTTGGAGCGACTTCAGCGACGTCCCAACTTTCGACCATGTCAAAGTGGTGGGCACGGTGAATTTCGCGACCATTTTTCCCTCCTGCCGCGCGGTCGTGCACCACGGTGCCGCGGGCACCACTGCTGCGGGACTGCGAGCTGGTGTCCCCACGCTGATCCTCTGGACGCTGCCAGACCAGTCGTTCTGGGGGGTTCGGTTGAAGCGCCTGGGCTTGGGCATCGCGCGGCGCTTCTCGGGGATCACCCGAGAATCGCTGGTCGAGGACCTGCGCACGATCCTGGCTCCGGATGTCGTTGCACGGGCCGCGGAATTCGCCACCCGGATGACTACACCTGCTCAAAGCGTCAGGTCCGCAGCTGACCACGTCGAGAATTTCGCTCGGTTGGGGCGGGTCGGCTGACTTCCGCGGCGGTTTTCTAAACGAGCGATCACCTATTCGATCGTGCCGGTCAGCTCGAAGTCCGCCAGTGTCTGGGCGGCCAGCTCGCGCAGGGCTGCCTTCGTGTTCGTAGTGCCCGGTTGGTAGGCGACCACCGTGATGCCGGTCTTACCGCTGATTCGCCATGCCTGCAGTCTCATCACCCCACCTGTTCGCTCGAGCCACTGGCGTGTGGTGTGGTGCCAGGCCGCCCGCGCGGTGTGGTGCTCGGCTTCGGTGCCATCGAGGCGGCACAAAAGTGAGGCATGATCGCCGAGATTGGAACAAAACACCGGGAGATCTGGGTCAGCCGATGCGGCCGCAGCCGCCCGTCTCAACGCCCACCCGGGCCTGAACGGGGCCAGCCATAGGAACTGCCGCGCGGCATCGGGCGTTTCCCTCAACGTGCTCAACGCCTCTTTCACGGCGACGCGGACGTCCCGCAGATCTTTGGTGACTTGCGTCGGGTCGATGCTGACGCGCGCAATGGACATTGCATTCGCCCGCGTATCACCCTCGGTCCGCTCGCTGACGGGCAGTTGCAGGGTGACAGCGCCGTCGCTGGCACGGCGCCGCCCCATGCGATCAGCAAGTCTGACGGCGAATCCGGCGATCATCGCGGTCCGTGTTCCGCCCAGAGCGTCGGCGCGGGAATCCCACTCATCGACGTCGACGTGGATGGTGATCGCCGGTATGACGACGACCTCATCGTCGTCGCCACCTCCTCGGCGCTCGTCAGCCCCTTTGAGGGCCGCAGGTTGCGATGCAGCAAATAGGGCACGCTCTCGCCATCGCCCTCGCCAGTAGCTCGGCGCCATCTTCACCCCCGCGACAACCGCCCGGCTGATCTCGGCTGCGTCGCGTGCAGCATCTCGGGCGTCGTGCAGCACCGCGCGCAATCGCCTGCGTGATCCCGCCGCTGGCAGGCCGAGATCGCGCGTTTGGCCCAACAGCGCTTCGGCTACCGCGACGGCGAGCCCTAGGCCATCGACGATGTAGTGCGAAACAACCAAGCTGACCGCGGTGGAGCCATCTGTAAAAGGAACTACACCGATGTGCCAGCCGGGCCCCCATTCTGGATCAGTCGGTACCTGCGCGCGTTCATCAGCCCAGTCGCTGAGTTCTGAGCGTGGACGGGGCTGGTCGGCGATGTCGATGTCTGCCGGCCCGCGGTCCACTACCCAGCGATGTCGGAAGAACGGCAGCGGCGAACGCTCGATGCGCCGTCCCAGCAGGCCACGCCCGAGAAGGTAATGAAATCGTCTAACCGCGTCGAAGTCGATTGGATGCTCGTAGACCCATACGAGCTGAATGGCGATCTCCTCGCCAGTGGCGCGTTGCCACGAAAAGAAGGCCTGATCCAGCAATGCGACCCGATTGTCAGGCTGCGCATCGCCATTGGAGGCGAGCCTTTTCGATTTTGCGCGTGCAGGGATCCGGACCGACACGGATCAGCCCCCGCCCATCCGGATCGGTTCGCCCGCTTTGGCACACGGGGCCGGTGCATTGTCCTGCGCGGCGAGTCTGCGTGGGACAGCGGGGATCTCCACTGTGTAGTGGGTCATCACCTGAGGGTAGCTGATATGGACTTGCGTTCTGATCCCGCGGGTGCAACCGCCGGCGCCCATCAGCATGGTTTGCCCGACACACGGAACATCGCAACAACAGCGCCGTTCCTCCCTATATTGTTGCCGCCATGGGCAGTCTGTGGACCGGCGGCGGGCGCACCGTAAAGACTCCTTCCTCGAACTCGCCGACAGCATCGTCAACGGAGTCATGCGGGTGAGCGCCGCCACGCAGCCCGGCGACGGTACTCGTCCGGTCGCCCTGTTCATCGTGGGTATGCCCCGGTCAGGTACGTCGGCGCTCACGCGGGTACTTTCGCTGTGCGGCGCCGCACTCCCGGCCCGGTTGCACGGCGCGGTCTCGGACAACCCACTCGGTCGTTGGGAGCCTCGCGCATCGTTACTCCTCAACGATGCAATACTTCGCCGCCACCGAAGTGCCGCCTTCGACCCGACGTTTCGTCTGCAAGCCGCGGGTGCATTGGATGTCGAGACCAACGCTGCATCGATCGCCAAAATCAGGGCCTACCTCAGTTCGCTGCCCGCAGCGCCGGTGGTGGTGATCAAAGACCTGCAGATATCGGTGCTGTCCGACATGTGGTTCGAGGCGGCGCGTCAGGCGGGTTTCGATGTCGCGGCCGTGATAGCAGTGCGCCACCCGCAAGAGGCCATCGCCTCGTTCACTGCCCGGGATGGCACCACGCCGGAGCTTGCGA
Organism: Mycobacterium gallinarum; assembly: GCF_010726765.1. Classification (NCBI taxonomy): domain Bacteria; kingdom Bacillati; phylum Actinomycetota; class Actinomycetes; order Mycobacteriales; family Mycobacteriaceae; genus Mycobacterium; species Mycobacterium gallinarum. The sequence goes on from NZ_AP022601.1 coordinate 5,947,754, forward strand.
GTGCCTTGTGGCTGAAGTTCACGCTGCTGGCTGAACGGCACACGCGAGGCCTGCCGCGCGTCGTCGTCGAGTACGCGAACCTCCTCGAAGATTGGCGTCGCGAGGTAAAACGGATTTCCGCGGCGCTGCGAATAGATCTCGAGACCCGCGATGAGAATGCCATCGAGGCTTTTCTGAGACCGGATCTTCACAACCAGCGACACGATGGCCCGGTGACGGAGTTCTTCGGCACCGACTGGTTTGCCACCGTTTTCAACGCGCTTCGCGCGGCCGCGGGCGATGAGGCCGTAGATGAATCCGCGCTGGATCGTGTCCTGGCGGCGTATCGGGCAAGTGAGCACAGTTTCCGAACGGCCGTCGAGGATTTCCGCTATTTCCAGCGCCGGACCAGACTCGTCCCGCCATCAATCGCCAAGTTGAGCCTAGAGGTCGTAGCACTCGCTCACCGGCGCCGCGGAACCTGGGCGTAGTAGTCCGTCGTATGGCTGAAAATGCCTGGGGCGCAAGGCGCCGAAGACACTGATCTCACGAGGCAGAGATGGGTCGTCAGCCGTCGCTTGCATGCTCGTCGCGGCGTTTCAGCCCTGTGCATTCGGGCGGTGCAATCGAGTTCAACTGCTAGCATCGGGTCCGTGTCGACACAGGGGGGCCAGGTGCGGATCGGCATCCTGGGCACAGCACGCATCGCGCCACTGGCACTCCTCAAGCCTGCTCAGCAGAACGCCGAGGTCGAGGTGGCCGCGGTGGCGGCACGAGATCCTGCTCGCGCTCATACCTTCGCCGCCAAGCATGGTATCGCCCGAGTACACGATAGCTACGAGTCGCTGATCGCCGACCCAGATATTCATGCTGTCTATATCCCGTTACCAAACGGCCTGCACGGCAGGTGGACTCGCGCCGCGTTAGAAGCCGACAAGCACGTGCTGTGCGAAAAGCCGTTCGCGTCAAACGCGGCCGAGGCCCGAGAAGTGGCCGAACTGGCTGCGAAGTCGGACAGGGTCGTCATGGAAGGGTTTCACTACCGCCACCACCCGCTGACTTCGCGAGCTCAGGAAATCATCGCCTCGGGCGAGTTGGGCGAGTTGAAGCGGGTTGAGGTCGCCTTGTGCCTGCTGCTTCCCAAGTTTTCGGATATCCGTTACGACTACTCTCTTGCCGGTGGTGCGACCATGGACGTCGGGTGCTACACGGTCGACATGGCACGCACGTTCGGCGGCCCTATCTCTGAAGTACTGTCCGCGCGGGCGAAATTGCGCGATCCTCAGGTGGACCGGGCGATGACGGCCGAGTTGAGGTTCGCAGGTGGACACTCGGGGCGGGTCCGCTGCTCCATGTGGTCTTCAGACTTGATGCGCGTGAGCGCAAAGGTGATTGGCGATCGTGGGGAGTTGACCGTGCTCAGTCAGAGGGCTCCTTTCCGTCGACTCACGGTTCGGTCACCCGGCGGCAATCGGGTTGAGCGTTTCTCTCCACGCTCCACTTACGACTATCAGCTCGACGCATTTGCCGCGGCAGTGCTGCGCGGTGCCCCGGTGGGGACGACACCGGAAGAGGCGGTCGAAAACATGACGGTCATCGACGAAATCTATCGGGCCGCAGGCCTGCCGCTTCGCGAACCCGCCAAGCGGTGATTTCACTTCGCCACGTCTCAAGCTCCGACGGCACCGTTAGCTGGATCGGCGCGGCCACAGGTCCATGATCGATCAGCTGGTGAAGTGCGCCTGCTCGACGTGGGCAGCCACCCGCAACGCATTGGCGGCAACGGTGAGGCTCGGATTCAATCCCGAGCTGGACGGGAAGAACGAGCTGTCGACAACATAGAGGTTGTCCACCCCGTGTGCCTTGTTCTGCGGGTCGAGCACACTGGACTTGGGATCGGTGCCGAAGCGGCACGTGCCAGAGACATGGCCGACGGTCGTATTGCTTTTCGCGACGGGGAGAACGAGAGTGCGAAAAGGCTTGAACAGATCTTTCAGTTGCCGCAGAAACGTTGCACGGCGAGCGGATTCGTTGTCGTGGATCCGGTACTGAATCCGTAGACGCTGGCGGCCGTTCGAAGTGGACTCGCCCGACAACAGAACGCGGTTGTCCAGATATGGCAGGTCTTCGAGGATCGACGCCAGAACCAACCCGCCGCTGAAGAACCGCTCGTAAACCCGGCGTGCCGCCGGGCCCACCAATCGCAGCGCCTTTGCCTGCAGGCCTGGGCGGTTCGTCATCAGCTCCATGGGGCCTTCTGCTGAACCGGCGGACTGCACGGTGCCGTATTTCTGTCCCTCCCAGAAGTAGAAGTCGTTGAGACCGATCTCTTTGTTTTGGGCGGTGATCTTGCTGTCGGATTCCGGCCAGATCTCAATCATGTCCATCAGGTGGCGCATCAAGTTGCGCCCCACCCAATCCGACCGGTTGGCCAGTCCGCCCGGCCAATCGCCGGAGCGGGAATTGAGCAACAGCACCGGAGTGGCGAGGGCCCCGGCGGCCAGCACCACCACCTTGGCCTTGAGGCACACGGTGCCGGAACGATCCTCGCAAATAACCTGCCGCACCTCGCTACCGTCTGCTTCCAGGCGTACGGCGCGGCACTGCGCGAGCAGATTCGCACCGTACTCGGTGATGGCGGGCAGTACGCAATTACGGCCAGCGTCGTTCTTGCACGACTTTTTACAGAGATAGCCCTGACAGGTCGCACATTCATCGGTGTAATCGCAGGCCATTGGCAGGTGGTAGGGGTGTAAACCGCGGCCCGTCAGGTAGTCGACCAGCGGCTGGTTGTCGGTTGAAAACGGCGGCGCCGCCGGTAGATGCACGTCGGCCATCTCGGGACGCAGAGGATCGCGCTGGCCGCGGACACCCATCAGTTCTTCGGCCGCGGTGTACCAGGGTCGCATCTCGTCGTAGGTGATCGGCCAGGCTTCGGGCACGGTAGAGGCGCCGGGGTCGCGGAAGTCTTGCCGGGGCGTGAAATCGCGCTCGAAGAAACGTTCGCAGACCATGCCGTACAGGGACGACGATCCACCGGTCCCGCTGCCCAGGAAGGGCACGAACATTTTCGTGCGGCGTCCGCTGATGTCCTCGATCTGGTCCGTAGACCGCCCGGCCCGCGCCAGGGCGGCGTAGTACGTCTCGACCGATCGTCCCGCCCGCGGCTCGGCCACTTCCGGCCATGACGAACGGATCGTGTCCGGCGCGTCGGGCAGCGTCGATCGTCCCTTTTCAACAAACAGCACCTTGCGGCCGGAGCGGGCGAGCGAGTAGCCCAGCGTTCCGCCACCCATGCCGGTGCCGACCACGATCACGTCCCACGCCACGCGTTCCGCTTCGTGCGCGCTCAGCTCGCCGATGCCCAATACCAGCTCCTCAGTGAATGACGATTTGAAGCTCCCCGCACTGCGAGTGCGAAAGTACCACCTCGACGGCGACGAGGAGTCGGAGATCCGGCCTGGTAAGGCGCGGCCGACTGACAGGAAGATCTCGGCATACCGGCTTCGACAAGACGAAGAACCCGGGAGTCGCTGCGACAGCACGGCAAACTATGTAGTGTCCGGCTAACGCGGTGGGGGGCGATATCTCGGTGTGTCGAGCTAAGCCACCGCATTGAGAGATGAGGCCCGCACATCGGGTCGCGAAGGTGAAAGGACACGCCCGTGGGAATCATGGATCGCTTGAACTACCACCCGCTTATCTGGAACCTCGGCTACAAACTTCAAAAGCGCAGTTATCGCAACATCACTCGTAGGTTCGACGCCGACGACGTCGTATTCCTCAACTACGGTTACGAGGAAGACCCGCCGATGGGGATTAGCCTGGATGCCGGGGACGAACGGGACCGGTATCCCATTCAGCTCTACCATCGCACCGCGACTCAGGCCGGTGATCTCAGCGGTTCCGATGTACTCGAGGTTGGATGCGGCCACGGTGGTGGCGCCTCCTATCTAGCGCGCACCCTGCATCCGGCCCGTTACGTGGCATTGGACCTGAATCCCAATGGGATAGACTTCTGCCGCCGGCGCCACCAACTGCCGGGGCTGGAATTCGTCGTCGGCGACGCCCAGGACCTGCCGTTTCCCGATCAGTCGTTCGACGCGGTGATCAATATCGAGTCTTCGATCCACTACCCGGACTTTCGGCTGTTTCTTACTGAAGTGGAGCGGGTGCTTCGTCCGGGCGGACGGTTCCTCTACGCAGACGGCCGCTTCTCTCCTCATATCTCTGACTGGGAGGCGGCCTTGGCGAGTGCGCCGATGAAGATGCTCTCGCACCGGGACATCAACACGGAGATCTTGCGCGGGATGGATGAGAATTCAAAGCGCTGGCAAAAACTACTCGATCGCCACGACTCCAAGCTGTTGCGCGCAACCTGTCAGTTCGTGCAAGGCTCGAAGGTCTATCGCGCCATGGAGAGCGGGGAATTCTCGTACCGCATGTACTTCTTCGCGAAAGACTAGGTGCCGTGTCGCTGCGATATACCGACGGAGAAGGGCACATCGATGAGGTTGGGCCGGACGGGATCCTCGACCCGTGAGTCCTTGCGGCGAGTACGCTTCAAGGCCGTGACTGCTTTGGTTCGCCCCAATGGGTTCGTGACGACGTCAGTTCTGAGCCGCCGTGCCGGCTGACTTCGAGGTGACGAATCTGGCCGCCAGGTCACTGAAGTCGATCAACTCTCTTAGACGGAACTCGATCAACTCCTTTGTGCTCTACGTCAATAGCTCCGGCCCCGCGGTGCTCGGCAGGTTGGAGTACAGGTTGAGATCAGCGCGCTCGAACTGGGGCGAACCGCTGAACGGTCAAACTGGCCGGTTAGACCTGTGCCGGCAGATCTTCGCGGAGTTGCCGCCAGCGGCGATCGTCGAAACAGGCACTTTCATCGGGAACACAACGAAGTTCTTCGCCGACTTCGGTGTGCCGGTCTACACGGCGGAGAAGAAGCCTCGGTATCACGCCTTTGCAGAAGAACGGTTTCGTTCGGCGCGTGACCGGGTGCACGTCGTGCTGGCAGACAGCCGCGCCCTGCTGCGTCAGCTGGCCGCGGATCCGTCATTTCCGAAGGATGGTGTCTTCTTTTACCTTGACGCACACTGGTATTCAGACCTACCGCTCGCCGAGGAGATCGAGATGATCTTCGGATCATGGCAGCGGTCGGTCATCATGATCGACGACTTCGCCGTCCCCGGCGACTCCTACAGTTACGACGACTACGGGCCTGGCGCGGTTTTGAATGACGAGTATCTCGACACGCTCGGACGCAGCGACATACTCAGGTTTTATCCGTCGTTACCGGCCAGCCAAGAAACCGGCGCCAAGCGCGGCTGTGTCGTCTTGTGCGGCGATCCCGACATCGGACTCCGGCTCGGCAAGTTGCCAAGTCTGCGGTCGGGCACAACGCCTGCCGGCGGGCTCGCGTAGGCCCCTTTGTTGAGAGGTCCAGTCGGAAAGCCGAATTGGAGCGCCCGTGCCGTCTGCAACCATGAACATTCGAGCCGTACGCCGCCAGGGGCAACTCCTGATAGTCTCGCTTCGCTACATTTGGCAGACCCTATTGAAGTAATCGGGCAGTGCCGTGAGGGGAAATAAATGGGTGTGATTCGGCAGATAGCCAGCGGAGTGGCCGGAGCCATTTACCGGCCCAGCGACGCGATCGCCGAGGAATACCACAAGTGGTATTACGGCACGATGGTGTGGCTTCACACCTCCTGGATGGGTGTTCCGTGTCAGAAGTCGGTCAGCGACATGTGGAATTACCAAGAGATCCTCTGGTCGCTACGCCCCTCGTTGGTTGTGGAGTTCGGCTCGTTTCAGGGTGGCTCCGGTGTTTTCTTCGCCCACATATTGCGTCAGACCGGACAGCGGTTCGCGGTGTTGTCGGTCGACATCACGCATCAGAATCTGCATGCCAACGCGGTGAAGGATCCCGACGTGGTGTGGTTCGAGTCGTCATCGATTGCACCGCAGGTGGCTGAGAAGATCTCTCAGTTGCGATCCGAATTTCCGGGCCCGGTCTTCGCGATCTTGGACAGCGACCATAGCCGCGATCATGTGCTGGCCGAGATGAAATCGTTGCGGCCCCTGCTTCGGGCCGGGGATTACATGATTGTCGAGGACTCCAACGTGAACGGCCACCCGGTGCTTCCCGGAATGGGCCCGGGTCCTTTCGAGGCGATCGAAGACTACGAGGCGGAATTTCCCGACGATTACGTTCACGATCGAGAGCGGGAGGTGAAGTTCGGGTTCACCTTCGCCACGAATGGCTTCATGATTCGGAAATAGTCAACGATTCGAACGGCTAGCCTGCTGTTGGCTGCGCGCTTCGTAGTCGACGCGTCTGCCGTCGTCGGCGCTCTCAGAGCTGTAATCCCGTTCGAAAGTGGTTGCGCTGCCACGGGTGTCGCTGATGTCGTGCGTGGGTGGGGGATCTTGTGCGGGTTGGTTTGCGGCGGCGTCGACGGCGGGATCTTCGGCGTCGCTGACCTCTTTGGCAGCCTGCGCATGAGCAACCTCCTCCGCTGAGTAGCTGATAAACAGGACCACGAAGCCGACGGAGACGACCGCCCCGGCCAACCACAGCAGACCGTAGGTGATGCCTTGGTCCAAGGCATTCAACGCGACGGCGTCCATAGAAGTCACCGGTCCGGTGGTGCCGCCCAGAGCTAATGTGTGCGAGGTGATGATGGCCTGGATGACGGCGAGCACGATCGGGCCGCCGAGGTTCTGCAGCATGAGCGCAATCGCCGAGGTGGGGCCGATCCGGTCCAAGCCGACGCTGGCGATCAACGATAGTCGAAGCGGGACGTTTGCCACGCCGATCCCCACAGCGGCGACGACGAGCGGCACCATCAGGTTCGGGAAGTACGGCGCGTCGCGGGTGAGCGTCGAGGCGTAAAGGGTGGCGCCAAGCATCAGGCTCCCGCCGGCGATCATGACCACTCGGGGGGACCACAACTTGACTAGACGTGTCGACGCAGCAGCCCCGAGGGCCACCGCAATGGCGAAGGGGAGAAGGGCAAGGCTTGCGCGCAGCGCGCTGTAGCCCATGACATCCTGGATGTACAAGGCGACCAGCACCATCAGAGTGAACAGCACCCCGCCGGCCAGGAATACCGCCGCGAAGATGGCCAGTCGGTTGCGGTCGTTGAACAAGGTGAATGGAACGATGGGGTTCTCGGCCGTTCGCTCCACCAGAATGAATGCCACAAAGGCTCCGACAAGCAGCACCACCGAACCGATCGAAATGGGGGACAACCAGCCCTTCTCCGGTGCCATCGTGAAGCCGTACACCGTAGCGGTGCAGATGAGCGTGGCCAACACAGCCCCGCTGACGTCTAGCTTCATCCGCTCCTTCTGAGTTTCTCGCAGGGCGGCGCGAGCGAGAATAAGGACCAGTAGCCCGAGCGGAACGTTCACCAAGAACGCGAGTCGCCACGACACCTCGGTTAGAGCTCCGCCGACTACCAGACCGCCTACCGAGCCGACGCCGATCATCGCGCTGAACACGGCCATCGCGGCGTTGCGCATCGGGCCCTTCGGGAATGTCGTTGCCACCAACGCGACCGAAGTCGGGGCGAAGATTGCCGCGGCGACCCCTTGCAACAGCCGGGCAGTGACGAGTGAGCCCCCGTTCCAGGCGATTCCGCACACAGCTGAGGCCACAGTGAACAACGCAACTCCGACGATGAAGACGCGCTTGCGCCCAAAAGTGTCGCCCAAGCGACCGCCTAGCAGCATCAGTCCGCCGAAGGTCAGGATGTACGCAGTGATGACCCAGCTCCGGCCGGCGTTCGACAGGCCTAACTCGCTCTGAATTTTCGGGAGCGCGACGACTGCAATGGTGCCGTCCATGATGGACAACAGCTGCATAGCACCGATAGCGGTCACTGCGGCTATGAACCAGCCGGGCGGCCGACTCGAAGACCGCATTCGACGGTGCCTTCCGGTCTGTCTGTTGGGGACGGCCTTAGCTCGTTCCGCAGGCTCTGTTGTCCATTGTTGTCGGGGAGGTAATGTCTGCTCCGCATCCTGAGAAGCCATCGCGGATCACCCTACAGCAAGGCGAAAATATGTTAGCTGAAAAGGGGATACGAGCGGTCGACGACCTCGTCGGATGCGGCGCTGGCACTACCAACGCAGCAAATGGTTCAGCCCCCCGTCGATCACTTTGCCCCTTGACGCCGCCGACGTCGATGAAATAACACAATGTTGGTGGCCTCCGGGACAGGCCGAAATCGGGGGTCTAAACTCATCGCCGGCAACACCGGCAACGGCAATCGCAGTGGATAGGGGCAGTTTTGGCCGTGACTGATCGCGATGTGCGACCTTTGTACCTCGATTTGCTCCGACGGAATCTGACCAGATATGGGATGCACGAGCGGATGCCCGCACGGTGGTCACTACGGCGACGCCTCGTCTTCAAGACCGCCAATGCAATTCTGCCGATGCTCAACCGAGTGAGCCCGTTCGGTCAGACCAAGCGCGACTTGGGCGTCGACTGGCCCGCCGAGGCCGAGACCATGATCGGCATGCAGAGGCTCACCAGTCTGCAGCATTGCGTCGAAACGGTGTTGGAAGAGGACATCCCTGGCGATCTGGTCGAGTGCGGCGTGTGGCGCGGCGGCGCCTGCATCCTGATGCGCGCGGTCCTGGCGGCATATGGCGATGAGAAACGATGCGTCTGGCTAGCCGATTCCTTTGCAGGCTTGCCACGCCCCGACACCGCAAATTATCAGGCGGACAAGGGGATTCGGCTTGACCTCTTTGCGGGAATATTAGGAGTGCCGGAATCGGAAGTCAGGGCGAATTTCGAGCGCTACGGGTTGCTCGATGAACGCGTCCACTTTCTTCCAGGGTGGTTCAAAGACACGCTTCACGATGCGCCGATCGGACAGATAGCGATACTGCGACTCGACGGCGACCTGTACGAATCGACGATACAAGCTCTTGACGCCCTCTACCCGCGACTGTCCCCTGGGGGTTATTGCATCATTGACGACTACTCGATCCCGGCGTGTCGGCAAGCGGTGACGGATTACCGTCAGAAGCATGGGATATGCGCGGAAGTTGTCGACATCGACGGGACCGGTGCGTTGTGGCGCAAGTGATCTCGCTCTAATCACCGGGACCCATGGACGATCTCGGTCTATCAGATCCAGACGCGTTCATCCGCGAACACGAGGTGACACTTCATGGTTCGCGACGTCCACGGATAGTGAAAGGCTACGGTCCCCGAGATGAAATTTGTCCTTGCGTTTTATGGAAGTCGTGGCGATGTCGAGCCGTGTGTGGCTGTTGGCCGTGAGCTCCTTTGCCGGGGCCACGACGTGCGGCTGGCCGTCTCGCCGAACCTTGTCGAATTCGTTGAGTCGGCGGGGCTCACGGCCGCTGCATTCGGGCCGGATGCGCGGACATGGCAGGAGCTGCACCGCGACTTCATGATGCACCTGTTCCGCAACTTCTGGCGCGTTCGGGAGCTGATCAAATTGGCGCGCGAAGACTGGAATTTGTACGCCCAATTCTGGAGGGAGGCAAACACCACGCTGACATCGCTTGCCGGAGGGGCCGACTTGTTGTTCGCCGACGCGGGTTTTGATCAGCCTGCGGCAAATGTGGCGGAGTACTTCGACATTCCATTGGCGACGTTGCATACCTCCCCGCTGAGAGCGCATAGCGAGTTGGTCCCCAAGTCGTCGCCGCTGATTCGCGTTGCGATGACATTCTCCAAGTGGCTGGGTTGGCGCTTGGCCAAGAAGTTCGAGGACGCGCAGCGTCGTGAGTTGGGCCTGCCCAGGGCGACAAATCCGTCGCCGCAACGTATCGCCGAACGCGGTTCGCTGGAAATTCAGGCCTATGACAAGGCGTGCTTCCCGGGGGTGGGGGACGACTGGGCTGAGAACGACCGCCGACGGCCACTTGTCGGTGCGCTGACAGTGGAAATGCCGGCGAAAGCTGACGAGGAAGCCTCCAGATGGATTGCCGCAGGAGCTCCGCCGATCTTCTTCGGTTTCGGCAGCATGCCGGTCCAGTCTCCGGCCGACACGCTGGCGATGATCGGTGCGGCCTGTGCGGAGCTGGGCGAGAGGGCGCTGGTTTGCGCCGCTGGGACTGACTTCAACGACGTTCCGGGTCTCGAGCATCTCAAGGTGGTGGATACGCTCAATTTCGCGGCGATCTTTCCGTCCTGCCGCGCGGTCGTGCACCACGGTGGCACGGGCACCACCGCTGCGGGCCTGCGCGCAGGCGTCCCCTCTTTGATCCTCTGGACCTGGCTCGATCAGGCGCTGTGGGGGGCTCAGGTCAAGCGGTTGAAGGTCGGAACTTCCCGACGTTTGTCGAGTACCACCAAAGAGTCGCTACTTGAAGACCTACGCACCATACTCGCCCCGGATTGCGTTGCCGAGGCTCGCGACTTCGCGACCAAAATGACCAAACCGACCGAAAGTGCTGCGAACGCCGCCGATCGCGTCGAGGCCTTCGCCCGCGCCCGGTTCATCGGTTGATCGATGACGTCGGAGACGTGCACACGTGGGCGGCACCGAACTTGATCGCTAATCTTGTTGTGCTGGTGTATGTTTCACGGTCCGCCAGCACGCATGCCTGGTCTAAAACATCGATCTGATCGGTCGGATTAGCTGGCGAAATGCGATTGGTCGATATGGGCGGCCACCCGCAGTGCGTTGGCGGCCACCGTCAAACTCGGATTCAAACCGGCGCTGGACGGGAAGAACGAGCTGTCGACCACGTACAGGTTGTCCACTTCATGCGCCCGATTTTGGGGGTTCAAGACACTGGTCATCGGATCGGTGCCGAAGCGGCATGTCCCGCAGACGTGGCCGAGCGCCTCGTTGTCTTCGGCGCCCCGCAACGTGATTTTGCGAAACGGTTTGAAGACGTCTCTCAATTGTCCCAAAAACGTTGCGCGGCGCTCGGTCTCGCTGGCGTGAAGACGATATTGAATTTTCAGCCGCTGGCGCCCGTCAGGGCTGGGTTGATCGGACGGCAGGACGCGGTTGTCCAGGTAGGGCAGGTCTTCCATGAGCGGGGCCAGCACCAGCCCGCCAGTGAAGAAGCGCTCATAGACGCGGCGCGCCGCTGGTCGTACCAAACGCAACGCACTTGCCTTGAGGCCAGGGCGGTTAGTGAGCAGTTCCATCGGCGGCATTGCGCCGAACGATTGCACGGTGCCGTACTTCTCACCCTCCCAGAAGTAAAAATCGTTCAGCCCGATCTCCTTGTTCGGGTCTGTGATCTTGCTGTTGGACTCCGGCCAGATTTCGACCAGATCGATCAAATGGCGCATCAAGTTGCGCCCCACCCAGTCTGAACTGTTCGCCAGTCCGCCTGGCCAATCACCGGAGCGCGAATTGAGCAACAACACGGGCGTAACAAGCGCCCCGGCTGCAAGGACCACCACCCGGGCTGTCAGCGCCAAAGTGCCGGAGCGGTCCTCGCAGATCACTTTGCGGACGTGTGTGCCGTCCGCTTCCAGGCGCACCGCTCGACACTCGGACAACAGGTGGGCGCCGTGTTCGGTCACCGCGGGCAGCACGCAATTGCGGCTTGCATCGCCTTTGCATGCATTCCAGCAGAGGTGGCTGTGGCACGAAGCGCAACCATCGCTGTAATCGCACGCCATGGGAAGGTGGTAAGGATGTAACCCTCGGCCTACCAGATAGTCGACCAGCCGCTGATTGTCTGCGGAAAACGGTGGCGCCGCAGGCAAATTGATTTCGGCCGTCTCCGGCCGTAGGGGATCGGGTTGCCCGCGGACCCCTAGCAGCTTCTCCGCCTCGGCATACCACGGCGATAATTGATCGTAGGTTATCGGCCAGGCTTCTGGCACGGTGGAATCGCCGGGGTGGCGGAAGTCTTGGCGGGGGGTGAAATCGCGAACGAAAAACCGCTCGCAGGCCATGCCGTAAATAGCCGATGACCCTCCTGTGCCACTGCCGAGGTACGGCACGAACCGCCGCGAGAAGCGTCCGCTGATGTCTTGGATCTCGTCGGTGGAGCGTCCAGCTCGGGCCAAGGCGTCGTAATAGGCTTCGGCCGATCGGCCGGCCAGCGGCTCGGCCACTTCCGGCAGCGCGCGAATGGTTCCCGGCTCGCCTGGCAGTGTGGAGCGCCCCTTCTCGACGAACAGCACGCTGCGGCCGGAGCGGGCCAGCGAGTAGCCGAGCATCCCGCCCCCCATACCGGTACCTACGACGATCACGTCCCAGGTCACACGTTCTGCCTCGCGTGCGCTCAGCCCGCCGTCAGCCAATCGAACTCCTAGCAAATGAGAGCCAGCATGTTGCCCGGTTCGGACGAATCACGAAAGTACCATCGACCCGGTACGGACAGTCCTGACCGCGCGCATCCCCCGCGCCAGCTCTCCGGTACCCGGCGCTGCCAGCCACGGATGAACACCTTAGCGTTCGGAGTCGAGGGCGATCGATGGGCCACAGCGAACCCCAGACAACGGACCACGGTCCCAGAGACCGGGATAATTGCGGACGCCCTGATCTCGCGCACGCGCACGGGACATGAAAGGCTATGACTCGCGATGAAATTTGTGCTGGCAAGCTATGGAACTCGTGGCGATATCGAGCCTGCGGTGGCCATCGGCCGCGAATTGCAGAGTCGCGGGCACGAGGTACGGATGGCGGTCCCGCCAGACCTGGTCGCCTTCGCGAAGTCGGCTGGGCTTGTTACAAGCGCTTACGGGCTTGAGACGCGGGCGTGGATAGACGCGTACCGCAACTTCTGGACCGCCGTCTTTCGCAATGTTTGGCGGATAGGGGAGCTGCGCAAGCTGTGGCCCGAACTCTACGAGCCACTGGTCGTGTGCTGGGACGAGATCAGCACAACGTTGACGTCGCTCGCTGACGGGGCCGATCTGCTGTTCACCGGTCTAAGTTTCGAACAGCCCGCGATAAGCGTCGCTGAATACTACGACATACCTTTGGCCACGCTGCATTATCTCCCGGTACGGGCCAATGGCCAGCTCCTGCCGTTTCTGCCGGCTGCGTTGGGGCGCGCTGCAATGGCGACATACGACTGGGTGGGTTGGCGCATGGACAAGAAGCTAGAAGACGCTCAGCGTCGTCGGCTGGGCCTACCGAAGGCCACCCGTCCAGCGTCGAGGCGAATCGCCGAACGCGGATCGCTGGAAATCCAGGCTTACGACGACGTGTGCTTTCCCGGGCTGGCAGCCGAATGGGCGCAACAGAAGTATCAACGACCCTTCGTCGGTGCACTGACGATGGAATTGCCGACGGCGACCGACGGGGATGTCGCCGCGTGGATTGCCGCTGGGCCGCCGCCGATTTTTTTCGGGTTTGGCAGCATGCCGGTGGAATCTCCGGCCGACACGTTGGCCATGATCGGGGAGGCCTGCGCGAAGTTGGGCGAGCGAGCGTTAGTGTGCGCGGGCTGGAGTGATTTCGGCGGCGTCTCCGAAGCCGGGAATGTCAAGGTTGTGACCGCGGTGAACTTCGCGGCTGTCTTCCCGTCCTGCCGTGCGGTCGTGCACCACGGTGGCGCAGGCACCACAGCGATCGGTCTGCGCGCTGGGGTGCCCGCGCTGGTCCTTTCGATGGACGTCAATCAGACGGTTTGGGGCGGCCAGGTGAAACGACTGAAGGTTGGTACTACCAGGCGCTTTTCAAGCACTTCGCCAGAAACTCTGGTGGAGGATCTCCGCACCATCCTCGCCCCGGACTACGTCGCTCGGTCGCGTGAGCTAGCCAACCGTATGACTAAACCTGGCGAAAGCATTTCCGCCGCAGCCGATCTCTTGGAGGAGAAAGTTCGTCTGGAGCATGTGGGCTGATTGGCGAGATCAGTGACACCGCCTGAGTTGGATCTCAGTTCTCTTCAGACGTGAACACGTGTTGGATTGATCAAGAACGTGTTTCAGGTTGTTCGTCGATCCATTTGAGCAGTCTGTGCAGACCGTCCTGCAGGGTCCACTTTGGGCGCCAATGAAGGTCGCTCAATGCCGGCGAGATGACGCAACTGGCGGCGCGGACGTCACCGTCGCGGAATTTTGGAACGACTATCGGTTCGGGGGCGTTACAGATGAGGGCAACTTCGCGAGCGAGTTCATGGATGGTGGTAGCGATGCCAGACCCGATGTCGAGGCAGCGCTGCTCGGTGGCCGGCGCCTCCACCGTGGCGAACAGCGCATCGGCGACATCGTCAATGAAGACGAAATCTCGCACGATACGGCCATCTTCGTAGACCTCCAACGTGCGCTGCGCCCGGGCTAGTCGAGCGAAAAGGGCGACTATGCCAGTGTAGGAATTGGTCAGAGACTGGCCGGGTCCGTAGACGTTCTGCAGCCGCAGCACGCTGAGGCGGGTGTCGTGCGCGGCCGCCCAGGCCGACAACATGTGCTCCTGCGCCAGCTTTGTCGCGGCGTAGATATTAGTAGGCCGAGGTTCTGTCTCGTCTGCGCGGCTCGGCAGCGGTACCGCAGGCTCATCCATGGGCCCCTTGGGGTCCCACACACCAGCCGCCAGCTGTGCGTGGCTCCGAGGGCGCGGATAGAAGTTGCGTGTACCGCATCGCCATGCCCCCTCGCCGTATACGGCCCGTGACGACGCGAGGACGAGCTGGTCGGGCACGAGTGCTGAGCGGCTCAGCGCATCGAGAAGTTGCGCAGTGCCGACCACGTTGACCGATCCGTGCCGCGTCGCGTGGGTGAGCGATTGTCCTGTTCCCGTCTCGGCCGCCAAATGGACGAGTTGGGCGGGCCGAAACAGCCGGAGCACAGCATCCAAGTCAGGGGCGTGGGTGACATCACCGGTGAACATCTTTACGGATGGCGGTAGGTCGATCGCTTGGCGACCGCCGTGCACCTGGGGGTGCAGCACGTCCATGATTGCGACCTCGTGACCCGCATTCACGAGGCGGCGGGTCAGCGCGCACCCGATGAAACCCGCACCACCGGTGACGAGCACGGATGTTGACAATAGCCGAAGCCTCCGGTTCGTCTGCCGAGCCGAATCAGGTGACCGTACCCGATTTCGGGGAGCGTCGGCTGGTCGATAGTATCCGGAACTCTGTCGGCATTACCAAGACACTCTTGCTCACGAGACTCAGCACCGAGTGAGCGGCGTTGCGGCGGGCGGGGATTAGAGTCATCCGCGAAGCTCGCCCACTCGATGGGTCGGCCTCCGTGCATCCGTGCCCTGTGCCTCCCTCGTGCGCGACTTGCTCTAGACTCTGGATTTCAGGCATCGAGTACGGGCGGCAGGTTCACTCGCTGCAGTTGCGTCATGCGCGCAAGCGCCAGGGCGTCCAAACACCGGGAGGGATTGTCGCGTGAACCGCAAGAAGGTGGTCCGGCGGGCGCTCGACGGACGACCAACGCCCGTCTATTTGGAGATCGGTGTCAAGCGCGGAGCCGCGTTTCGGGGGATCTCCGCCGACGTGAAGGTCGCCGTGGATCCGGCCTTCAAGATCCCGCCGCTGTATCGCCGGCTTGCCGAGGCGAAGGCGCGCGAGACCCATTACTTCGAGATGACCAGCGACGACTTCTTCGCGACGAAGGAGGACTTCCTCGAGCAGCGCCGCATTGACGTAGCGCTGATCGACGGGCTCCACACGTACGGCCAGGTCCTGCGTGACGTCGAGAACACACTGCGCTACCTGAAAGACGACGGCGTTATTGTCCTGCACGACTGCAACCCTGCGCTCGAATCGATCGGCTATCCCGCAGAGTCGATAGCCGACTTCTCAGCACAGCACCACTGGTGGAATCTTCTCTGGAGCGGGGACGTCTGGAAGGCGATCGTCCACTTGCGGAGCACTCGAGACGACCTGCGAGTCGCGGTTTTGAAGTGTGATTTCGGCGTCGGGATCATACGGAAAGGATCGCCGGATTCGCGGCTGCCCTACACCGTTGAGGAAGTCGAGGCGCTCGGCTACTCAGATCTCGCGGCCGACCGCAAGCGGTTGCTCAACCTGAAGTCACCCTCGTATGTTGGCGATTTTCTGGCGACAGAGCGCGAGAGTAAAAGGTAGCCCGGGCCAGGGTGGCCTCGACGTTTCGGGGTAAGCAAGTCGCAGCGACGTTGACCACCTCCACGCCCTGCGTGTACCTAATCGGCGTTCAGCATCCACCACAACCCAGGCGGTCGCCGGAATTCGGCGGATAACGCGCCGACCGGTCCGTGACGAGCTCGCGTGGCTATGTAGTCATTAGGGGAGGTGGACCCTTTTTGGGGTGACATTTGACGCGTTCGTCGAGGTCAGCAATCCACCGAAAATTTAAGACAGCGTCAATATTAATCGGATCTTCATGATTCTCGGATGCGTGGAGCGCCGTGCGCATTTACGGTCTTCGGTACACTGGCCGTCGAGAGACGTGAAGTGCGTTACGCTTCAGAAATAATTGGCGAACCGCCACAGGCTGTACACGCGCTTTGTGTAACTGTTTTGTGAGGCCATTGTGATTGTTCGCTGAGTGGCCGTTAACAGTCTTGATGGTAAGGCGCGTTTCGCTACATCGGCTCGAATTCGGGTCGCCAGAATCGGCGTGAAATAAACGGATGAACGCACAATTGCACGTCTGGTGACCTCGGTTGCTGGACGGTTCTCGACCATAGTTCAAATAATCGTATTGGCGCATGGAAAATAATTCGTCTCGCATAACACCGACGAGTTACGGTAAATAAGCAACTACTGGTAGCGGTCGGTTGTATAAATCAAATTACGCGTTTTGCGATGGACCCGCGTGGTGGTCGCGGTGGATCGTGCGAGCGTGCCGCCCTCCTATGCTTGGCGAAGGCAGGTATTGCTCTGCGAGTGCGGGCCGCGAGATGCCGCCCACCTGAGATGCCCCGACTGTCGCGGTTCAGCAGGATCGGCGCCCTCGACCACCCCGACTCGGCACGCGGATCGAGCGCCTCGGCCATGGGCGCCCCTCCTGGGCAACTAATTCTCTCGCCGAAGCCGGGAATTTGCTGTCAACTTGGTTAGCGGCATCAAGATCGCGTTCGCTCGCGACGGCCGCGGAAACTTCACTTGAGCGGAGGGGTTCCAAGGTGCCGACTTGCGCCCAATTTCTAGTACGAACACATCGTTGCAGGTCGTAGCTTCGGAGGGTGTTTCAGCCCGGGCTATGCACTAGGCTCAAATTGCGAACCGCGTCACTAAGATGGTTTACTGGGGCAGCGTTGGGAACCGTGCCAGGGACTTTGCCGAAACCCTGACCGACTCCATCGGCCTCCAGTATGGTGGAACGGTTCCTGCCGAAGTTGACAAGGTCTGGAGTAACGTGAGCATCAACCCGTTCGATGACGACAATGGCAGTTTTTTTGTCTTGGTCAACGACGAGGAGCAACACAGCCTATGGCCGACCTTTTCCGACGTCCCTCCGGGCTGGCGCGTCGTTTACGGTGAGGCCGACCGGGCAGCATGCCTGGAGTACATCGAGCAGAACTGGGCCGACATTCGGCCCAAGAGTCTGCGCCAGCGTCTAGAAGCCGGCGGAGCGCTCGATAAATAGGTTGTCTAAATTTGCGGACTTTTTGGGGGAGTCGGATGGATCTCGATGACCGCGCACTTCCGCTTACGCGGGCACAATTAGATATCTGGCTTGCGCAGGAAACCGGTCGCTCCGGTACAGAGTGGCAGGTCGGTCTCCTCGTGAGAATCGAGGGCTCGGTAGAACACGATGTCCTTGAGTGGGCCATCCGCCGTGTAGTGCAAGAAGCCGAACCTTTGAGGATTTCCTGCTTCGAGGAGAACGGGCAGGTTTTCCAAAAGCCCTTTGACTATCCGGACGTTGAGCTCGCGTTCTACGATTTGAGCGGCTCGCGCCATGCCGTGCAAGACGCCCACGAGATGGCCTCGGCAATCCAACGCACCCCGATGCGACTGACCGGCCCGCTTTTCAAATTTGCGCTATTCCACACGGGTTTCGAGGAATTCTATCTGTTCGCGTGTCTGCACCACATAGTGGTGGACGGAGCCGGCATTGCGATGGTCGGCCAGCGTATTGCGGCGGTGTACTCCGCGATAGTTTCTGGCGAGCCCATCCCTCCCGCCTTCTTCGGGTCGTTGAAGGAATTCGTGGACTGCGAGCTCGACTACGAAGCGTCCTCGGATTATGACGCCGATGAGGCGTACTGGACTAAGAATCTGCCGCCGGCAAGTGAGCCCCATTCTCGGTTGCCAGAAGCCGTGGCCGAGCGGGACGCTCATCAATTCTCTGCCCCAGTGCAATTAGACCAGGTGGTCCTTCGACGAGTTGAAGAGCTGTCCCACATTTGGAACATGCCCCGCTCGTCGGTGCTCACCGCCGCGTGCGCGCTGATGGTGCGAGGGCGCAGCGGTGAGGGCTCGGAGGTCGTGCTCGACTTTCCGGTCAGCCGGCGAGTGCTTCCAGAATCTAAAACGCTGCCGGCGATGGTTGCCGGCGTTGTGCCGCTGGTGTTGAAGGTTTCGCCAGGATCGACCGTTTCCGAATTCTGTGAACACGTAGATAACCGCCTACGGGAAGCGCTGCAGCATCAGCGGTTTCCTGTAGAAGCCCTCGCGCGCCGTACCCATACGACCCACGTAGGACAGCTGGCCGAGAGAGTGGCCGTCGATTTCTTTCCGACGGCATTCGCTTTGGACTTCGGTGGTATCGCGGCATCCGCGACGATGACGAATTCCGGTCTGCCCGGAAGGTTCGGGTTGGTCTTCTCCGGAGTCGGTGACCAGCTGTTTTTGAGCACGTTGGGGGTAGGCCAGACATTCGCGGATCTCGATGCCGCTGAACTGGCGGCGCGGTTGCAGCGGGTGCTGATGGCGATGACCTCCGATCCCGCGAGGCGGTTGTCGTCGTTGGATGTGCTTGATGCAGCTGAGCAGGCTCAGTTGTGGGAGTGGGGAAACCGGGCGGTGCTTGCCCGACCTGCCGATCAGCTGCTGTCGATTCCGGACTTGTTTGGCACACAGGTAGCGGCGGCACCGGACGCCGTCGCTCTGGTCTGTGGAGAGCGCTCATGGACTTACCGGGAACTGGATGAGGCGGCGAACCGCATGTCGCATCTGCTGGCGGGCCACGGCGTCGGCCCGGGTGCGTGTGTCGCATTGCAGTTTTCCCGGTCCGCCGAGGCGATCATGTCGATGTTGGCGGTATTGAAAACCGGAGCGGCCTATCTGCCCATAGACCCGGCGGTGCCTATATCGCGGATGCAATTCATGATCGGCGATGCCGCACCAATGGCCGTGATCACGACCGCAGCCTTGGCTGATCGACTGGACGGTTGCGATCTTCGGGTCCTCGATGTCAACGACCCCCGCATCGACAATCAGCCCAGCACCGCATTGCCGGCACCGGCCGCCGACGATCTCGCCTACATCATCTACACCTCCGGTACCACGGGTGTCCCCAAGGGGGTGGCGATCACCCATCACAACGTCAGCCAGCTGATGGCTTCACTGGATGCCACGTGCCTGCCGCAGGGTGCAGGACAGGTTTGGTCTCAGTGGCACTCCTATAGTTTCGACATCTCCGGCTGGGAGATCTTCGGTGCACTTCTGCGCGGCGGTCGGCTTGTGGTGGTGCCCGAAACGGTGGCGAGCTCCCCGGAGAAGTTTCGCGCCTTGCTCGTGACCGAAAAGGTCAGCGTGCTGAGCCAAACCCCGTCCGCCGTCGGAATGCTCTCACCGGAGGGTCTCGAATCAGTCGCACTCTTGGTGGGCGGAGAGGCATGCCCGGCCGATGTGGTGGATCGGTGGGCGCCCGAACGGGTAATGATCAACGAATATGGGCCGACGGAGACCACGATGTGGGTGGCGCTAAGTGCGCCGCTGACCGTTGGCTCGGGTGCACCTCCGATCGGCTCGCCGCTGCCGGGCACGGCATTGTTCGTACTCGATGCGTGGTTGCGGCCCGTGCCGACAGGCGTCATAGGCGAGTTGTACGTAGCCGGCGCCAACGTCGGGTGCGGTTACTGGCGACGCTCCGGCTTGACCGCATCGCGTTTTGTGGCGTGTCCGTTCGGCGCTCCCGGGGCGCGGATGTATCGCACCGGCGATCTGGTGTGCTGGGGCATTGACGGACAGTTGCAGTATCTGGGCCGAGCCGACGAGCAGGTCAAGATCCGCGGCCATCGCATCGAGCTTGGTGAAATCCAGAGCGTCCTGGCAGAAGTGGACGGGGTGGACCAGGCCGTCGTGGTGGCCCGCGAAGACCGTCCCGGTGGCAAGCGGCTGGTTGGCTACATCACCGGCTCCGCGAATCCGGCAGAGGTCCGTTCCGTGCTAGCCGAACGACTGCCCAACTACATGGTCCCAGCCACGGTCGTGGTGCTGGACATCCTGCCCTTGACGGTGAATGGCAAGCTGGATAAGCGGGCCTTGCCAGTACCCGAATATGATGCCGACAAGTACCGGGCTCCGGCCAACTCCGTCGAAGAGATTCTGGTCGGCATCTACGCCCAGGTACTGGGACTGGAGAGAGTGGGGGTCGACGACTCGTTCTTTGAGCTAGGCGGGGATTCGCTATCGGCGATGCGTCTTATCGCGGCGATCAACGAAGGTCTGGATGCCCACCTGTCGATACGCAGCGTGTTCGAGGCGCCTACGGTAGCCGAGCTGGCCGTCCATCTGGGTACGGGCGAGGATCTTCTTGAGCCGCTGGTGCCGGTCGAGCGGCCGTCGGTGGTTCCGTTGTCGTTTGCGCAGAGCCGGTTGTGGTTCATCGATCAGTTGCACGGGCCCTCGCCGGTCTACAACATGCCGGTGGCGTTGCGGCTTGACGGGCGGTTGGATGTCGAGGCGTTGGGTGCGGCGCTGGGTGATGTGGTGGGCCGCCATGAGAGTTTGCGCACGCTGTTCGCGGCGCCTGAGGGGTTGCCGCATCAGGTGGTGGTCCCTGCGGAGGGGGCCGACTTCGGCTGGGAGGTTGTTGATGCCACTGGCTGGTCGGCGGGCCGGCTGCAGGAGGCCATCGGCGCGGTGGTGGGTCACTTGTTCGACTTGGCGACCGAAATCCCTTTGCGGGCAAAGCTTTTCCGTGTCGATGAGTCGGCTCATGTGTTGGTGGCGGTAGTTCATCATATCGCTGCTGATGGGTGGTCTATCACTCCGTTGGTGCAGGATCTGGGTGTGGCGTATGCCCACCGGTGTGCCGGGCAGGCGCCGGATTGGGCGCCATTGCCCGTGCAGTATGTCGATTACACGTTGTGGCAGCGGACCGAGCTAGGCGATCTCGACGATGCCGAAAGCCCGATTGCCGCGCAGGTGGCGTATTGGGACGATGCGCTGGCTGGGTTGCCTGAGCGGTTGCAGCTGCCCACGGATCGGCCTTATCCCGCGGAGGCTGATTATCGCGGGGCGACTGTGGCGGTGGACTGGCCTGCAGAGTTGCAGCGGCGGATGCGTGAGGTGGCCGGCGAATACGACGCGACCACTTTCATGGTGATGCAGGCCGCGTTGGCGGTGCTGTTGTCGAAGGTCAGTGCCAGTTCGGATGTGGCGGTGGGCTTCCCGATCGCTGGGCGGCGTGATTCGGCACTTGATGAACTAGTCGGTTTCTTCGTCAACACCTTGGTGTTGCGGGTGGATCTTGACGGTGATCCCACGGTAGGTGAGGTGTTGGCCCAGGTGCGTCAGCGCAGCCTGGAGGCTTACGAGCATCAGGATGTGCCGTTCGAGGTGTTGGTGGAGCGGCTTAACCCGACCCGCTCGTTGGCCCATCATCCTTTGGTGCAGGTGGTCTTGGCCTGGCAGAACTGGCAACTCGACGATCCGACGACGGGGCTGGCCCTGGGTGACGTCCAGGCTGCGCCACTTCCGGTCGATTCTCGAACCGCGCGAATGGATCTGACATTCTCGTTGGCTGAGCGCTGGACCGAGGGTGGTGAGCCGGCCGGCATCGGTGGTGGGGTGGAGTTCCGCACCGATGTGTTCGATGCCGGCAGTGTTGAGGCGTTGATCGCGCGGTTGCGCCGGGTGTTGGTAGCGATGACCGCCGATCCGTCACGGCGGTTGTCGTCGGTGGATGTGTTGGATGCCGGTGAGCGCGCCCGCCTGCAGGAGTGGGGCAACCGGGCGGTGTTGACGCGGCCAGGATCGGCTGCGGTGTCGATTCCGGCGGTGTTTGCTGAACAGGTGGCGCATACGCCGGAGGCGGTGGCGTTGACGTGTGCTGGCCGCTCGATGACCTATCGCGAGTTGGATGCGGCGTCGAATCGGTTGGCCCATGTGTTGGTCGAGCGGGGTGCGGGTCCGGGACAGTCTGTGGCGCTGTTGGTTCCGCGGTCTGCTGAGGCGATTGTGTCGATCCTCGCGGTGCTCAAGACGGGGGCGGCGTATCTGCCGTTTGATCCGGCGGTGCCTACGGCGCGGTTGGAGTTCATGCTCGCCGATGCCGAGCCGGCCGCGGCGGTTACGACGGCGGGGCTGCGCTCGCGGTTGGACGGGTCAGGCGTCTCGGTCATCGACCTTGATGACCGGGTCGCGGAGAGCTATCCAGGCACGGCGGTGCCTCTGCCGGCGGCTGACGAGATTGCCTACATCATCTACACCTCCGGTACGACGGGTGTGCCCAAGGGTGTGGCGGTTACGCACGGCAATGTGACTCAGGTATTGGAGTCGTTGCCCGTCGATCTGCCGGCGGGACCGGGCCAGGTGTGGTCGCAGTGGCACTCGTTGGTGTTCGACGTCTCGGTGTGGGAGATTTTCGGTGCCCTGTTACATGGGAGCCGGTTGGTGATCGTGCCCGAGTCGGTGGCGGGGTCGCCCGACGATCTGCACCAGCTGTTGGTGGCCGAGCAAGTCAGCGTCGTGTACCAAACCCCTTCTGCGGTGGGGATGCTCTCGCCGGAGGGTCTGGAAGGCGCGGCGTTGGTGGTGGCCGGTGAGGCGTGCCCGGCCGAGGTGATGGATCGGTGGGCGCCGGGTCGGGTGATGATCAACGCGTACGGTCCGACCGAGGCCACGATTTATGCGGCGATCAGTGCGCCGTTGGCTGCAGGCTCGGGTGTGGTGCCGATCGGCTCGCCGCTGCCCAAGAC
This sequence comes from Mycobacterium gallinarum, assembly GCF_010726765.1. Taxonomy (NCBI): domain Bacteria; kingdom Bacillati; phylum Actinomycetota; class Actinomycetes; order Mycobacteriales; family Mycobacteriaceae; genus Mycobacterium; species Mycobacterium gallinarum. Next base: position 5,970,748 of record NZ_AP022601.1, read on the forward strand.
GGCTACCTTTGTTCTCGATGAGTGGTTGCGCCCGGTGCCTGCCGGGGTGGTCGGCGAGTTGTATCTGGCGGGTCGTGGTGTAGCGATCGGGTATGTACACCGGGCCGGGTTGACGTCGTCGCGGTTTGTGGCGTGTCCGTTCGGGGGTCCTGGGGCTCGGATGTATCGCACCGGTGATCTGGTGTGTTGGGGCGCTGATGGGCAGTTGCGGTATCTGGGTCGTGCTGATGAGCAGGTCAAGATCCGCGGGTATCGCATCGAGTTGGGTGAGGTTCAAGCAGCGCTTGCCCGCTGTGCTGGGGTGGAGCAGGCGGTGGTGGTCGCTCGCGAGGACCGTCCCGGTGATAAGCGGTTGGTGGGTTATGTGACCGGGGCTGCTGATGTGGCCGGGATGCGTGCTGCGTTGGCGGAGCGGTTGCCGGCGTATATGGTTCCCGCGGCGGTGGTGGCCATCGATGCGCTGCCGTTGACGGTCAATGGCAAGCTCGACAGGCGGGCGCTGCCGGCGCCGGAGTACCGCGACGATGGTGGGTATCGGGCTCCTGGCGATGCCATCGAGGAGATCCTGGCCGGAATTTATGCCCAGGTGCTGGGTTTAGAGCGGGTCGGGGTCGACGACTCGTTCTTCGAACTCGGCGGTGACAGCATTCTGTCGATGCAGGTGGTGTCTCGGGCCCGCGCTGCTGGCGTACGGTGCCGCCCGCGCGACATTTTCGTAGAGCAGACGGTCTCTCAACTTGCCCGGGTGGCCGTGGTGGCCGACGGTGCAGAGGGCGTGATCGACGAGGGTCTCGGTCTTGTCGTCGCGACGCCGATCATGCGGTGGCTCAAGGGCATGGACGGCCCAGTCGATCAGTTCAACCAGACGGTCGTGGTGCAGGCCCCCGCCGGTGCGACCGAAGCCGATGTGCTCGTGCTCCTGCAGGCGTTGCTGGACAGGCATGCCATGTTGCGGGCGCGCGTGGATGATGACGACGCCGCAGGCTGGTCGTTGACGGTAGCCGCGCCCGATTCCGTCGATGCGCAGAAGTACTTGCATTCCGTCGATGCGCTGTCGGACGAGGCGATCGTGGCCGCACGTCTAAGCCTCAACCCGGCTGACGGAGCCATGCTGTCGGCGGTATGGGCGGCTTCGACCCGACAGCTGGTGTTGATCGTTCATCACCTGGCCGTCGACGGGGTGTCGTGGCGAATCTTGCTCGAGGACCTCAACATCGCATGGGCGCAGCATCACAACGGCCAGGGGATCGCCCTGCCCGTCGGTGGCACGTCGTTTGCGCGATGGTCATCGCTGCTGGCTGAGCATGCACAGTCGACTGCGGCGACAGAGCTGGCCGCCACCTGGCGGAAAGTGGCGGCAGTCCCCCCTGCACTGCCGGCCGTACAACCCGAGATCGATACATACGCCAACTCGGGAAACTTGTCGGTCTCGCTGGACGACGAGACAACACGCCTGTTGCTCGGTGAGGTGCCGGCAGCGTTCCATGCCGGCGTGCAAGATATCTTGCTGATCGCGTTTGGGTTGGCGTGGTCGGAGTTCCTTGGCACCCGCGGAGAACCGATCGGTATCGACGTAGAGGGTCACGGCCGTGGTGACGATCTGGCATCTGACGTCGATCTGTCACGCACGGTCGGATGGTTCACCGCCAAATATCCGGTGTCTTTGGCGCTTGGTGGTCTTTCGTGGTCCCAGGTGACCGCCGGGGACGTAGCACTCGGCCGAGTCATCAAAGATGCCAAAGAACAATTGCATGCTCTACCTGATGGGTTGACGTACGGTCTACTGCGCTATCTGAATACGAATAGTGATGTCGCCGAAGCTGATCCGGCGATCGGCTTCAACTACCTTGGCCGTCTTGGCAGCGGAAACGCCGACCTATCCGACGATCTGTGGAGCCTCGACCCCGATGGTGCGGCAATCAGCGCGGTAGCGACGGCGGTTTCGATACCGTTGGCGCACACCGTTGAGCTCAATGCCGCCACTCTGGAAAGTGGGTCGGGGACTCACCTACATGCGACGTGGACTTGGGCACTTTCGGCGCTGAACCAGGGCCAGATCGGCCGGATCAGCCAGCTGTGGTTCGAGGCACTTGCCGGTATCTGTGCGCACGTCGGACAAAGTGGCGGTGGCCTGACCCCATCAGATATCGCGCCCGCAAAGCTCACCCAGCCGCAAATCGACGAACTCGAGCGGCAGTACCGGATATCTGACGTACTACCGCTGTCCCCCGTCCAGCAGGGGCTGTTGTTCCATTCCGGAACTGCGCGCGACTCAGGCGATTCCAGTGATGTGTATGCCGTGCAGCTGGACATTTCGTTGAGCGGCCCGGTCGAACCACATAGGCTGCATGACGCGGTGCAGACGGTGATAAATCGGCATCCGAATCTCGCGGCGCGATTCTGCGAAGAGTTCGACGAGCCGGTGCAGATCATCCCCGCGGACCCGGTGGCGGAGTGGCGGTATATCGAGCTGGATTCCGCTGGGGGCGATGTCGAGGAACAAGTTCAGCGGGTCTGTGCTTCTGAACGTGCTGGGGTCCTGGACCTCGCCGACCAGTCGCCCTTCCGGGTGGCTCTCGTCCGTGTCGCACCACACGGTTACCGGTTCGTGCTCACCAATCACCACATCGTGGTGGACGGTTGGTCGCTGTCGATTCTCCTGCAGGAAATCTTCGCCAGCTACTACGGGCAGCGGTTGCCCGCCGTGACGCCTTATCGCCGATTTGTGAATTGGCTGGCCGACCGGGACCGAGATGCCGCCCTGGCGGCGTGGGGTGCGATGCTCTTCGGTTTCGATACCCCCGCTTTGGTTGGTTCGCCGAATCGGTTGGCGCATGGACAAAGAGGCGCGCAAACGTTCCTGGTGCCGGAGGAGACCACGCGGGCGCTTGGCGAGTTGGCGCGGATGCACCGCACCACGGTCAGCACCGTGTTGGAGGGTGCATGGGCGCTGCTGTTGACGTGGCTTACCGGTCAGCATGACGTCGCTTTCGGCGTCACGGTTTCGGGTCGGCCGACAGAGGTGGCGGGCGCGGACTCGATCGTGGGCTTGTTGATCAACACCGTGCCGGTGCGGGCGAATATCACGCCGGCAACCACTATCGCCGATCTGCTAGACCAGCTACAGAGCGCTCACAACGACACTCTCGAGCACCAGCATCTAGCGCTACGTGAGATCCACCGTGTGAGCGGGCACGATCAGTTGTTCGATACGCTGTTCGCGTACGAAAATTATCCGATCGAGACCGGCACACCGTTGGGAGACGACGGGTTGGCGATTACCGAGGTCAGCAATCGTGAGTTCAACCATTACCCTCTAGCGGTGCAGGTCACGCCTGGCGCCGAGCTGAGTATTCGCGTGGAGTTCGATACTGACGTGTTTGGTGCGGGGAGAATCGAAGCACTGATCGACCGGATGCAACGGGTCTTGGCGGCCATCACCGCCGACCTGGAGCGGCGGTCGTGACCGGCGGTTCTTCGAGGCCTCTGCTTTCGATCGACCTGCTGAACGGTGGCGAGCACGCCCAGCTCGATGAATGGGGCAACCGGGCGGTACTGACCCGGCCCGCGCGCCCGTCGGAATCGATTCCGGCGTTGTTCGCTGCGCAGGCGAAGCGCACACCTGACGCGGTGGCGCTGACGTTCGAAGGCCGCTCGATGACGTACCGCGAGCTGGATGACGCGGCCAATCGGTTGGCGCGGCTGTTGATTGACGAAGGGGCCCGCCCCGGTCAGCGCGTTGCGCTGCTGTTCGCTCGGTCGACCGAGGCGATTGTGGCAATCCTTGCGGTGCTCAAGACGGGGTCGGCCTATCTCCCGATCGACCCCTCGGTGCCAGCGGCTCGGATCGAATTCCTGGTTGGCGATGCCGCGCCGATGGCCGCGCTGACCACCGTCGCGTTAGCGGATCGACTAGCAGGCTGTGACGTGCGGCTCATCGATGTCGACGACCCTCGCATCCGCACGTACTCGAGCGCCGGTCTGCCGGCTCCGGCGGCCGATGACATCGCTTATCTCATCTACACCTCTGGCACTACCGGTGTGCCCAAGGGCGTCGCCATCTCCCACCACAACGTGGTTCAGCTGATGGAGTCCCTGGCCGCCAAGCTGCGAATGGCGGATCAGGTGTGGTCACAATGGCATTCGCTGGCGTTCGACGTTTCGGTATGTGAGGTTTGGGGTGCTCTTTTGCACGGCGGCCGACTCGTGGTGGTACCCGAACTGGTGGCGCGCGCACCGGAAGAGTTTCACGCATTGCTGGTGACTGAACGCGTCACCGTGCTGAGCCAGACGCCATCGGCGTTCTACGCGTTGCAAACGGTCGATACTTTGCAGCCCGAAATGGCGCGTGAGCTGAAGCTCGAGACGGTGATCTTCGCCGGTGAAGCTTTGGAGCCACATCGTCTCGGCAAGTGGATGGACAATCACCCCCAGAAGCCACGCCTGATCAACATGTACGGCACCACCGAGACGACTGTGCATGCCTCATTTCGCGAGATCGTCGCAGGCGACGCCGACGGCACGGTAAGCCCTGTCGGGGTGCCGCTGGCGAATCTCGCCTTCTTTGTGCTGGACAAGTGGCTGCGCCCGGTCTCGCCAGGTGTAGTCGGTGACTTGTATGTGGCGGGTGCGGGGTCAGGGTATGGCTATGTCGGCCGGGCCGGGCTGACCGCATCGCGATTCGTGGCGTGCCCCTTCGGCGGGCCGGGTGCACGTATGTATCGCACTGGAGACCTAGTGCGCTGGAACGCCGATGGCCAGTTGGAGTATTTGGGACGCGGCGACGACCAGGTTAAGATCCGCGGATATCGCATCGAGCTGGGTGAGGTTCAAGCCGCACTTGCCGGCTGTGACGGGGTAGAGCAGGCGGTGGTGATCGCCCGCGAAGACCGTCCCGGCGACAAGCGCCTAGTGGGTTACGTCACCGGTACCGCCGACCCCGCCGCCATGCGGACCGCCCTCGCCGAGCGACTGCCGGCGTATATGGTCCCAGTTGCTTTTGTGGTGCTCGATGCATTGCCATTGACGGTCAACGGAAAGCTCGACAAAAAGGCCCTGCCAGCGCCCGAGTTCCGGGATACGGAGCACTATCGCGCGCCGGCGGGGGTGGTCGAAGAGATCCTCGCCGGTATCTATGCCCAGGTGCTTGGGATCGACCGGGTTGGCGCTGACGACTCATTCTTCGAGCTCGGCGGCGACAGCATTCTGTCGATGCAGGTAGCGGCGCGAGCACGGGCGGCTGGCGTGCGGTGTCGGCCGCGCGATATTTTCGTCGAGCAGACCGTGGCCCGATTGGCCGGTGTCGCGGAGCTGACCGACGGTGCAGGCATCGTGGCCGATGACGGTGTCGGGACGGTCGTGGCCACTCCGATCATGCGATGGCTGCAGAAGGTGAACGGTCCGGTTGACCAGTTCAATCAGACGGTTGTGATCGAGGCCCCCGCTGGCGTTACCGAAACCGATGTCGTGGCGTTGTTACAGGCCTTGCTCGACCGCCACGGCATGCTGCGAGCACGAGTCGATGACGACGGCTCCGGTGCGTGGTCGTTGACAGTGCCCGAGGTGGGATCGGTGCGTGCCGACGGATGCCTGAAAGCGGTCGAGGCGCTCTCCGATGAAGCGCTGGTGGAGGCGCGATCGCGACTCAACCCGGCCGAGGGAGTGATGCTCAGCGCGCTATGGTCAACCGCCGCAAACCAATTGGCGCTGATCATCCACCATCTCGCCGTCGATGGGGTGTCATGGCGGGTCTTGCAGGACGATCTCAATCTCGCCTGGACGCAACACCGAAACGGGCAGCCTCCGGCGTTGCCGGCGGGCGGTACGTCGTTCGCCCGTTGGTCGGCGCTATTGGCTGAGTATGCACACGAACCACAGGTGGTGGAGCAGGCCGAGCTATGGCGGCAGGTGGCAGCGGCACCGGCGGTATTGCCTGCGGTGCGTCCCGAAACGGATACCTATATCAGCGCCGAGCACCTGTCGGCGGAATTGGACTTCGAGACGACCCGGATGCTGCTGGGTGAGGTGCCAGCCGCATTCCGCACCGGTGTGCATGACATCTTGTTGATCGCGTTCGGATTGGCCGTGGCCGAGTTCTTGGGCGATCATGACGGGCCGATTGGTATCGGTGTCGAGGGCCACGGGCGCCACGAGGAGTTGCGCACCGATGTCGACTTGTCCCGCACAGTCGGATGGTTCACCGCCAAGTATCCGGTGTCGTTGGCCGTCGGCGGACTGTCGTGGAAGCAGGTGGTTGCTGGTGAGCCTGTCCTCGGACCGGTGATCAAAGAAGCCAAAGAGCGCCTACTATCCCTCGCCGATGGCTTGACCTACGGCGTGCTGCGGTACCTAAATCCCGATGTTGACCTGGACGGCGACGACCCGCCGATCGGGTTCAACTATCTGGGGCGCCTGGGCGGGCCCGCCGAACTCTCCGACGATCTTTGGCGAATCGGCCAAGAGGGCTTGTCATCGACCGGCGCGGCCGCTGCGGCGGTGCCTATGCCGCTGATGCACACGGTGGAGCTCAACGCCGTCACCCTCGACACCGACGGCGGCCCACAACTGAACGCCAATTGGACGTGGGCGCCTTCGTCCTTGGATCGCCACCAGGTAAGCCGACTGAGTCAGCTGTGGTTCGAAGCACTAGGCGGTATCTGCGCACACGTGCTTGCGGGTGGAGGCGGTCTTTCGCCGTCCGATATCAGGCCCGCACGATTGAGCCAACAGCAAATCGATGAGCTGTGCCGGGAGAACGAGGTCGCGGATGTGCTGCCGCTGACTCCCGTGCAGCAGGGCTTGCTGTTTCACGCGAGGACCGCGCAGGCGGGCGATAACGGCGTGTATGCGGTGCAGCTCGCGATCGGTGTAGACGGTCCGCTCGACCAGCACCGCTTGCGCGAGGCGGTGCACACCGTTGTCGACCGGCACCCCAACCTCGCGGCGCGGTTCCACTCCGAGTTCGACGAGCCCGTCCAGATCATCCCGAACCGTCCCGCGCCCGCCTGGCGGTATATCGAACTTGACACCGCTGGTTCGAGCGACGAGGACAAGGTTCAGGGAGTGTGCGCCGCCGAACGCGAAGCGGTCTGCGATCTCGACCACCCGCCTCTCGTTCGAGCCGCCGTGATTCGCACGGCAGAAAATCGCCATCAGTGTGTCTTCACGTTTCACCACGTGGTGGTGGATGGCTGGTCACTACCCATCTTTCTGCAAGAGGTCTTTGCCACCTACTACGGGCAACGGCTACCCGCGCCGGCGTCGTATCGCAGTTTTCACACCTGGCTGGCCGACCGAGACATGGATGCCGCCCGCGCCGCTTGGCGCGAGGTACTCGCCGGCTTCGACACCCCTACTTTCGTTGGACCGCGCGGCCGCTTGGAACTCGGGCAGCGGGCAGTCGCATCCTTCCGCGTGCCAGAAGCGACCACGCAGGCGCTTGGGGATTTGGCACGCGCGCAGCGCACCACGGTCAACACCGTGCTACAGGGCGCATGGGCACAATTGCTGACCACGCTGACTGGCCAGCAAGACGTAGCCTTCGGTGTTGCGCTCTCGGGTAGGCCGGCTGAACTGAACGGCGCGGACTCGATAGTGGGCCTGTTGATCAACACCGTGCCGGTGCGGGCGAACATTACGACGACAACAACCACCGCTGACCTGCTCGAGCAGCTACAACGTGGTTATACCGGCACTCTCGAGCACCAGCACCTGGCGCTGAACGAGATTCATCGGATCAGCGGCCACGAGCAGTTGTTCGACACCCTTTTCGTCTATGAGAACTACCCGGTCGGCAAGGCCGCGTTGTCGGGAGACGACGGGTTGACGATCACCGACGTCAACAGCCGCGAGTTCAACCACTACCCGCTCGCGATTATGGTCCTGCCAGGCGCTGAACTCGCGCTGCGCGTGGAGTTCGACAGTGATGTGTTCGATGCGGCCAGTGTTGAGGCGTTGATCGAGCGGTTGCGGCGGGTGTTGGATTGGATGGTCGCCGACCCTGGACGGCGGGTGTCGTCACTGGATGTGCTCAAGGCGAGTGAGCATGCTCGGTTGCAGGAGTGGGGCAACCGGGCGGTGTTGACGCGGCCAGGATCGGCTGCGGTGTCGATTCCGGCGGTGTTTGCTGAACAGGTGGCGCATACGCCGGAGGCGGTGGCGTTGACGTGTGCTGGCCGCTCGATGACCTATCGCGAGCTGGATGCGGCGTCGAATCGGTTGGCCCATGTGTTGGTCGAGCGGGGTGCGGGTCCGGGACAGTCTGTGGCGCTTTTGGTTCCGCGGTCTGCTGAGGCGATTGTGTCGATCCTCGCGGTGCTCAAGACGGGGGCGGCCTATCTGCCGTTTGATCCGGCGGTGCCTACGGCGCGGTTGGAGTTCATGCTCGCCGATGCCGAGCCGGCCGCGGCGGTTACGACGGCGGGGCTGCGCTCGCGGTTGGACGGGTCTGGTATGTCGGTCATCGAAATAGATGATCCCGCGGTCGAACGCTATTCGGGTTCTGAAATGCCGGTGCCTGCCGCTGATGACATTGCGTATCTGATTTATACGTCTGGCACGACGGGTGTGCCCAAGGGTGTGGCGGTTACGCACGGCAATGTGACTCAGGTATTGGAGTCGTTGCCCGTCGATCTGCCGGCGGGACCGGGCCAAGTGTGGTCGCAATGGCATTCTCACAGCTTCGATGTCTCAGTGTGGGAGATTTTCGGTGCCCTGTTGCACGGGAGCCGGTTGGTGATCGTGCCCGAGTCGGTGGCGGGGTCGCCCGACGATCTGCACCAACTGTTGGTGGCCGAGAAGGTCAGCGTCCTGTATCAAACCCCCTCTGCGGCGAGGATGCTCCCGCCGGAGGGTTTGGAATCCATGGCGTTGGTGTTGGCGGGTGAGGCGTGTCCGGCCGAGGTGGTGGATCGGTGGGCGCCTGGTCGGGTGATGATCAACGCCTATGGTCCGACCGAGGCCACGATCTACGTATCTACGAGTGCGCCGTTGGCTGCGGGTTCGGGTGCGCCGCCGATTGGTTCGCCGCTGCGTGGAGCGGCGTTGTTTGTCTTGGACAACTGGTTGCGTCCGGTGCCTGCCGGGGTGGTCGGCGAGTTGTATGTGGCGGGCCGCCACGTCGCCGAAGGATATTGGCGCCGGGCTGGGTTGACGTCGTCGCGTTTTGTGGCGTGTCCGTTCGGGGGTCCCGGGGGGCGGATGTATCGGACCGGCGATTTGGTGTGTTGGGGCGCTGATGGGCAGTTGCGGTATTTGGGTCGTGCTGATGAGCAGGTCAAGATCCGCGGCTATCGGATCGAGTTGGGGGAAATTCAAACTGCACTGGCAGAACTAGGCGGTGTGGAGCAGGCAGTCGCGATCGCTCGCGAGGACCGTCCCGGTGATAAGCGGTTGGTGGGTTATGTGACCGGGACTGCTGATGTGACCGGGATGCGTGCTGCGTTGGCGGAGCGGTTGCCGGCGTATATGGTTCCCGCGGCGGTGGTGGCCATCGATGCGCTGCCGCTGACACCGAACGGCAAGCTCGACACCCGGGCGCTGCCGGCACCGGAGTACTCCGCGGGTGTTCACCGTCCGCCGTCCTCCGCGGTGGAGGAGATTCTGGTCGGCATCTTCGCTCAGGTGTTGGGTGTGGAGCGGGTGGGGGTCGACGACTCGTTCTTCGAGCTCGGTGGTGACAGCATTTCGGCGATGCGGGTGATCGCGGCGATCAACGCGGGCCTGGATTCCCATCTTGGGGTGCGCGTCTTGTTCGAGGCGCCGACGGTGGCTCAGCTGGCTCCGCTTATCGGTGCCGACGGGGATGGGTTCGAGCCGTTGGTGCCTGCTGTCCGGCCGTCGGTGGTTCCGTTGTCGTTTGCGCAGAGCCGGTTGTGGTTCATCGATCAGTTGCATGGGTCCTCGCCGGTCTACAACATGCCGGTGGCGTTGCGGCTTGACGGGCGGTTGGATGTCGGGCGTTGGGTGCGGCGCTGGGGGATGTGGTGGGCCGCCATGAGAGTTTGCGCACGCTGTTCGCGGCGCCTGAGGGGTTGCCGCATCAGGTGGTGGTCCCTGCGGAGGGGGCCGATTTCGGCTGGGAGGTTGTTGATGCCACTGGCTGGTCGGCGGGCCGGCTGCAGGAGGCCATCGGCGCGGTGGTGGGTCACTTGTTCGACTTGGCGACCGAAATCCCTTTGCGGGCAAAGCTTTTCCGTGTCGATGAGTCGGCTCATGTGTTGGTGGCGGTAGTTCATCATATCGCTGCTGATGGGTGGTCTATCACTCCGTTGGTGCAGGATCTGGGTGTGGCGTATGCCCACCGGTGTGCCGGGCAGGCGCCGGATTGGGCGCCATTGCCCGTGCAGTATGTCGATTACACGTTGTGGCAGCGCGCCCAGCTCGGCGATCTCGAGGACAGTCAGAGCCGCATCGCCGGCCAGTTGGCCTATTGGGAGAACGCCCTGGCTGGGTTGCCTGAGCGGTTGCAGCTGCCCACGGATCGGCCTTATCCCGCGGAGGCTGATTATCGCGGGGCGAATGTGGTGGTGGACTGGCCGGCGGAGTTGCAGCAGGACGTTGCCCGGGTTGCTCGCGAGCACAATGCAACCACTTTCATGGTGATGCAGGCCGCGTTGGCGGTGCTGTTGTCGAAGGTCAGTGCCAGTTCGGATGTGGCGGTGGGCTTCCCGATCGCTGGGCGGCGTGATTCGGCACTCGATGAGTTGATCGGGTCGTTCGTCAACACGTTGGTGTTGCGGGTGGATGTCGCGGGTGATCCGACGGTCGCGGAGGTGTTGGGCCAGGTGCGTCAGCGCAGCCTGGAGGCTTACGAGCATCAGGATGTGCCGTTCGAGGTGTTGGTGGAGCGGCTCCACCCGACCCGGTCGTTGGCCCATCATCCGTTGGTGCAGGTGATGCTGGCCTGGCAGAACTTTGCCGGGCAGAGAGACGCCACTGCGGGGTTGTCGTTGGGTGATGTGGAGGCGTCGGCGCTGGCGGCGGATACCCGTACCGCCAGGATGGATCTGTCGTTTTCGTTGGCTGAGCGTTGGACTGAGACCGGTGAGCCGGCGGGTATCGGTGGTGGGTGGAGTTCCGCACCGATGTGTTCGATGCCGGCAGTGTGGAGGCGTTGATCGGGCGGTTGCGCCGGGTGTTGGTGGCGATGACCGCCGATCCGTCGCGGCGGTTGTCGTCGGTGGATGTGTTGGATGTTGGTGAGCATGCCCGCCTGCAGCAGTGGGGTAATCGGGCGGTGTTGACGCGGCCGGTTTCGGCGGTGATGTCGATTCCGGCGGTGTTCGGTATGCAGGCGGCGCAGACGCCGGAGGCGGTGGCGTTGACCTTTGATGGTGGCGCGATGACCTATCGCGAGCTTGATGAGGCGGCGAATCGGTTGGCCCATGTGTTGGTCGAGCGGGGGGCTGGTCCGGGTCAGTGCGTGGCGGTGTTGGTGGAGCGTTCCGCGGTGGCCGTGGTGTCGATTATGGCGGTGCTCAAGACGGGGGCGGCGTATTTGCCGATGGACCCGGCGCATCCGTCGACGCGGATGCAGTTCATGCTTGGCGATGCCGCGCCGATCGCGGTGTTGACCACTGCGGCGTTGGCGGATCGGTTGGGCGGGTCGGGTCTGCCGATCATTGATGTCGAGGATGCCGGTATCCAGACCTATCCGGTTTCGGGTTTGGCGGTGCCGGCCCCTGATGAGATTGCTTACATCATTTACACCTCGGGCACCACGGGTGTGCCCAAGGGGGTGGCCATTACCCATCGCAATGTGGTGCGGCTGCTGGAGGTGTTGGACGGCGATCTGGATTTGTCGGCGGGGCAGGTGTGGACGCAGTGTCATTCGTTGGCCTTCGACTATTCGGTGTGGGAGATCTTCGGGGCGTTGCTGCACGGCGGGCGGCTGGTGGTGGTGCCCGATGCGGTAGTGCGGTCGCCAGAAGAGTTGCACGCGTTGCTGGTTGCCGAGCAGGTCAGTGTGTTGAGTCAGACGCCGTCGGCGTTTTATGCGTTGCAGACCGCTGATGCGTTGGCCCCCGAGCGGGGGAGTCGTCTCAACCTGCAGACGGTGGTGTTCGGTGGGGAAGCCCTTGAGCCCCAGCGTCTTCGGAGTTGGTTTGAGCACCATCCGGGGTTGCCGCGGATGGTCAACATGTATGGCATCACCGAGACGACGGTGCATGCGTCGTTCCGCGAGATCCTCGACAGTGACGTTGAGAGCAATATCAGCCCGATCGGGTGCCGCTGGCCCATCTCGGGTTCTTCGTGTTGGACAAGTGGTTACGTCCGGTGCCGGCCGGGGTGATCGGTGAGTTGTATGTCGCCGGTGGGGGGCTGGCGTGTGGGTATTTGCGGCGGTCGGATTTGACGGCGACGCGGTTTGTGGCGTGTCCGTTCGGCGGAGCCGGGGTGCGGATGTATCGCACCGGAGACCTGGCGTGCTGGAGCGCGGATGGAGAGCTGCAATATCTTGGACGCGCTGACGAGCAGGTCAAGATCCGCGGCTACCGCATCGAGCTCGGTGAGGTTCAGGCGGCGTTGTCGGCCCTTGACGGGGTGAAACAAGCGGTCGTGATCGCCCGTGAGGACCGGCCCGGGGACAAGCGGCTGGTCGGGTATATCACCGGCACCGCAGAAGCCTCGGCTACCCGCGCCAAGCTCGCTGAGCGTCTGCCGGCCTACATGGTTCCGGCCGCGGTGATGGCGATTGACACCCTGCCCCTGACGGTGAACGGAAAACTCGACAAACGCGCCCTGCCGGCACCGGAATACCAAGAAGTCGATCACTACCGCGCCCCGGGCAACTCCACCGAGGAGATCCTGGCCGGGATCTACGCCCAAGTCCTTGGACTAGAGCGAGTCGGAGTCGACGAATCCTTCTTCGAACTCGGCGGCGACTCGCTCTCTGCGATGCGGCTCATCGCGGCGATCAACACCGCCCTTGATGTCGACCTCGCGGTGCGCACGGTGTTCGAGGCGCCGACGGTCGCTCAGTTGGCGCCGCTTGTCGGTGTCGGCAGCGGCGGCCTCGAACCGCTGCACGCAGGTGTGCGCCCATCGGTAATTCCGTTGTCCTTTGCCCAGACCCGGCTGTGGTTCCTGGACCAGTTGCAGGGACCGTCACCGGTCTACAACCTGGCGGTGGCGCTGCGACTGGCCGGATATCTCGACGTCGAGGCGTTGGGCGCGGCACTGGCTGACCTAGTGGGCCGTCACGAGAGCTTGCGAACGATGTTCCCGGCGGTTGATGGGATGCCTCATCAGTTGATTGTGCCGGCCGACGATGCCGACTTTGGTTGGCGGATTGTCGATGCGACCGGCTGGTCGACCTCTGAGTTGGATGAAGGGGTCGGGAGCGCCGCGCAGCGCGCGATAGACCTAGCCACCGAAATCCCTCTGCGGGCCACGCTTTTCCGCGTCACCGCCGATGAACACATACTCGTTGCTGTGGTGCACCACATCGCAGCCGACGGTGTTTCGGTGGCGCCACTGGTGCGCGATTTGGGAGTGGCCTACGACAGTCGGTCTGCCGGTTCGGCGCCGGATTGGGCGCCGTTGGCGGTGCAGTATGCCGATTACACGCTGTGGCAGCGCGCGCAGCTCGGTGATTTCAGCGATGTCGACAGCCGCATCGCCGCGCAGCTGGTGTATTGGCAGGGCGCGCTGGCGGGAATGCCCGAGCGACTGCAACTGCCAACAGATCGGCCCTACCCGCCGGTTGCCGATCAACGCGGCGCCGCTGTGGCCGTTGACTGGTCGGCCGAGCTGCAGCAGCGGGTGAGCGCTGTGGCTCGCGAGCACGGTGCGACCAGCTTCATGGTGGTTCAAGCCGCCCTCGCGGTTCTGCTTGCGGCACACAGCTCCAGCACCGACATCGCGGTCGGCTTCCCGATCGCCGGGCGGCGTGATCCCGCACTCGACGATCTCGTTGGGTTCTTTGTCAACACGTTGGTGCTACGAGTCGATTTGGCGGGGGATCCCACCGTCGCTGACCTGTTCGCCCAAGTGCGTCACCGCAGCCTGGCAGCATACGAGCATCAGGATGTGCCCTTTGAGATGCTCGTCGAGCGACTCAATCCGACTCGATCGCTGGCCCATCACCCACTCGTTCAGGTGATGCTGGCCTGGCAGAACCAGCAGGACAATGATCCGGTTGCCGGACTCGCCCTGGGTGAGCTGCAAGTCGCGTCGGTGCCCGTCGACCTTCACACCGCCCGCTTGGATCTGGCGTTTTCATTGACTGAACGCTGGAACCCGAACGGTGAGCCTGCCGGAATCGGTGGGAGCGTGCAGTTCCGCACAGACGTGTTCGATGCGGCCAGCATCGAGGCGTTGATCGAGCGGTTGCGGCGGGTGTTGGATTGGATGGTCGCCGACCCTGGACGGCGGGTGTCGTCACTGGATGTGCTCAAGGCGAGTGAGCATGCTCGGTTGGACGGGCTGGGTAATCGCGCGGTACTGACCGCGGAAGCCCCTGCCGCGGTGTCGATTCCGGCCTTGTTTGCCAAGCACGTGGCGCAGACCCCGGATGCAGCGGCGTTGAGCTTTGGCGCTCGTTCATTGACCTATCGCGAGCTGGACGCGGCGTCGAATCGGTTGGCGAACCTGCTAATCGATCGAGGGGTCGGCGCGGGTTCGTGTGTTGCCGTGCTCCTCGAGCGCTCAGCTCAGGCAGTTGTGGCGATTTTGGCAACACTCAAGACCGGCGCGGCGTATGTGCCAATGGATCCGGCACACCCGTCTTCGCGGGCGGAGTACATTCTCGAGGACGCCGCGCCGATCGCCGGAATCACCACTGCAGCGCTCGCCGACCGGTTAGACGGGCATGGCCTGCCGATTATCGATGTCGATGACCCCGAGATCGAGGGTTACCCCGCCCTTCATCGACCCCCGCCGACTCCTGGTGACATTGCGTATCTGATTTATACGTCTGGCACGACGGGTGTGCCCAAGGGTGTGGCGGTTACGCACGGCAATGTGACTCAGTTGCTGGAGTCACTGGACGCCAGCCTGCCGTCGGCCGGTGTGTGGTCGCAGTGCCACTCCTTGGCGTTTGACGTG
Organism: Mycobacterium gallinarum; assembly: GCF_010726765.1. Classification (NCBI taxonomy): domain Bacteria; kingdom Bacillati; phylum Actinomycetota; class Actinomycetes; order Mycobacteriales; family Mycobacteriaceae; genus Mycobacterium; species Mycobacterium gallinarum. Next base: position 5,985,796 of record NZ_AP022601.1, read on the forward strand.
TCGGTGTGGGAGATCTTCGGTCCGTTACTGCGTGGCGGGCGGTTGGTGGTCGTGCCAGAAGTCGTCGTCCGTTCGCCAGAAGACCTCCACGACCTATTAATTCGCGAACAGGTCAGCGTGCTCACACAGACTCCTTCAGCGGTGGCCGCGATCTCACCCCACGGTTTGGAATCCATGGCGTTGGTGGTGGCGGGTGAGGCGTGTCCGGCCGAGGTGGTGGATCGGTGGGCGCCTGGTCGGGTGATGATCAACGCCTATGGTCCGACCGAGACGACGATGTGTGTGGCGATCAGTGCGCCGTTGGCTGCGGGTTCGGGTGCGCCGCCGATTGGTTCGCCGGTGTGTGGAGCGGCGTTGTTTGTCTTGGACAACTGGTTGCGTCCGGTGCCTGCCGGGGTGGTCGGCGAGTTGTATGTGGCGGGCCGCGGGGTGGCAGGCGGTTATGTCGGCCGGGCTGGGTTGACGTCGTCGCGTTTTGTGGCGTGTCCGTTCGGGGGTCCCGGGGGGCGGATGTATCGGACCGGCGATTTGGTGTGTTGGGGCGCTGATGGGCAGTTGCGGTATTTGGGTCGTGCTGATGAGCAGGTCAAGATCCGCGGCTATCGGATCGAGTTGGGGGAAATTCAAACTGCACTGGCAGAACTAGGCGGTGTGGAGCAGGCAGTCGCGATCGCTCGCGAGGACCGTCCCGGTGATAAGCGGTTGGTGGGTTATGTGACCGGGACTGCTGATGTGACCGGGATGCGTGCTGCGTTGGCGGAGCGGTTGCCGGCGTATATGGTTCCCGCGGCGGTGGTGGCCATCGATGCGCTGCCGCTGACACCGAACGGCAAGCTCGACACCCGGGCGCTGCCGGCACCGGAGTACTCCGCGGGTGTTCACCGTCCGCCGTCCTCCGCGGTGGAGGAGATTCTGGTCGGCATCTTCGCTCAGGTGTTGGGTGTGGAGCGGGTGGGGGTCGACGACTCGTTCTTCGAGCTCGGTGGTGACAGCATTTCGGCGATGCGGGTGATCGCGGCGATCAACGCGGGCCTGGATTCCCATCTTGGGGTGCGCGTCTTGTTCGAGGCGCCGACGGTGGCTCAGCTGGCTCCGCTTATCGGTGCCGACGGGGATGGGTTCGAGCCGTTGGTGCCTGCTGTCCGGCCGTCGGTGGTTCCGTTGTCGTTTGCGCAGAGCCGGTTGTGGTTCATCGATCAGTTGCATGGGTCCTCGCCGGTCTACAACATGCCGGTGGCGTTGCGGCTTGACGGGCGGTTGGATGTCGAGGCGTTGGGTGCGGCGCTGGGGGATGTGGTGGGCCGCCATGAGAGTTTGCGCACGCTGTTCGCGGCGCCTGAGGGGTTGCCGCATCAGGTGGTGGTCCCTGCGGAGGGGGCCGATTTCGGCTGGGAGGTTGTTGATGCCACTGGCTGGTCGGCGGGCCGGCTGCAGGAGGCCATCGGCGCGGTGGTGGGTCACTTGTTCGACTTGGCGACCGAAATCCCTTTGCGGGCAAAGCTTTTCCGTGTCGATGAGTCGGCTCATGTGTTGGTGGCGGTAGTTCATCATATCGCTGCTGATGGGTGGTCTATCACTCCGTTGGTGCAGGATCTGGGTGTGGCGTATGCCCACCGGTGTGCCGGGCAGGCGCCGGATTGGGCGCCATTGCCCGTGCAGTATGTCGATTACACGTTGTGGCAGCGCGCCCAGCTCGGCGATCTCGAGGACAGTCAGAGCCGCATCGCCGGCCAGTTGGCCTATTGGGAGAACGCCCTGGCTGGGTTGCCTGAGCGGTTGCAGCTGCCCACGGATCGGCCTTATCCCGCGGAGGCTGATTATCGCGGGGCGAATGTGGTGGTGGACTGGCCGGCGGAGTTGCAGCAGGACGTTGCCCGGGTTGCTCGCGAGCACAATGCAACCACTTTCATGGTGATGCAGGCCGCGTTGGCGGTGCTGTTGTCGAAGGTCAGTGCCAGTTCGGATGTGGCGGTGGGCTTCCCGATCGCTGGGCGGCGTGATTCGGCACTCGATGAGTTGATCGGGTCGTTCGTCAACACGTTGGTGTTGCGGGTGGATGTCGCGGGTGATCCGACGGTCGCGGAGGTGTTGGGCCAGGTGCGTCAGCGCAGCCTGGAGGCTTACGAGCATCAGGATGTGCCGTTCGAGGTGTTGGTGGAGCGGCTCCACCCGACCCGGTCGTTGGCCCATCATCCGTTGGTGCAGGTGATGCTGGCCTGGCAGAACTTTGCCGGGCAGAGAGACGCCACTGCGGGGTTGTCGTTGGGTGATGTGGAGGCGTCGGCGCTGGCGGCGGATACCCGTACCGCCAGGATGGATCTGTCGTTTTCGTTGGCTGAGCGTTGGACTGAGACCGGTGAGCCGGCGGGTATCGGTGGTGGGGTGGAGTTCCGCACCGATGTGTTCGATGCCGGCAGTGTGGAGGCGTTGATCGGGCGGTTGCGCCGGGTGTTGGTGGCGATGACCGCCGATCCGTCGCGGCGGTTGTCGTCGGTGGATGTGTTGGATGTTGGTGAGCATGCCCGCCTGCAGCAGTGGGGTAATCGGGCGGTGTTGACGCGGCCGGTTTCGGCGGTGATGTCGATTCCGGCGGTGTTCGGTATGCAGGCGGCGCAGACGCCGGAGGCGGTGGCGTTGACCTTTGATGGTGGCGCGATGACCTATCGCGAGCTTGATGAGGCGGCGAATCGGTTGGCCCATGTGTTGGTCGAGCGGGGGGCTGGTCCGGGTCAGTGCGTGGCGGTGTTGGTGGAGCGTTCCGCGGTGGCCGTGGTGTCGATTATGGCGGTGCTCAAGACGGGGGCGGCGTATTTGCCGATGGACCCGGCGCATCCGTCGACGCGGATGCAGTTCATGCTTGGCGATGCCGCGCCGATCGCGGTGTTGACCACTGCGGCGTTGGCGGATCGGTTGGGCGGGTCGGGTCTGCCGATCATTGATGTCGAGGATGCCGGTATCCAGACCTATCCGGTTTCGGGTTTGGCGGTGCCGGCCCCTGATGAGATTGCTTACATCATTTACACCTCGGGCACCACGGGTGTGCCCAAGGGGGTGGCCATTACCCATCGCAATGTGGTGCGGCTGCTGGAGGTGTTGGACGGCGATCTGGATTTGTCGGCGGGGCAGGTGTGGACGCAGTGTCATTCGTTGGCCTTCGACTATTCGGTGTGGGAGATCTTCGGGGCGTTGCTGCACGGCGGGCGGCTGGTGGTGGTGCCCGATGCGGTAGTGCGGTCGCCAGAAGAGTTGCACGCGTTGCTGGTTGCCGAGCAGGTCAGTGTGTTGAGTCAGACGCCGTCGGCGTTTTATGCGTTGCAGACCGCTGATGCGTTGGCCCCCGAGCGGGGGAGTCGTCTCAACCTGCAGACGGTGGTGTTCGGTGGGGAAGCCCTTGAGCCCCAGCGTCTTCGGAGTTGGTTTGAGCACCATCCGGGGTTGCCGCGGATGGTCAACATGTATGGCATCACCGAGACGACGGTGCATGCGTCGTTCCGCGAGATCCTCGACAGTGACGTTGAGAGCAATATCAGCCCGATCGGGGTGCCGCTGGCCCATCTCGGGTTCTTCGTGTTGGACAAGTGGTTACGTCCGGTGCCGGCCGGGGTGATCGGTGAGTTGTATGTCGCCGGTGGGGGGCTGGCGTGTGGGTATTTGCGGCGGTCGGATTTGACGGCGACGCGGTTTGTGGCGTGTCCGTTCGGCGGAGCCGGGGTGCGGATGTATCGCACCGGAGACCTGGCGTGCTGGAGCGCGGATGGAGAGCTGCAATATCTTGGACGCGCTGACGAGCAGGTCAAGATCCGCGGCTACCGCATCGAGCTCGGTGAGGTTCAGGCGGCGTTGTCGGCCCTTGACGGGGTGAAACAAGCGGTCGTGATCGCCCGTGAGGACCGGCCCGGGGACAAGCGGCTGGTCGGGTATATCACCGGCACCGCAGAAGCCTCGGCTACCCGCGCCAAGCTCGCTGAGCGTCTGCCGGCCTACATGGTTCCGGCCGCGGTGATGGCGATTGACACCCTGCCCCTGACGGTGAACGGAAAACTCGACAAACGCGCCCTGCCGGCACCGGAATACCAAGAAGTCGATCACTACCGCGCCCCGGGCAACTCCACCGAGGAGATCCTGGCCGGGATCTACGCCCAAGTCCTTGGACTAGAGCGAGTCGGAGTCGACGAATCCTTCTTCGAACTCGGCGGCGACTCCATCCTGTCTATGCAGGTCGTGTCACGCGCCGCATTCAACGGGGTGATCGTGAAACCCCGCGACGTCTTCGTCGAGCAGACAGTGTCTCGGTTGGCTCGCGTGGCGAGAGTGGCCTGGGTCGTGGTCCGTGACGGTGGGGAGAATGGTCACGGCACCGACAAGGTGGAAGCCACCCCGATCATGCGGTGGCTTCAGCAAGCGGACGGCGCAGTCGATCAGTTCAATCAGACGGTTGTGGTGCAAGCCCCCGCAGGGGTGACCGAGGCCGATGTGGTGGAACTTCTGCAGGCCTTGTTGGATCGACATCCGATGCTGCGGGCCCGCGTCGATGACAACTACTACCGCGGGGCCGTATGGACATTCACGGTGCCCGAGGCCGGGTCAGTGAACGCTGGTGGGTGCCTGCAGGCCGTCGACGTGCTGTCCGACGCGGCTGTGGTGGAGGCCCGTTCGCGATTGAACCCGTTGGCCGGAGCAATGCTCAGCGCGGTCTGGGCGACCTCCACCAACCAGTTGGCGTTGGTCGTCCATCACTTGGCAGTCGATGGGGTCTCGTGGCGAATCTTGTTGGAAGACTTGAATATTGCTTGGGCTCAATATATTAGCGGGCAGCCGGTCGCTCTATCGGCGGGTGGGACGTCGTTTGCCAGGTGGGCAACTCTGTTAGCAGAACACGCGCAGGATCCGGCAGTGGTGGAACAAGCTGAAGTGTGGCGGCGAGTGGCCGCGACGCCTGCGGTGTTGCCTACGGTGGAGCCTGCGGTGGACACTTTCGTCAACGCTGGACACTTGTCGTCGGAACTCGATGCCGAGACGACGCGCTTGTTACTCGGTGAGGCACCCGCGGCGTTCCACGCCGGTGTGCAAGACATTCTGTTGATCGCTTTTGGACTGGCGCTGTCGGAGTTCTTGAAGAATCGTGGCGCACCCATCGGTATCGATGTCGAGGGCCATGGGCGCGCGGACGACCTGGCCGACGATTTGGACTTGTCCCGCACAGTTGGTTGGTTCACGACCAAGTACCCGGTGTCGTTGATCATCGGTGAATTGTCGTGGGCACAGGTGGTTGCTGGTGACGCCGCATTGGGCGCGGTCATCAAGGACGGCAAAGAACAGTTGCGCGCACTTCCCGACGGCCTCACCTACGGTCTCCTGCGCTACCTGAGCCCCGATGTCGACCTCGACGGCCCCGATCCACAGATCGGATTCAATTACCTGGGACGACTGGGCGCCGCAGCCGGTGAACTGTCCGACGAGTTTTGGCGGGTCAGCGCTGACGCGGGGGCCGTTGCCCGGGCCGCGCTTGATATCCCACTGGCGCTGCCACACTCGATCGACCTCAACGCCAGCACTTCAGAGACCGACTCTGGCCCGCATCTGCAGGCAAATTGGACGTGGGCCCCCTCGGCGGTTGAGGAGAACCAGGTCAGCCGGCTGAGCCGCCTGTGGTTCGAGGCGCTGGCCGGCATCTGCGCGCACGTACGCCGCGGCGGCGGCGGGTTGACCCCCTCCGACATCGCCCCGGCGCGGCTGAGTCAACAGCAAATCGACGAGCTTGAGCGGCGCAGCGATATCGCCGACATACTGCCCCTGACGCCGCTGCAGCACGGACTGCTGTTCCACGCCAGCGTCGCACATGAATACGCCGATGACGTCTATGCGGTGCAGCTGGACATCACGTTGGACGGACCACTCGACGGAGATCGGCTGCGATCCGCAGTGCACACCGTGATCAGCCGACATCCCAATCTGGTAGCGCAGTTCTGCGATCAATTTGATGAGCCGGTGCAGATCATCCCGGCCGATCCCGAGACACCCTGGCGCTACGTCGACCTGCGCGACAGCGTCATCGACGCCGAAGCGCAGATCCGACAAGTCTTGGCCGAGGAACGCGGCGCCGTGTGCAATCTCGCCGAGCAGCCGGCCCTCCGGGTGGCTCTGATCCGGACGGCGAACGATCGGCATCGGATTGTGCTGACCAACCATCACATTGTGATGGACGGCTGGTCGCTGTCGATCGTGTTGCAGGAAATCTTCGCCAGCTATCTCGGCCACCGGCTCCCCGCGCCCACGTCGTATCGCCGGTTCGTCGACTGGCTATCCGGTCGAGACCGCGATGCCGCCGAGGTGGCCTGGTCTGAGGTGTTGACCGGTCTTGATGCACCCACGTTGGTGGGTCCGTCGGAGCCACTCGGGTTGGGGCCCCGAGATTTCACGCCGTTCCGGGTGTCAGAACAGACCACGCGGGGATTAGAAGATCTGGCCCGCACGCACCACACCACCGTCAGCACGGTGCTGCAGGCTGCGTACGCGCAGCTGCTGTGCTCGATGACGGGGCAACAGGACGTCGTCTTCGGCGCCGTGGTCTCGGGTCGACCGGCCGAGGTGGTCGGCGCCGACTCGATAGTGGGACTATTGATCAACACCGTGCCGGTGCGGGCGTGCATCGCGGCGGAGGCGACGGTCGCCGACCTGCTTGAGCAGCTGCAAGCCGCCCACAACCACACCCTCGAACACCAGCACTTGGCACTCAGCGACATACATCGCATCGCCGGCCAACGGGCGCTGTTCGACACGGTTTTCGTGTACGAGAACTACCCGGCCGCCGCCGCGGCGTCCGGGAACGTCGACGAGTTGGTCATCGCCGAGGTCTTCAACCGCGATTACTACCATTACCCGCTCACGGTCCAAGTACTTCCGGGCCGCGAACTCGAATTCCGCATCCAGTTCCGCACGGATGTGTTCGATGTGGCCACCATCGCTGATCTGATCGAACGGTTTCAGCAGGTGTTGGTCGCCATGGCGGCCGACGGTGGACAGCGGTTGTCGGCGCATGGTCTGCTCCCGGGAAATGAACCGACTCGGCCGAAGACGATGGAGTCGGAACGCGCTCACTACGACACGGTTGACAATGCTCGCGCACCAGCGACCCTGATCGAGCAGATTCTGGTCGGCATCTATGCGCAGGTGTTGGGTGTTGACCACATCAGCGTCACCGAGTCGTTCTTCGACCTGGGCGGGGACTCGCTTGCCGCGATGCGCGCGATCGCCGCTGTCAACAACGCCCTTGGTGTCCGACTGACGGTCGTAGCGCTGTACGACGCGCCGTCGGCTGAAAGCTTGAGTCAGAAGTTGGCAAACTTGCTGGCGCAGTGAGGGATCGGCGCGGCCGCCAACTACCAGATAGCCGGCACGAGGCGATAGCGCACCTTTTTCGTGTACTCGCGGTATCCGTCTAACTCTTGGCGGAGGAGTTTCTCCTCGTCGCGGATGCGGAAGGCCAGCACTATCACCCCGGGTATGACGAAGATGAGGCCCCAGTAGGAGCCGAGCGCAAGCGGGATACCGACCATCATGATCACATTGCCGGTGTACATGGGGTGTCGCACCATTCCATAGAATCCGGTGGAGATGACCTTCTGCCCGGCCTCGACTCGGACCGTGGCGGCCGCATGGCTGTTCTGAATGACCACCAGCATCATCACACTTAGGCCGACAGCCACCAGAACGTCGCCGATCAAGCACAGCGCCGTGGGTACTGACGACCAGCCAAAGCGGTGGTCGAGGGCGCTGACAGCCAACATCGCTGCGAGCGACAGCCATGAGCTCCCCATAACGATCTTCTGGGTGGTTCGAGTCTCCGCAGTGGGTCCACCACGCATCCGCCGCTCTAGCGCAACGGGATTCGTGCGCATCAAGTAAATGCTGGGAACCCACCCCGAAACCGCGAACACCACCAGGAAAACCCACGCTTGCCAGTAGTCGAATGTGCCTGCCGCCAAGAACAAGATCAACCCGAACACCACAGGCTCAACGAGTCCGAGTGCCAACATCTTGGGCACGTTATTCACGCATCCTCCTTGACGTTCGTCCGGTACCGCGCTCAATAGCGCACGTCGGGAGCGGGCAGCCGGTACTCCCGGCCAAAACTACCGCTGCCTACCCAGAAGATGTGCGCGAACCCCCTGCGCACGCGTTGCCCGGGCGCCGAGAAAAGCATGCTCGATATTATCGACCGGTCCTGTCATCGAAGGTCTGCACTGTTTGGAGCGAAATCACATGACGTCACATGTCGAGCAGCTGGAGTTTCAGGCGGAGGCCCGCCAACTGCTGGATTTGATGATCCACTCGGTCTACTCCAACAAGGACTCGTTCCTGCGCGAGTTGATCTCGAACGCGTCCGATGCACTCGACAAGCTGCGGCTGGAAGCGCTGCGTAACAAGGAACTGGACGTCGACGCCTCCGACCTCCACATCGCGATCGAAGCGGACAAGGATGCGCGGATTCTCGTCGTTCGCGACAACGGCATAGGCATGACGCGCGACGAGGTGGTGGATCTGATCGGCACTCTGGCCAAGTCAGGTACCGCCGAGCTGCGTCAAAAGCTGCGTGAGGCCAAGAACGCCGCTGCGTCCGAGGATCTGATCGGTCAGTTCGGCATCGGCTTCTATTCGACGTTCATGGTCGCCGACAAGGTCGAGTTGCTGACGCGCAAGGCAGGCGAAAGTGGCGCCACCCGCTGGGTGTCCTGCGGAGACGGTACCTACACCGTCGAATCTGTCGGTGATGCTCCGCAAGGCACGTCGATCAGCCTGCACCTCAAGCCCGAAGACGCGGAGGACGAGCTGCACGACTACACATCGGAGTGGAAGATCAGGGAGCTGGTGAAGAAGTATTCCGACTTCATCGCCTGGCCTATCCGGATGCAGGTCGAACGACGTGCTCCGGCCACCGAGGATGGTGGCGACGAACAGCTCACCGTCGAAACGCAGACACTCAACTCCATGAAGGCGCTGTGGGCCAAAGGCAAAGACGAGGTCTCCGAGGACGAGTACAAGGAGTTCTACAAGCACATTGCGCACGCATGGGACGACCCGCTTGAGGTGATCCCGATGAAGGCCGAAGGGACCTTCGAGTACCGAGCGCTCTTGTTCATTCCGTCGAATGCTCCGTTCGACATGTTCACTCGGGACGCCAGGACCGGCATACAGCTGTACGTAAAACGCGTGTTCGTCATGGCTGACTGTGACGAACTCCTGCCCAGACATCTGCGTTTCGTCAAAGGGGTCGTCGATGCAGAGGACATGTCGCTCCACGTCTCCCGTGAGATGCTGCAGCAGGATCGGCAGGTGTCTGCAATCCGTCGCAGGCTGACCAAGAAAGTTCTGTCGACGATCAAGACCATGCAGTCCGAGCGCCCGCAGGACTATGCCACGTTGTGGACGCAATTCGGCGCGGTCCTCAAAGAAGGTCTGATGTCGGACTTCGACAACCAGGAAACCCTTCTGAATATCTCGTCTTTCGCCTCGACACAAAGCGACGAGGCACTCACGACATTGGTCCAGTATGTCGAGCGAATGAAGGACGGTCAGGAGCAGATCTTCTACGCCACGGGACAGTCGCGTGAGCAGCTTGTGAAGTCGCCGCATCTCGAGGCGTTCAAAGCCAAAGGCTATGAGGTGCTGCTGCTCACCGACCCGGTCGACGAGGTCTGGGTGGGATCGGTGACCGAATTCGATGGCAAACCGTTGCAATCGGTCGCCAAAGGCGACGTCGACCTCGACTCCGAGGATGAAAAGGCGGCGCACGAAGCCGAGCGCCAGGAGCAGGAGCAAGATTTTGCCGAGCTGTTGACCTGGCTGAAGGAGACTTTGGGCGAGTACGTCAAGGAAGTGCGGTTGTCGACGCGCCTGACCGAGTCACCTGCCTGTCTGATCACCGACGCCTACGGCATGACACCGGCCCTCGCACGCATGTACCGGTCTTCCGGACAAGCGGTTCCGGTGGGGAAGCGGATTCTCGAACTCAACCCGAAGCATCCACTCGTCGTGGGGCTGCAGCAGGCGCACAAAAGCGGCGGCGATGCCCAATTGCAGCAACTCGCCGATACTGCTGAACTGCTCTACGGCACAGCACTTCTCGCCGAAGGCGACATGCCAGACGATCCGGCGAAGTTCGCCGGATTGCTTGCAGATCAGTTGGCTCGTACCGTGTAGCTGCGCTGCGCGCCAGTTGTCGACCGTGCGCGTTCACAGCGAACCTGCATACATTAGCCTTGGTGGTCACGAACCGTATCGACTTTGACGGTTCTGCAAACACCAAGGCTATGAGGGCGGCAATGAACTCGTTGGCAACGGCTCTTGCCAACCGGCTGTCCAGCAGCGACAACTACTTGGCCGTCCTGGTTGACGGGCAGTGGACCCGTCATCCATGGCCGGAGGTGCACGCGCGGTCCCAGAACGTCGCGGAATGGCTGCTGAACGACGATGTCGCCGCGCTCGGCCTGACCGGTGAACCCACGGTCGAGTTCATCTCCGCGATTCTGGGCGCCTTCCAGGCCGGCGCGGCCGTTTCGATCACCCACGGGCCGGTCCGCGGCGCCGACACCGATCAATGGGCACGCACGACGCTCGGCAGGTTTGCGGGCATGGGTGTCAGCCACGTGCTCAGCCACGGCGCCCACCTCGAGCAGCTGTCGGCCGCCGAGGGGCCGCTCGTCGTCAAGGAACTCGACTCCGTCGCACCCGCGGGTCGATCGACGACGTTCGTACCGCCGGACCGCCTCGCCCCGGTGGCGATCCTGCAGGGCACCGCGGGGTCGACGGGAGTCCCGCGGACGGTACAGCTTTCGCCGGACGCCGTGCTGGCCAACCTGAGCGGGCTCAACGCCCGCATCGGGGTGTCCACAGTCGACGTCGGATGCTCCTGGTTGCCGCTGTATCACGACATGGGGCTGAGCCTGCTTCTCGCAGGGGCGCTGGCGGGCACAGCCGTCTGGCAGGCGCCGACGACGGCGTTTCAAGCGTCGCCGTTCCGATGGCTGAACTGGCTCACCGAAAGCGGGGCGACCATCACCGCGGCGCCGAACATGGCCTACGGCATGATCGGCAAGTATTCGCGTCGTGTCACCGACGTCGACCTGAGCGCCATGCGGTTCGCGCTCAACGGCGGTGAACCCGTCGACTGCGAACTCACCGCGCGCTTCGCCACCGAGATGGCCCGGTTCGGTTTCGACGCCGGCGCACTGGCGCCGTCCTACGGGCTGGCCGAATCCACTTGTGCAGTAACGGTTCCCGAACCGGGATGTGGCCTTATTGCCGACGAGTCGGGCAACGCGGTGCTCGGCGAGCCGATCCCGGGGATGTCGGTGTGCATCAAATCGGGCGACGAGACGACGACGCAGGACGCCGGGCACGAGGTTGGCGAGGTCATGATTCGCGGCACGTCGATGATGTCGGGCTACATCGGTGACGCCACATTGGGCGCCGACGAATGGTTCGCGACCGGGGATCTGGGTTACCTCGTCGACGGTGCGCTGGTGGTGTGCGGGCGCGCCAAGGAACTCATCACCGTCGCGGGCCGCAACATCTTCCCCGCCGAGGTGGAGCAGGTGGCCGCGACGGTCCCTGGGGTGCGCGAGGGCGCCGTCGTCGCGATTGGTTTCGGAGAGCGGTCGATACGTGCGGGCGTCATTATCGTCGCGGAGTTCCGAGGATCCAACGAGGCGGACCTTCGCGCCCAAGTCGTGCAGCGCGTCGCATCCGAGTGCGGTGTCGTGCCGTCGGATGTCGTCTTCGTCCGCCCCGGCTCGCTGCCGAGGACGACGTCGGGCAAGCTGCCGAGGACGACGTCGGGCAAGCTGCGTCGACTGGAGGTCAAGCGCGGCCTGGAGGCCGGCGAGTTCGGGTGACAGGATGACGCGCGTGGCCGAGCGTGTCAGATTTCCAAGCACCACGGGCCCCGTTTTGGCGGGGCTCGTCGATCTTCCCGAGGGCGACCTGCGCGGATGGGCTGTCTTCGCGCACGGCTTCACTCTCGGCAAGGACAGTCCCGCCGCCAGCCGGATCTGCAAGCAGCTCGCCAGCGAGGGCATCGGTGTGCTCCGTTTCGACAACCTCGGCCTCGGCGATTCCGAGGGGGACTGGGGTGACGGTTCGTTCTCGCACAAGGTCGACGACACCGTTCGCGCGGTCGAGTTCATGAACGAGTCGGGTCGCGAGGTTCGGCTGCTCGTCGGCCACTCCTTCGGCGGCTCGGCGGTGATCGCGGCCGCGCACGAATGCCCGACCGTGGCGGCGGTCGCGAGTGTCGGCGCGCCGTACGAGCCCGGACACGTCGAAAAGAACTACGACGCGCTGGTGGCGCGGATCGAGGCCGACGGTGAGGCGCCGTTCTTGGCCGGCGGAAAGGCGCTCACGCTCAAGCGGCACTTCATCGAAGACGTTCGCAATGCCGATCTTCGCGAGCAGATCCGGACCCTGCGCCGGGCGCTGCTTGTCATGCATTCGCCCACCGACAACACCGTCGGCATCGCCAACGCCAGCGAGATCTTCCGCGCGGCCAGGCATCCCCGCAGCTTCGTCTCGCTCGAAGGGGCCGACCACCTGCTCACCGGCAAGAACCAGGCGGCGCGAGCCGCCAAGATCATCAGCGCCTGGGCCGACCCCTACCTCTGACGGACGAGGCGGCACTCGACGCCGAAGTGGTCGGAGGGAAACACCCTCGGCAGCTCAGGGGAGATCGGTTGCGTTCCAAGCAATTCGATACCGGCTGCGCGCCAGCGGGTTCCCTTGAGAAGCACGCGGTCGAACCGCACGTGTCGCTTCTTGTTCCGAGCGTCGAAGCGCATCAGATTGATCGATGTGTTCTCGGTATAGCCGGGGTCTGCTGGCCGCAGCGCGGGCCACACGTCGCAGAACGGCGCGGCGATCCGTTCGTTTTCTGCGTCGCGCATGTTGAAGTCGCCGAGCACCACGGCATTTTCGGCGGTCCGCAGCGCACGAAAGATCCTGCGCAACTGCCACCCGCGTAGCCGTGCCGAGGACTTGCCGCTGTCCAGGTGCACACAGCAGACGATCTGCCGGGCGCCGTCGAGGGCCAGCTCCGCTTCGAGGAATCCGCGCGTCTGGCGCGTCGGCAGCTGCGAGTACGTGGCCCGCACGATGGGCACCCGCGACAGCATCAGCATTCCGTAGTTGCCGGTGCCACCGTCGACCACCGACGCGGTCAGATACGCCTCGCGTATCCACGCCTGTTCGAGGAAGATGTCAAGCGCCACCGGCGTGACCTCCTGCAGGACAACGACATCGGGCATGCGCTCACCCAGCAGATCGGCGATCGCGTGGTAGCGCTGCTGTGCGTGGTAGTCGTCGAACCAGATGTTGAATGTCGCGACGGTCAACTCGTCGCGGTCGGTGGCCGGTACGTCATCGACATCCACCCACGCAGCTGTCGCCGCATCGAAACGCCGGACCGTGACGCGGCGTCGCCGCCGAAGCAGCCTCACCGCAGCTTGACGACGACTTTGCCCTTGGCGCTGCGGTCTTCCAGCGACGCGATTGCATCGGCTGCGCGCTCGAGCGGATAGATCTCGGGGGTGGGCGCGGAAACCTTGCCCGACGCCAGCAGCGGTTCGAGTTCGGCCCACTGTTCGAGCAGATAGCCCGGATGCGTGCCTGCCCAGGCGCCCCAACCGACACCGACCGCGTCGACGTTGTTGAGCAGCAGCCGGTTGACCTTGACCTCGGGGATCGAGCCGCCGGTGAATCCGACCACGAGCAGGCGCCCGCCCGGCGCCAGCGAACGCAGCGAATCGGTGAACCGGTCGCCGCCGACCGGGTCGACGACGATGTCGACGCCGCGGCCCGCGGTGAGTTCTTTGACCGCATCCTTGAACCCATCGGCGAGTATGACGTCGGAGGCACCGGCCGCCTCGGCGACCGCGATCTTGTCCTCTGTGCTGACCACCGCGATGGTGCGCGACGCGCCCCACGCCGGTGCCAGCCGCAGCGTCGACGTCCCGATACCGCCCGCCGCACCGTGCACAAGCACGGTCTCACCCTCGGTGAGGCGGCCCCTGGTGAGCAACGCGTGATGCATGGTGAGGTCGTTGAAGAGCAGGCCGGCGCCGGCCTCGAACGACACGGAGTCGGGCAGCTTGAACACCCGATCCGGTGCCAGCGCAACGACTTCGGCCATCGCCCCGCACAGCATTGTCAGGCCGCACACCCGATCGCCCGCGGAGACGTGTGCGCCGTCAGGTGCGCTGCGCACCACGCCGGCGATCTCGGCGCCGGGGGTGTAGGGCATCTCGGGCTTGTACTGGTAGAGCCCGCGTGACTGCAGCGCATCGGGGAAGGCCACCCCGGCGGCGTGTACCTCGATCAGGACAGCGCCGTCGCCGGACGGTTCGTCGATCTCGACGAGCTTCGCGGCTTGCGGTCCGTCCAGGCTGGCTATCTGTATCGCGCGCATCGTGGCCTTTCATTCGTCGACGCCATCATTTAACTCCTGCGGCAACTCTGACCAACCGACCGGTAGGCTGATGAACCCGGCAATGTTGCCGAGCGCGAGGGGAGCACCCATGGCGGTAGGTCAACGAGGCCGATCGCGGGCGAGAAGGTTCGCCGCGGCCGAGGCGTTGGGCCGCGGACGCAGCGTCGGCGTGCGTTCCAAGGACGGTATCCGGCTGCACGCCGAGGTCTTCGGGCCCGAGGACGGTTACCCCGTAGTGCTGGCTCACGGCATCACCTGCGCCCTTCGCGTGTGGGCCTACCAGATCGCTGACCTGGCCAAGGATCACCGCGTCATCGCCTTCGATCACCGCGGCCACGGCCGCAGCGCAATACCCGCCAGGCGCAGCGGCTACAGCCTGGACTGCCTGGCCGGCGACGTCGACGCCGTGCTCGAGGCAACGTTGAAACCGGGGGAGCGCGCCGTCATCGCGGGGCATTCGATGGGCGGCATCGCGATCTCGTCGTGGGCGGAGCGTTATCCGGACAAGGTGGCAGAGCGCGTCGACGCCGCCGCTTTGATCAACACGACCACCGGCGACCTGCTGCGTCATGTGAACTTTCTGCCGGTGCCACCCCCGTTGGCCGCCGCCCGCGTCCTCACTGCGGGCACATTGCTCAAGACGTTCGGCGAGGCGCCGCTGCTGCGAGTGGCTACGCGCACGAGCCGACGATTCGTGTCTTCCCTGGCGGTCGGCCGCGACGCCGATCCTGCGATCGCGGAGTTCATCTACGAACTGTTCACCGCGACCCCGCCCGCCGGACGAGGCGGTTGGGCCCGCACGCTCGTCGACCAACTCGGACCGCAACACATCGGGTTGACGAACCTGTCGGTGCCGACGTTGGTGATCGGCAGCGAGCAGGACAGGTTGTTGCCGATGGTGTCGTCGCGCCGAATCGCCAAAGAGGTGCCGAATCTCGCGCAGTTCGTCGAACTGTCGGGCGGTCACTGCGCAATCCTCGAGCGTCCCGATGCGGTCAACAAACACCTGCGCTGGCTCATCGACTCGGTCACCGAGGAACGACGGGTCAGCTCCTAGCCGACAGTTCCCGGTCCACCTCGTCGGCCGCGCGTTGACCCGAGCGGATCGCACCGTCGAGGAAGCCCGTCCAGGTATCGGCGGTTTCCGTTCCGGCCCAGTGGATGCCGTCGACCGGCTTACGTAACCACGGCCCGTACGTCGTCCACGAGCCCGGCGGCACCGCTGCCGTCGGGCCGCCCGGCGCGAATTCCTCTGCGCCCCAGCAGTGATCGAGGTAGTCGATGGGGTGCAGCGCGGCATCACCGAACAACGCCGCGAATCCGGTCAGCGCGCGGTCGCGACGGTCGGCGGGGGGCAGCGGGTCGAACGTCCGCGAGTCGGTGAATCCCAGTAGGACGCCGGGACCTTGAACATCGGAGTCGCCGGGGCTGACGTCGAACGTGATGAACACCGGGCCCTCGTCGGACAACGCCTCGCCCGAACAGCCGTTGGCACGCCAGAACGGCGTTTCGTAGGCGGCGTACGCCTTGCTCAGGTTGCCCTGCGGCCAGTGCTGTGCGAGCTTGCCGTACTCGGGCGGCAACTCCGGTAGGAACGCGATGGCTTTGCGATGCTCCGGCGGAATGGCCACGATGACGGCCTTCGCGGTGACCGTCCCCTTGACCGAGGTGACCTCCAACGTGCCGTCGGTCTGGCGTTCGATTCTGCGCACCGCGGCGTCCAGCACCACGCGCGGACCCAGCTCTTCTGCCATCCGGATCGCGATCTGCTGCGTGCCGCCGGGGAAGCGGTCCTGCTGGGCACCGCCCTCGACGTCGAGCATCCGGCCGAGACCGCCGGCGGCCTTGACGTAGCGCACGGCGTGCAGCATCGACACCGCATCGGGCTCGCACCCCCACGTCACCCGGGCCATGATCGTCATCAGGTCCCTGGTCCCGGCGCTGGCGTGCACGTATCGCAGCCACTGGTCCAGCGTCTTCGAGTCGAGGATGTCGGCGATCGGCGACGTCCACGGTTCGTCCACCGGCACCCGCCGGCACACCCGCTCGAACCGCCACTGGATACGGGAAACGTCGAGTAGCTCGAGGATGGACAGCCTCGGAATCGTGCTGCGGTAGGCGCGGACCTTGCCGCGCCACCGGATCAGGTTCTTTCCGCGGCTGTGGGTCGGCACCGTTTGGCACCCCAGCTCGTCGGCCATCGCGATGACCGCGTCCTGGGTCGGGCCGACGAAGGTGCCGCCGAGGTCGACGGGGACGCCGGCGATGGTCGCCGTCGACGATCGGCCGCCGACGCGGTCGCGGCCTTCGAGCACGACGACCTCGCGGCCGCGTTTGTCCAGTTCGCGCGCGGCCGCCAAGCCTGCGAACCCGGCACCGACGATGACGACGTCGGCATTCGTCGGGATGGTCACGCCACTAGGCTCTCACGCTGTGAAGATCATGACAGCGTTGTTCGGCCCGACGGATGCGATCGAACGCGCGCACGCGCTGCGCGAGGCGGGAGCCAGTGGCGTATTCACGTTCGAAGGGCCGCACGACGTGTTCGCCCCGCTGGCGGTCGCGTCCACCGTCGGTGGCCTCGATCTCATGACGAACGTGGCAATCGCGTTCCCGCGCAACCCTGTTCAGCTCGCGCATGAGGCCAACGACTTGCAGCTGCTGGCGCAGGGACGCTTCACGCTCGGCCTTGGCACGCAGGTGCGCGCCCAGATCGAGAAGCGCTACGGCACGGACTTTGACAAGCCGGTCGCGCGGATGAAGGAGATGGTCGGCGCGCTGCGCGCGATCTTCGCCGCGTGGAACGACGGCGAACGTCTCGATTTCCGCGGCGAGTACTACCGGCACACCCTGATGACGCCGACCTTCAACCCGGGACCGAATCCGTTCGGTCCGCCTCCGATCTACCTCGGGGCGCTGGGTCCGTTGCTGACGCGGGCGACCGCGGAGGTCGCTGATGGCCTGCTGGTCATGCCGTTCGGGTCGAGGCGCTTCCTCGACGAGGTCACCATGCCCAATGTTCGGAAGGGACTGGCAGCTGCAGGGCGCAACGCGGCAGACCTCGCGATCGTTCCCGAGATCATCGTGTCGGTAGGCGAAGACCACACCGCCGCTCGCCGCCTGCTGGGGTTCTACGGATCGACGCCCGCGTACCGCCCCGTCCTGGACGTGCACGGGTGGGGTGACCTGCAGCCGGAGTTGAACACGTTGTCCAAGCAGGGTCGCTGGGAGGAGATGGGCAAGCTCATTGACGACGACATCCTGCACACGATCGCGGCCTGTGGAAGTCCCGCCGAGGTTGCCGCACACATCCGCGGCCGGGTGGACGGCGTCGCGGACCAGATCTGCCTCTACCAGCCCGGACCGATCGCGGTGGAGTCATTGGCGTCGATCGTGGACGCGCTCGGGTCCTGACCCATATCGTGGTACCCAGCCGAACCAAAGGAGGTTGCGGATGGACTTCGATGTCTTGATCATCGGCGCGGGGATCTCCGGGATCGGCGCCGCGTATCGAATCCATGAGAAGAACCCGAACCTGACCTATGCGGTGCTGGAACGCCGCGCCCGCATCGGCGGTACCTGGGACCTGAATCGCTATCCGGGTATCCGGTCCGACAGTGACATCTTCACCCTGAGCTACCCCTTCGAACCGTGGCGGCGTCCGGAGAACGTGGCCGACGGTGAGGACATCCGCGAATACCTGGTCCAGACGGCCCGCAAGCACGGCATCGAGGAGCACATCCGGTTCAACACCCGAGTGCTGTCGGCCGATTGGGACTCGAGCACCGACACCTGGACCGTGCGCACCGATCATGACGGCGACGAAACGACCTACCGGTGCCGCTTCCTGTTCTTCGGCACCGGCTACTACAACTACGACGAACCGTACCGGCCGGACTTCCCTGGCCTCGAACAGTTCTCGGGCGAGGTGATCCATCCTCAGCACTGGCCCGAATCGCTCGACTACACCGGCAAGAAGCTCGTGGTGATCGGTAGCGGCGCGACCGCGGTGAGCATGATTCCCTCGCTGACGGAAAAGGCCGGCCACGTCACCATGCTGCAGCGGTCACCGACGTACATCCTGTCGACGCCTCGCATCAACCCCATCGTGCAGTTCCTGCGCACGCTGCTGCCGGGTCGACTCGGCTATTCCGCGGCGCGTCTCTACAACACCTTTTTCACGGTGGTCGTCTACGCTTTCGCGAGGACGTTCCCGCGGCTCAGCAGGTCCTACGTACGCAGCAGCGCGAAACGTCATCTACCGCAGGGCTATCCGGTCGACACGCATTTCAAGCCACGGTACGACCCGTGGGATCAACGACTGTGCGCCATTCTCGACAACGACTTCTACGAAACGATCGCGGACGGCCGCCTGGACGTGGTCACCGACGCGATCGACCACATCGACGCCACCGGAATCGTGCTGCGCTCGGGAAAGCGAATCGACGCCGACATCATCATTTCCGCCACCGGGATTCAGCTGCAGGCGCTCGGCGGTGTCGCGTTGAGTGTCGACGGCACAGAGGTCAAGCCACAGGACCGGTTCGTCTACAAGGAGCACATGCTCGAGGACATCCCCAACGCCGCGTGGAGTGTCGGTTACATCAACGCCTCCTGGACGTTGCGCGTCGACCTCACAGCGCGAGCGGTGGCGAAGCTGTTGGCGTACATGGACGCCCATGGCTACACACATGCCTACCCGCATCTCGGTGACAAGCCGATGCCCGAAAAGCCGGCGTGGAACATCAACGCCGGTTACGTCCAGCGTTCTGGACACGTGCTGCCCAAGTCGGGCACCCATCGCCCCTGGAACGTGCGGCACAATTATGTGCTCGACGCCATTGACCACCGTTTCGACCGTATCGAGGAGTCGATGGTGTTCGGCCGAGCGCACGACAGGGCAGTGAAGTCCGCCTAGGAGGTTCTCATGACTGACTACAGCGACGTGCTGATCATCGGTGCGGGCTTCTCCGGTATCGGTGCGGCCTACCGCATTCGTGAGCAGAACCCGACCCTGAGTTACACGATCCTGGAGAGGCGTGAGCGGCTCGGTGGTACGTGGGATCTGTTCCAGTATCCCGGTATTCGGTCAGACAGCGACATCTTCACGCTGAGCTTTCCCTGGGAGCCGTGGACGCGCAAGGAGATGATCGCCGATGGCGGTGACATCTGGCAGTACATGGCGGACGCGGCACGTAAGCACGGCATCGACGAGCACATCCGTTTCAACACCCATGTCATCTCCGCCGACTGGGATTCGGCAACCGACACCTGGACCGTCCAGACGGAAGAGAACGGCGAGCCGAAGACGTACCGCGGACGGTTCCTGTTCTTCGCCAGCGGCTACTACAACTACGACGAGCCCTACACACCGCCGTTCCCCGGCATCGAGGACTTCACCGGCGAGGTGGTGCATCCGCAGCACTGGCCGCACGGCTTCGACTATGCGGGCAAGCGGCTGGTGGTCATCGGCAGCGGCGCGACGGCCATCAGCATGATCCCGTCGCTGGCCGAGAAAGCCGCGCACGTCACGATGCTGCAGCGCACACCGTCCTACCTGCTGTCGTTGCAGCGAGTGCAGCCGGTGATCAACGGCATCCGGAAAGTGCTGCCGCGCAGAATCTCCCATGCGCTCGCTCGCGTGATCTTGTCGTTGTTCGGTTCGGTGCTCTGGCTGGTCGCACGAAAGGCACCCGAGTTCAGCAAGCGTCTGCTTCGCAGCGGCGCGGAGAAGTACCTGCCCGAGGGATACGACGTCGACACCCATTTCACACCGCCGTACAACCCCTGGGATCAGCGGCTGTGCTTCATCCTCAACGGCGACTTCTACAAAGCTGTCGGCAGGGATGACGTCGATGTCGTGACCGACCACATCGACCACATCGACGCCACCGGCATCGCGTTGAAGTCGGGCCGACACCTCGACGCCGACGTGATCATCACCGCGACCGGGATTCAGTTGCAGGCCTTCGGAGGGGTCACCGTCAGCATCGACGGTGAGAAGCTCGACCCCCACGACCGGTTCACCTTCCGTCGGCACCTCCTCGAAGACGTGCCGAACGCGGCATGGTGCTTCGGATACTCGAACGCGTCATGGACGCTAGGCGCCGACATGACGGCCCGCTCGGTGGCGAAACTGTTGGCGTATATGGATTCCCATGGCTACACCCACGCCTACCCGCATCTCGGGGATGTCGACATGGCAGAGCAGCCGGTGTTCAACCTGCAGTCAGGCTACGTGCAGCGCGGGCAGGGTGCGCTGCCGAAGTCCGGCGTTGATGGGCCGTGGGAAGTGACGCACAACTATCTGCGGGACGCCATCGGTAAGCCGTTCGAGGACATCGAGGAATCGATGGTGTTCGGCCGCGCCACTACGGCGTCCGCACCGCGAGCCCAGTCTGAAGCAGTCGGCTAGCCGATAGCCCGAACGTCGACTTGAATCGGTCGGCCAGGTGCGAGGGACTCGCGAAGCCGGACTTCATCGCAGCTTCGGTCAGGTTGGCGCCTCCCGCGATCGCGGTGCCCGCATGCACGAGTCGCACCCAGATCCGGTAGCGCCGCAGGCTCGTTCCCATTTCGTCGCGGAACAGGTGCAGGAACCGCGACTCTGAGAGCCCGGCTTCGGCGGCGAGTTCGTGGGACGGGACCGCCGTCGCAGGGTCCGTACGGATCCGGTGGGCTGCGGCCGCGATGCGTGCATCGATATTCCGCTGCGCTGCTGGTGCTGCCAAGTCGAGCCAGCGGCAAGCGCTTTCGTCGTCGGCCGGAGTGAACGTCAGCTCCGTCTCGGCCGTGTGGACCATGCCGATCTCGCCGGTCCACTCCGACATCCGCGTCCGGCAGGACTCGGCGCGCACGGATGTCGGCTCCAGGTAGCAGGACACCAGCCCGCGGCCGCGGCACGTCAGTTGGTGAGTCAGCCGCGGGGGGATGAGCAGGCTGGCGCCTTCGCGGGTGGAGCCGTCGGGCGTCGTCACCGACAACGGTCCGTCGATACCGACGGCGAAGCACCACACCGACCCGGAATGGGGTTCCAGGTTCAGGCTCGGACCGGCATACAGCGCTTGGCCCGGCCACAGCCAGACCGTGGGGCAGCAGGTTTGTGGAAGCGCCGCCGCCGTGTGTGCCGTCATGCTGAAGCTCCTACTTCAATCGCACAGGAGGCTACCGTGACGATCGCGGTCATCGCCGTAATCGGCGTGTTCTTCGCGGGCATGGGCTGCTATGCGCTCGCGGTCCCGGACGCGATCATCCGTCCGTTCGACATCACCCTCGGGTCGGCGGCGGCGCGCTCGGAGGTCCGCGCGGTCTACGGCGGGTTCGGGCTCGCGATCGCGGGGGTGCTCGGATACGCGGTGGTTGCCGACGGCGCCGTTCGTACGGGCATCCTGATCGCCGTCGGCGCGGCGCTGGCCGGCATGGCGTTCGGCCGCCTGGTGTCAGCGGTGCTCGACGAACGAACGGCGTTCTACCCGAACTGGTTCTACTTGCTGGTCGAAGCCGTCGCCGCGGCCGCCCTCTTTGCGATTTCGGTGCGCTAACGATCGCTGAGCGACTGTTCGCGCACCCAAATCACTGATTACGGGGCGACGGTGAGCCAGTCGGCGAAACCGGACGGGTCGTGGCGACCGAGCGCGCCGTGCTCGAACAGGCCCCAGCCCTCGACGGACTTGCCGTTCTCGACGCACACCGCGCGGCCCACGTGGTCGATGACCCCGAAGCCCGCACGCCCGACGATCGCCGGATCGGTCATGTCGTAGGTGAGGCGTTCGGTGAACTTGTCGCCCTTCCACATGCCGTGCAGCCAGTCCGAATCGCCGCCGTAGCCGCCACCGACGTGGATAGGCACCGGCAGCTTGGATTCCACGTCGAAACGCACGGGGGAGCCGTCCTGCGCGGTGGCCTCGATCGTCGCGCCGGTCGGGATACGCGTGCCCGAGGTGTAGTGGATCTTGACTCTCGGCCAGCCCATCTGCTCCACCCGCCCGTCGCGCCAGATCCGCGTGACATCGTTGAGGCTGCGGAACCCGTTGGGCTCCTCCTGGATGATCAGGCAGATCGCGAAGTCGTCGAACGCCATCGGCACGTACAGCCACCACATGCCCTCGAAGGGCGGATCCGCCGGCCGTCCCGCGGGTTCGGCCTCACCGATCGGCCGGATACCCCAAGAACGATCACGGCTGCCGATCCAGACATCGGGATCGACCTTGATCTCGTCGCCGTCGATGGCGATCGACCCGGCCCAACTGCCGACCTGGGCGAACCGCTGCGCGTCCAGCGTCACGCGCGTCCCCGACCGAAGCACGTGGCGCTGTTCCTGGATCACATCGAAGAGCCCGTTCCAGGTGAGGTCGACGGCGATGCCGTCGGTCTCCTCGAGGATGATCCGCAATTTGTGCAGCGGTTCGCTGACCTCGACGCGGTAGCCCAGCACATGCTGGTTCAGCCGGTCCTGGTCGATGCCGTCACTGAGATGGACGGCAGTCTGGGTGTCACCGCGGCGGACGAGGACGAATGCGTCCTTGACGCCGAGGTTGGGGTAGTAACCGATGCCGGTGATCAGGAAGATGTCGCCGGTGCGGTCGTGAGCGTTGTAATACGAGCGGTCGTAGAAGTTCCGGTCAGACGCCCCTGGCCACGAAATGGGTTGCGGGATCTGGTGGATAGGAAATTCGTCGGTGGGGCCGAGCATCAGGCGTCATCTCCAATGAGTCGTTTGAGTACAGAGCCGTGGTAGAACAGCGATTCGATGTCCTCGGGTGCTTCCATCTCGCCGAAGCGGACCCGCCGCGCGGTGGTCCGCATGAAAACGCAGCACCAGATCACGCCGGAGTACACGTAGAACCATTTCAGGTCGCCCAGCTCGACGCCGCTGTGCTGGGAGTAGACGGCGCGCACGTCCTCTTCGCGCATGACGTCGGGCAGTCCGGGCAGGCCAGCCAGTCCGGCCAGCTCCTGAAAGACCATGTGAGCGAAGATAATCCATGCCACGTCCATCTCGCGCGGACCAAGCGTGGCCATCTCCCAGTCGAGTACGGCGGTTGGTTTGAATCCGTCGTAGAGCACATTGCCGATGCGGGAGTCGCCCCACACCAGAACGGGATCGGTGGCGGCGACGTCCTCTGGCCAGTTCGCCTCCAGCCACTCGAGGGAGCGCTCCACCAGCGATGAGGTGCCGATGTCGGGAACTGCGAACTGGTACCAGGACTTCAACCAGTTGAAGTTGCGCCGCAACGCGTTTGGCTCCGACCCGTCGTCGAGAAAGTCGAACACCTTTTCCGGCTCGGGGATGGCATGCAGCTTGGCGATCACCTCGACGGTGCTGTCCTGCAGTTCGCGCTGGTTCTCGTAGGGCGCGTCGGCAAACCAGTTGCCGCCGAACGTATATGGCATCACATCGGGTGGCACGCGTCCGTCGACGTAGTCCATCAGGAAGAACTGCGTGCCCAGCACCGAGCCGGTGGCTTCCAACCAGCGCACCGGGGGGACCGGCACATCGGTCTTCTCACCGACGATGCGGATGACGTCGAACTGATGGTCCATGCGGTAGGACGAGAACACCGGTACGTCCTGCTTGGCGGGGGCGACCCGGGCTACGAACTTCTGCTCGCGGCGTTCGCCGTCCTCGTCCCAGCGGCCGGTCAGGATGATGGTCTCCGACGACATCCCGTTGGAGTCCACCCCGCTTTCCACGGTGATCTCGGGAACGGCCCCGCCGGGCATCACAGTCGACAGCCATTGCGACATCACCTCGGGTAGCGCGGTCAGGTCGCGGCTTGAGTGTTCTAGACGGCTGATGTCTTCGACAGCCGGTTCGCTTGGCATCAGAACTGTTCCTTCGGCCGGTAATTACGATACGATCCGTAGCGATATGAAATCAGACGCGTCGATCGTTGACAAGACCCCGGGCGCCGGGCGGCCCCGCGATCCACGCATTGACGCTGCCATACTTCGCGCCACCGCCGAACTACTTGTGGAAATTGGCTATTCGAATCTCACGATGGCCGCCGTTGCCGAGCGGGCGGGCACCACCAAGACGGCGCTGTACCGCCGGTGGTCGAGTAAGGCGGAGCTGGTGCACGAGGCGGCCTTTCCCGCAGCGCCCACTGCGATCGAGACGCCGCCCGGCGACATCACCGCCGACATCCGCGCGATGATCGACGCCACCCGAGAGGTGTTCACCAGCCCGCTGGTGCGCGCTGCGCTGCCCGGACTGATCTCCGACATGTCCGCCGACGCCGATCTCAACGCCCGTGTCATGGAACGCTTCACCGGTGCGTACGCCGCTGTGCGTACCCGATTGGCCGACGCCGTCGTGCGCGGCGAAGTACATGCCGACATCGACCCGGACAGGCTCGTCGAGGTGATCGGCGGTGCCACGCTGCTGCGGATGTTGTTGTGGCCCGACGAGCCCCTCGGGGCCGACTGGGTTGACCAGACCACCGCGATCGTCGTCCACGGTGTGGTCGCATAGCAGGCGTGGCCGATCTTCAACCGTTCCCTTCCGACTGGGACAGCGCGCTGGTGCTGGTGCCGCATCCCGACGATCCCGAGTACGGCGTCGCCGCCGCAGTCGCCAAGTGGACGGCGTCGGGCAAGACCGTGCGTTACGCGTTGGCGTGCCGAGGCGAAGCAGGCATAGCCGGTATGCCTGCGGAGCAGGCCGGCCCGTTGCGCGAAGGCGAACAGCGTCGCTCGGCCGCCATCGTCGGCGTCGAGCACGTCGACTTCTGGGACTTTCCCGACAGCGACATCCGCAACACGCCTGAACTGCGGGCCAAGATCGCCGAGACCATCAGCGACCTGGCGCCCGATGTGGTCGTCACGATCTACAGCGGCCCTCGATGGGCGCCCGACGCGCCGAATCAGCGCGACCACATCGAGTTCTCCAATGCCGTTGCCGACGCTTACGATTTGCTATCCGACCCGCCACGGTGGTTGTTCGAGAACGGTCCCGACGTGACCCATGCCGAGGTGATCGACGACAGGTGCTACGAGCGGGCAGTCGCCTCGCTCGCCGCGCACGAGGTCTACCTTTCGGCGCTCGACCCGAATACGCCTGTGCTCGAACAGGCGCGCCAGCAGGTGGACATGACCACCGAGCCGCGGCCGGAGTTCAATGGTCACCGCACGGTCGAGTTCATTCTCAAGCGTCCGCGCTAGCCCTCTATCTGACCCTTGTTGCGCTCGGTCACCGCACGGAACCGATCGCCGAGACCAGCGAAATCGCGGCTCTGCGCGTTCGCGATGCTGTCTTCGGCGGCCAGCGCCGGATCGATGACGGCGGCCGCGCCCGTCGTGTAGATCTCCTTGAGCCCCAGCATCGTTGGGCCGGGAACCTCGGCGATCTGCGCCGCCAGCTCAAGCGCCCGGTCGAGAAGACGGTCGTGGGGGACGACCTCGGTCACCAGGCCGATGCGCTCGGCGCGCACCGCATCGATGACTTCGCCGGTCATCGAAAGGCGCCTGGCCATCCCGAGGCCGACGAGCTGGGGGAGGCGTGCCGTCATGCCGCCGCCGGGCAGGATGCCGACGCGGGCGTGCGTGTCGGCGAACACCGCCCGCTCCGATGCGATGAGAAAGTCGCAGCCGAGCGCCATTTCGAGGCCACCGGTGAACACCGCCCCGTTGATCGCGGCGATGATCGGGGTGCGCATTCCCCCGGTGGCCTCGATGCAGCTGTGTGACCGGAATTCCGCGAAGTACTCGGCGCCGAAGCGCTGCGCCTCCTTGAGGTCGACGCCTGCGCAGAAGGCCGGGTCGGCGCCGGTGAGTACGACGGCGCGCACCGAATCGTCGGCGTCGGCGTCGGTCAACGCGGTGTGGGTCGCGCGGATCAGGCCGCGACTCAGGGCATTTCGGGCTTCGGGGCGGTTGAGCGTCAGCACACGGACCGCGCCGATGTCGGTCCGGGCGACGATTTGTGTAGGAGTCATGCCGGCAAACTCGCCTTCTCGTCTGTGCGCTGCCAGCGGCGAACCTGGTAGAAGAACGCCGCGGTGAAGGCCAGGCCGCAGGCGAATGTCACTGCTAGATCGAGACCGGAAACGAGACCGCGCTCGACGTAGAAGTAAGTGATGACCGTGAAGCCGGGGATGTAGAGAACTGCGCCGGTGACCGCGCCGGGGAAGTAGCGGCCTGTCTTCAGAGTCTCGCAAATATGGAAGAACCCGTTGATCAACAGAACTGCGATGAAGAACCACACTGCGGGCAGGTACGTGATGCTGAGGACCAGCACCGCGATGGGATTTAAAAGACCGGCGACGGCGTCAGTCAGGAAAGCTCGACGCGCAGTCAGCGGGCCGTGGGGATCCGCGCTGCCCCACGCGACGCCGTTGAAGTAGCGCAAAAAGCCACCCGGCCAGACGTATTCCTCGATCGTGTGCAGTGTGGCCATCGGCCAGATCAACCAGAACACCCAATCCGGGTCCGTGCGGCGCACAGGATCAATGAGAATGAAGATGCCAAGGGCCACGGCAACGACTGCGCCGGCGGTGTTGAGCCACTGAGTGGCGCGCGTGTACCGGTGATAATCGTCTACCGAGTATCTCGGCGCTTGCGAAGTTGTTGCTGTGGTCATCATTACCTCCTTGGGTGGGATTTCACTCGAACGGCGTGTCCGTCGAGGAAGCGCTGAACGTGGGTGGCTATGTCGACTTCCGGCGGTTGGGGTAACAGACGGCTGACGATGCCGAGATACACCAGCGGTCCGACGAGCGACGCGTAAGCCTGTAGCGGCGGTTCCTTGAGCAGCAGCCCGTCATCCTGGTAGCGCTCGAGCATGGCGGCGACTCGCGCGACTGCGTCCATCGAATGGCCCGCCGCCGCACGCAGTTCGGCATTGGTGGACAGTTCGGAGAGGATCACGGGCAGGGTGAGCCGTCGGCGTCCGGCAGCGTCCCAGATGGCGGCGGCGATGCGCTCGAGATCCGCGTGCAAGTCGCCGCTGTATTCGCCGACCTGATCACCGATGGCAGCGGCTTCGCGCTCGAATGCCGCGGTGATGAGCTTGGCCTTCGAACCAAACCGGCGGAATATCGTCACCTCGTTGACGCCGGCTACTTCCGCAACTCGGCGCGTGGTCAGCGCATGGAACCCACTTTCTTCGGCACACGCGATGACTGCGTCGAGTACCGCGGTCTGCGTTGCATCCCACTCCCGACGCGGCATCACGACCTCCAGGTGCATGTAAGTGCTTGCTTGCATCCGAGATTAGGGCGGAAGGTGGGTGGTGTCAACTGATTGCGGTCTCGCGAGCCACGCTCGGCAGGCGTACATTTAATTACGTACTCGTTCCGTAATGTTTAGGTGACGACGATGACGCAGGTATTGGTTGTAGGTGCCGGACCAACAGGGTTGAGCCTGGCGTGTGCTCTGTTGCAACACGATGTGTCGGTCCGGGTGGTGGACAAAGCGGCCGGCCCGGCCACCACATCGCGGGCGAACTTCCTGCACGCGCGTGGGTCGGAGGTGCTCGACCGACTCGACGCTCTCGGCGATCTGCCGCAGCGATCCGTCCGCGCCATGCAGATCACCAACTTCTTGGGCGACAAGCCGATTGGGCGGATCCGCTTCGGCGACCCAGGTATGAAGACGGCCGCTCCACCGATGGTGATCTCGCAGGCCGAGGTCGAGGCAACACTGCGGGTCCGGCTCTCCGAACTCGGCGGCGCGATCGAGTGGGGAAAGCCGCTGCTCGGCCTACGGCAAGACGCGTCCGAAGTCGTTGCCACCGTTGGAGACGAGGAGACGACGACGGCGTGGCTGGTTGGCTGCGACGGGGCGGGCAGCGCCACCCGCCGGCTCGCCGGTATCGGCTTCCCGAGGGTGAAGATCAGCGAGCGGTTCCTGCTTGCCGACGTCGCATTGGATTGGGATCTGGATCGTTCGGGGACCACTGGCTGGATCCACCCGAGCGGATTGATCGGCGTGATGCCGATGCCCGGGGGGCTGTGGCGTGTCTTCGCGTACGATCCTGGTCAGCAGGCCGACAAGCCGACCGAATCGGAAATCCTTGCTCGACTCGTGCAGATTCTGCCCGAGCGGACCGGCCGTGACGTTCGTGTTCTGGACGCGCATTGGTTGTCGATGTTCACCGTGCACCGCGGGCTGGCCGACACATATCGGCGTGGCCGGGTGCTGATCGCCGGGGACGCCGGCCACATCCACGCTCCCTTCGGTGGGCAAGGGATGCTGACCGGCCCCGGTGACGCGGAGAACCTCGCGTGGAAGCTCGCCCTCGTCGTCGACGGCCGCGCCGACGTGGCGCTGCTCGACACCTATGAATCAGAGCGTCGGCCGCTGGCAACCGAGGTGTTACGCGGCACCAGCGCGGTCACGCGTATCAATGTGGCCCAAAGCCGCATCGGGCGCTTCATCCGCGATCGGGTCGTCGCGCCCATCTTCAAGATTCCCGCCCTTCAACGTTCAGTCACTTCTCGAGCCTCGCAGCTGTGGGTGAGCTACCGACGGGGTCCGCTGGCCGAGACTTCGCTCTTGCAAGGGAAGCTGACAGAAAAGCCCGGACCGGGAGACCGCGTAGCCGACCGGGACTGCTTCCGCGCTGACGGTGCGTCAACACGGCTGTATGTGGAGTTGCGTGGACGGTGGGCGCTGCTGAGCGCCGACGAGTCGCTGATGCAGACCGCCCGTGTGCACTTAGGACATCGAATTGCCTTGTTGCGCAGTGTAGATCACGATAGCTGGTTGGTGCGTCCGGATGGCCACCTGGCCTGGCGTGGTGATGATCGCGATGCGATGCAACGCTGGCTTCGGTCCGCTCTGAAAAGCGGCGGCGTTCGATGATGACCGCCACTCGTGGCCGGCCACGTGACCCCGCACTGGACAAGGCGATCATCACCGCCGCGCTGGACTCGTTCATCGAAAATGGCATCGCGGGGATGAGCATCGAACAGGTCGCCAGGCGCGCGGGCGTCGGAAAGCCGACTGTCTACCGTCGCTGGTCGAGTAAGGAACAGCTCGTCGCGGATGCGATCGAGGCGTTTGTCGCCACCGGAGTGCAATGGCCGTCTCGCGACGAGATCGACGCCGTCAGACCACAGGAGCTGATCCGCCGTAACATCGATACCGCCGCGCGCACCGCCGCCGACGCGAGGTTCCGCGCGCTCGTCGCGCAGATCTACGGGTCTGCGGTGACGCATCCCTTGTTGATGCAGACTTACTGGGACCATTACGTCGGTCCCCGCCGCACATTGGCGATCGCGATGCTCCAGCGGGCCCAAAGCGAAGGCTCGGTCCCACCTGACGCAGATCTCGACGTGCTCGTCGACATGCTGGCGGGCGCCGTCACTTACCGTGTGCTGCAGCCCAATCCGCCCAATGTTCGGCAGATGCGGCGCTACCTCGAATCGGCGTATCGCCAAGTCGGGCTGCTCACCTGAACGCCGAGCGTAGCGCGCGAAGCTAGCGCAGGAATTGATTGGCGGTGTTCGCCAGGTCCAGCAGCGGCTGTGGCAGCGCGCCGAGGGCGAACGTGACGGCCGCGGTGACCGTGACAACGGCGGTGCTGAGCACGCTGGGCACCACGACGGTCGGTGCGTCGTCGGGCGGATCGGTGAAGAACATCAACACGATGACCCGCACATAGAAGTACGCGGCGACGGCGCTGGCGAGCACGCCGACGATGACCAGCGGTATCGCGCCGCCCTCGCCCGCTGCTTTGAAGACCGCGAACTTGCTGACGAATCCGCTCGTCAACGGGATACCCGCGAACGCCAGCAGGAACAGCGAGAAGACCACCGCCACGACCGGATACCGTCGGCCGAGCCCCGCCCAGCGCGCCATCGCGGTGTCTTCTTCACCCGCAGCATTGCGGACCAGGCTCACCACGGCGAAGGCGCCGACGGTGCTGAATCCGTAGGCGAACAGATAGAACAGGGTCGATGACAGGCCGGACTCGTTCTCGGCGATCACACCGGTGAGGATGAACCCGGTATGCGCCACCGCCGAGTAGGCCAGCATGCGCTTCACGTCGGTCTGCGTGATCGCGGTGACGGTGCCCACGACCATCGTGAGAATCGCGATCGCCCACAGGACCGGCCGCCAGTCGTCACGCAGTTCGGGCAGCGCGACGTAGAACACCCGCAGCATCGCACCGAAGGCGGCGATCTTGGTGGCGGCGGCCATGAACGCGGTGATCGGGGTCGGAGCGCCCTGGTACACGTCGGGGATCCACGAGTGGAACGGCACGGCGCCGACCTTGAACAGCACCCCCACCAGCAGCATCGCGGTACCGATCAGGGCCAGTGACGTCTTGCCTGACCCGGCGGATACGACCGCGGCGATCTCACGGAGATCCAGCGTCCCCGAGTAGCCGTACAGCATCGCGGCACCGAACAAGAAGAACGCAGACGAGAAGGCGCCGAGCAGAAAGTATTTGAGCGCGGCTTCCTGCGAGAGCAGACGGCGCCTGCGGGCGAGGCCGCACAGCAGGTACAGGGGCAGCGACAGCACCTCGAGCGCGATGAACATCGTCAGCAGGTCGTCGGCGGCGGGGAACAGCAGCATGCCGCCGACCGCGAACATGGTCAGCGGAAACACCTCGGTCTGGATCACCCCGGCCTTGGTGGCGAGCTGTTCGGCGACCGACCCGGGAATCGCGGACGCCTGCGGCGTGAACCCGTCCAACCCTCGAGATCCGTTGCCGCCCTCCGGTTCTGACCCGATCTGACGTTCGGCGATGAGCAGGATGCCCAGCACCCCGACGAGCAGGATCGTGGCCTGGAGGAACAACGCCGGCTTGTCGATGACGACGGCGCCCATGATCGCGGTGTGGCCGATCGTGCCGTGCAGATCGCGGGCCAGCATCACGACGGCGACCAGTGCGGCGATCAGGCCGCCGAGGCACAGCACCAGCTGAGCGGTGTACCTGCGCTGGCGCGGCAGAAACGCCTCGACAAGGACACCGAGGATGGCCACGCCGAAGACAATCAGCATCGGGGACAGCAGGTCATATTCGACGACGGGCGTTTGCAGGTTCATCGCGTCGGCCCTTCTGCGAACTGAGGAACCGGATCAGGTTGGTCGATGGTGGTCAGCGTGTGAGTGACCGCCGGGTTGATCACGTCCAACGCGGGTTTGGGATAGACGCCCAGCACGATCAGCAGCGCGATGAGCGGTGCGACGACCAGGATTTCGCGTGGGACGAGGTCGCGGAGCTTGTCGTTGCCGTCCTTGACGGGCCCGGTCATCATCCGCTGGTACATCCACAGGATGTAGACCGCGGACAGCACCAGCGCGGTCGACGCGAACACCGCGAATACCGGGTAGCGGGTGAACGTGCCGACCAGTACCAGGAATTCGCTGATGAACGGTGCCAGACCCGGCAGTGACAGGGTCGCCAGGCCTGATACCAGGAAGGTGCCGGCGAGCACCGGTGCGACCTTCTGCACCCCGCCGTACGACTCGATGAGGCGACTGCCCCTGCGCGACACCAGAAATCCCGCGATCAGGAACAGCGCCGCCGTCGACAGGCCGTGGTTGACCATGTACAGCGTCGACCCGGACTGGCCCTGGCTGGTCATCACGAAGATGCCGAGGATGATGAAGCCGAAGTGGGAGATCGACGTGTAGGCGATCAGGCGCATCACGTCGGTCTGGCCGATCGCGACGATCGCTCCGTAGACGATCCCGATCACGGCGAGCGTGATGATCAT
This sequence comes from Mycobacterium gallinarum, assembly GCF_010726765.1. Taxonomy (NCBI): domain Bacteria; kingdom Bacillati; phylum Actinomycetota; class Actinomycetes; order Mycobacteriales; family Mycobacteriaceae; genus Mycobacterium; species Mycobacterium gallinarum. The sequence goes on from NZ_AP022601.1 coordinate 6,017,950, forward strand.
CGGCCGGAAATACGTTGCCGAGTCGGGGAACAACTGCAGGCAGTACCGCAGCATGCCGAACGTGCCGACCTTGTCCATGATCGCCATCATCAGCACGGCGCTGGCGGGCGTGGCCTCGACCGCGGCGTCGGGCAGCCAGCGGTGGAAGGGCCATAGCGGAGCCTTCACCGCGAACGCGAACATGAAGCCGAGGAACAGCAGATTCATCACGGCCGGATTGACGACGAACTCGCCGCTGGACACCGCCTCGACGATCAAGCGGAAGTCGAACGTGCCCGACTCGAAGGCGTCGCTGCCCGCGGTCACGACGTACAGGCCGATCACCGCGGCCAGCATGACCAGACCGCCGAACAAGTTGTACAGCAGGAACTTCACGGCTGCTTTAGAAGCCTGGGTTCGGCTTCCTCCAGATCCCCCGAAGCCGCCGATGAGGAAGTACATCGGGATCAGCATCGCCTCGAAGAAGACGTAGAACAGCAGGATGTCCAGCGAGACGAGCGACATGATGACCATGCCCTCGACGGCTAGCGTGAGCGCGAAGTAGGCGTGGGTGGAGCGTCCGCCCCAGGCGGCCTGGTCGCTGACGTCGTTCCAGCCCGCGATCAGCAGCAGTGGCACCAGCACCGCGGTGAGGGCGACGATCGCGAGTGCGATGCCGTCCAGACCGAGGATGTAGCCGGTGCCGAATGACGGTATCCACTTATGGGATTCGACGAACTGGTATTGGTCTCCGGCGGGATCGAAGTTGACCGCGAGCAGCACCGTGATGGCCAGCACCACCACCGAGACGATCAGCGCCAGCCACTTGGAGGCCGCGCGCAGCGACGCGGGCAGCAGGATCACGATCGCGGCGCCCACCATCGGCACCACCCACAGCACCGTCAACCACGGGAATGAGGTCACCACAGTTGCACCGCCAGGATCGCGCCGACGACGAGTAAGGCGCCGGCCAACATCGACAACGCGTAGGAGCGGGCGAACCCGGTCTGCAACTGACGCAGCCCGGTGGAGGAGCGGGACACCAGCGCCGCCAATCCGGTTCCCGCGCCGTCGACTACCTCATCGTCGATTTCGACCAACCCCCTGGCGACCAGCTGACCCGGCCGCATGAACAGTTCTTCGTTGAGTGCGTCGCCGTAGAGGTCTCGGCGTGCCGCCACGGCGAGTACCGACCCGGCGGGAACCTCGACGGGAATCTCACGCTTGCCGTACATGCGGTAGGCGATCGCGATGCCGACGGCCACCACGGCCAGGATCACGGTGGTGACCACCCACACCGGGGCGACGTGGTGGATCTCGTGTGCGCCGACGACGGGTTCCAGCCAGTGCTCGAGCGTGCCGCCGATGGCGAACGCCGCGCCGGAGCCGACTGATCCGATGGCCAGCAGGATCATCGGCCACGTCATGACCTTCGGTGACTCATGCGGATGGAACTCGGCTTCTCCCGTCGCTTCGCTCGCCCCCGAAGGCGCCCAACGCTTTTCGCCGAAGAACGTCATCAGCATCACCCGGGTCATGTAGAACGCGGTGATGCCTGCGCCGAGGATCGCCGCGCCGCCCAGGAGGTAGCCCTTGACGCCGCCCGCGCCGAGCGCGGCTTCGATGATGCCGTCCTTGGAGAAGAAGCCGGCCAACGGCGGTACGCCGATGATCGCCAGGTAGCCGAGCCCGAACGTCGCGAAGGTGATCGGCAGCGCCTTGCGCAGGCCGCCGTAGCGGCGCATGTTGACCTCGTCGTTCATCCCGTGCATCACCGAGCCGGCACCGAGGAACAGGCCGGCCTTGAAGAAGCCGTGGGTGAGCAGGTGCATGATCGCGAATGCGTACCCGGCCGGTCCGAGGCCGGCCGCCAGCACCATGTAGCCGATCTGGCTCATCGTCGACGCGGCGAGCGCTTTCTTGATGTCGTCCTTGGCGCAGCCGACGATCGCGCCGAACAGCAGCGTCACCGCGCCGACGATCACGACACCGAGTTGCGCATACGGCGCGAGGTCGAACACCGGGCCGGATCGCACGATCAGGTAGACGCCTGCGGTCACCATCGTCGCGGCGTGGATGAGCGCCGACACGGGTGTCGGGCCCTCCATGGCGTCGCCGAGCCAGGACTGCAGCGGCACCTGCGCGGACTTGCCGCACGCCGCCAGCAGCAGCAGCAGGCCGATCGCGGTGAGCACGCCCTCGCTGACATTCGGCGCGGCGGCGAAGACGCCCTCGAAGGAGATGGACCCGATGTAGGCGAACATCACCATCAGTGCGACGGCCAGGCCGATGTCACCGACACGGTTGACGATGAACGCCTTCTTCGCCGCGGTCGCCGCCGATGGCTTGTGTTGCCAGAACCCGATCAGCAGGTATGACGCCAGGCCCACGCCCTCCCAGCCGACGTACAGCCCCAAATAGTTGTCGGCGAGCACCAGCAGCAGCATCGCGGACAGGAACAGGTTGAGGTAGGCGAAAAAGCGTCGCCGCTCGGGATCTTCGGCCATGTAGCCGATGGAGTAGATGTGGATCAGCGAGCCGACCCCGGTGATGAGCAGCACGAAGCACATCGACAGCTGGTCGAGGTGCAGCCCGAAGTCGACCTGCAGGCCGGCGACGGGCACCCAGCTGAACAACGATTCATGGACGGTGCGCTGTTCGGCGTCGCGACCGAGCATGTCGGTGAACAGCACCGCGCCGACCACGAAGGCGCCGAGTGAGGCCGCGGTGCCCAGCAGGTGGCCCCAGCCGTTCGTGCGCCGTCCGCCCAACAGAAGTATCGTCGCGCCCGCCAGCGGCAGGGCGATAGTGAGCCACACTGGAATCGTCATCGCACCTTAGTGTTTCAGCAGACTGGCGTCGTCGACCGAGGCCGAACGGCGGGTTCGGAAGATCGTCATGATGATGGCCAATCCGATCACCACCTCACAGGCGGCGACCACCATGGTGAAGAAGGCGACCATTTGGCCGTCGAGATGCCCGTGCATGCGTGAGAACGTCACGAACGCCAGGTTGCAGGCGTTGAGCATCAGCTCCACACACATGAACATGACGATGGCGTTGCGGCGCAACAACACACCGGAGGCGCCGATGGTGAACAACAACGCCGACAGGTACAGGTAGTTGTCCGGGTTCACTTGTCGTCACCACCGTCGCTGGTCACGGTTCGCTTCTGCAGGAGCGCGCTCACCGACAGCTCGGACGCCGAACCGTCGGGAAGACGGGCCGCCATGTCGACGGCGTTGTTACGTGCGTAGACACCGGGGTTGGGCAACGTCGTCGGGTGCCCGCCCGGCTGCAAACGCTCCTGCGCCAGTTCACGCTGGGTCTTGCGTCGTTCGAAGCGTTCGCGGTGTGCCAGCACCATCGCGCCAAGAGCGGCGGTGATCAGCAGCGCACCGGTCAGCTCGAAAGCCCACAGGTACTCGGTGAAGATGAGGGCGGCCAGACCCTGGACGTTGCCGCCGGCGTTAGCCTCCGCCAGGCCGACGAATCCGCCCACCGAGACGCTGCCGATGCCCGCGATGAGCATGATGCCGAAGCCCAGGCCGACGACGATCGCCGCAATGCGTTGTCCCCGAATCGTTTCGACCAGCGACTCGGAGGTGTCGACGCCGATGAGCATGAGCACGAACAGGAAGAGCATCATCACGGCGCCGGTGTAGACCACGATCTGCACGACGCCGAGGAACAGCGCGTCCTGCGCGATGTAGAAGACCGCGAGCACGATCATCGTGGTGGCCAGGAACATCGCCGAGTACACCGCTTTCGGTGCGGCGACCACACCGACCGCGCCGGCGACCGCGACGGTGCCCAGCACCCAGAACAGGACTGCTTCGGTGGTGGAGGTGTGGCCGGCGACGTCGGCGGCCGCTGATGCGAGAAACTCCAGTGTCACGTCACATCCTCGGTGACGGGCTTGATGTTGCCGCGGTAGTAGTCCTCGTCGGTGCTTCCCGGTTGCATCGGATGGGGCGGGGGAAGCATGCCGGACTTCAATGGGGCGAGGAGTTTGTCCTTGCCCCAGATCAAATCGGCGCGGTTGTCGTCGGCCATTTCGTATTCGTTGGTCATCGTCAGTGCCCGGGTCGGGCATGCCTCGATGCACAGCCCGCAGCCGATGCAGCGCAGGTAGTTGATCTGGTACACGCGGCCGTAACGCTCACCGGGGGAGAACCGTTCGTCCTCTTTGTTGTCCGCGCCCTCGACGAAGATGGCGTCGGCGGGGCAGGCCCACGCGCACAACTCGCAGCCGATGCATTTCTCCAGCCCGTCGGGGTAACGGTTGAGTTGGTGCCGCCCGTGGTAGCGCTTGGCGACCGGGCCCGGCTTCTCCGGGTACTCCTCGGTGATTCGCTTCTTGAACATCGTGGAAAAGGTGACCCCGAAACCCGCGATCGCGTCGAGGAACTTAGGCATGCGTCTTCTCCTTTGAAGCCATCTCCTTGTCGGGCAGCGGTGGTACCGGGAACGTGCCCGGCTCCGCTGTCGGCTCAGGGATCTTCCGAATGTTTCTGGCGCGCACCGTTCTCCACAACGCGAACAGCACCAGCAATCCGACCACGACGGCGATAGTGATCAGGTAGGTGGTCAGTTGATCGACGCCCTCGTTGCGCAAGGTCCGGACGGACGACACGATCACGATCCAGACCAGCGAGACCGGAATGAGGACCTTCCAGCCCAGCGCCATGAACTGGTCGTATCGCATGCGGGGCAGCGTTCCTCGCAGCCAGAAGAAGATGAACATGAAGCCCCACACCTTCGCCACGAACCACAGCAGTGGCCACCAGCCGGTGTTGGCGCCGTCCCACATGTTGATCGGCCACGGGGCGTGCCATCCGCCAAAGAACAGCGTGGTCGCCAGCGCCGACACCGTGAACATGTTGACGTACTCGGCGAGCATGAACATCGCGAACTTGATCGACGAGTACTCGGTGTGGAATCCGCCGACGAGTTCGCCCTCTGCCTCGGGCAGATCGAAAGGGGCCCGGTTGGTTTCGCCGACCATCGAGACGAGGTAGATGATGAACGATGGCAGCAGCGGAAAGATGAACCAGAGGCCCGCCTGCGAGGCGACGATGCCCGACGTCGACATCGTGCCCGCGTAGATGAAGACCGCCGCGAAGGACAGGGCCATCGCGATCTCGTAGGAGATCACCTGAGCGCTGGAGCGCAACCCACCCAACAGTGGGTAGGTGGAGCCGGAGGCCCAGCCCGCCAACACGATTCCGTAGACCCCGATCGACGTGGCGGCCAGGACGAACAGCACCGCGACGGGCATATCGGTCAGTTGAAGGGCGGTCCGATGGCCGAAGATCGACACCTCACCGCCCATCGGAATCACGGAGAATGCGATGAACGCGGGGACCACCGAGATGACCGGCGCTGCCAGATAGATGAACTTGTCGACGCCGGCGGGAATCAGTCCCTCTTTGAGGGCCAGCTTGACGCCGTCGACCAGCGATTGCAGCAGGCCCCATGGGCCGACACGGTTGGGGCCGGGCCGCATCTGCATGTAGCCGAGGATCTTGCGTTCCATCAGGATCGCCACGAGCAGCGACAACATGAGGAACGCGAAGATCGCCACAGCCTTGAGGACGATCAGCCACCACGGGTCGTGCCCGAAGAGCGTCGGGTCGGGGTAGGTCATATCCGGCGTCACAGGTGGGCCCGTTCGATCGAGACGACGGTTCCCGTGGTCACACCGAGCTGGCGGTACACCGCCGACTGGGGTGAGTTCATCGGCAGCCACACGGTGCCGTCGGGCATCTCGGTGATCGCCAGGGGCAGCGTGACTTCGCCGCGTTCGGTGCGCACGGTCACCAGATCGTCGTCCGCAGCCCCGATTTCGGCCGCGGTGGCCGACGACAGCCGAGTGACCGGTTGGCGGGCGGTGCCTGCGAGATGCAGTTCACCGTCCTGCAGGCGTCCGTCGTCCAGCAGCATCCGCCAACCGGCGAGCACCGCCTGGCCTTCGCCGGGCTTTTCGGGCTGCGACGACGACACCGTCGGCGCGCCCGTCCGCTCGCCCGCCCACAGCCCGAGCTGCGCCAACTCCTCACCGGCGGCCAGTGCCGTCGGCATGTTGAGGTCGACGCCGAGCTCGTCGGCGAGGAATTGCAGGACCCGCCGGTCGGGTGTGGCGTTGGTTTGCAGCGCGGGTTCGAACGGGCGAATCCGGCCCTCCCAGTTGATGAACGCTCCGCCCTTCTCGACGACGGGCGCGATCGGGAAGACCACGTCGGCGCGTTCGGTGACGTCACTCTCGCGCAGCTCGAGGCTCACCACGAACGGCGCTGCGTCGATCGCTGCCAGCGCCGCGTCCGGATCGGGTAGGTCGGCGAGCTCGACGCCGCCGACCAGCAGCGCGCCCAGCTCGCCCGTGCGGGCGGCGTCCAGAATGCCCGCGGTGTCGCGGCCTGGGGAGCTCGGTAGCTCACCGACATGCCAGCCGGCGGCGGTCTGCTCGCGGGCCGCGGTATCGCTGACCGGTCGGCCACCGGGCAACAGGCCGGGCAGCGCACCCGCCTCCAGCGCGCCGCGCTCACCGGCTCGGCGCGGTATCCATGCCAGTCGAGCACCGGTCGCTGCGGCCAATCTGCCTGCGGCTGAAAGCGCTCCGGGCGAGGTGGCGAGGCGCTCACCGACCACGATGACGGCACCGGGCAGTTTCAGCTGAGCGTCATCGGCAAGCGCGTCGAGTGCCGCGCCTTCACCGCCGGGCATCGTGGCGATCAGTTCGCCGCGCAGCTTGCCCAGCGACCGGGTGGCGAATGGCGCGATCGACTTCACCTGCAACCCGTGCTTGCGGACGGCCTTACGCAACCGCAGGAACACAATCGGTGCTTCTTCTTCGGGCTCCAACCCGGCCAGCAGCACCGCGGGTGCGTTCTCGAGGTCGGCGTAGGTCACTGTCAGCGGCTGGCCTGCGATGTGCGCGGCGAGGAACTCCTCTTCTTCCGCGCTGTGAGCGCGGGCCCGGAAGTCGATGTCGTTGGTATTCAGCACCATTCGGGCGAACTTCGAGTACGCGTAGGCGTCCTCGACGGTCAGTCGCCCACCGACCAGCACTCCGGCGTTGCCGCGTGCCGCGGCCAGCCCCGCGCATGCCACGCTGATGGCCTCCGACCACGACGCCGGTCGAAGTTCACCGTCCTCGCGAACCAGGGGGGTGGTGATGCGATCGCCCAGGGTCGGGTAGGTGAACGCCCACCGTCCCTTGTCGCAGTTCCATTCCTCGTTGACCTCCGGGTCGTCACCGGCCAACCGGCGCATGACCTTTCCGCGGCGGTGATCGGTACGTTCGGCACACCCGCACGCGCAGTGTTCACACACGCTGGGGCTGGAGACCAGGTCGAACGGCCGGGCGCGGAAGCGGTAGGCCGCGCTGGTGAGGGCACCGACCGGGCAGATCTGCACGGTGTTGCCGGAGAAGTACGACTGGAACGGCTCGCCGGGTGCGATGCCGACCTGTTGCAGGGCACCGCGTTCGAGCAGATCGATGAACGGGTCGCCGGCGATCTGCTCGGAGAACCGGGTGCAGCGCGCGCACAGCACGCAGCGCTCCCGGTCGAGCAGCACCTCCGACGAGATGTTGATCGGTTTCGGGAAGGTGCGCTTGACGTCCTCGAAGCGGGTTTCGGGGCGGCCGTTGGACATCGCCTGGTTTTGCAGCGGGCATTCACCGCCCTTGTCGCACACGGGGCAGTCGAGTGGGTGGTTGATCAGCAGGAGTTCCATGACACCCTGCTGTGCCTTGTCGGCGGACTCCGACGTCAGCTGGGTCTTCACCACCATGTCGGGTGTGCACGTGATCGTGCACGAGGCCATGGGCTTGCGCTGGCCTTCGACCTCGACCAGACACTGCCTGCACGCGCCGACGGGGTCGAGCAGTGGGTGGTCGCAGAACCTCGGGATCTGAATGCCGATCAGCTCGGCGGCGCGAATCACCAAGGTGCCCTTGGGGACACTGACCTCCACACCGTCGATGGTGAGGTTCACCATTTCGACGGGCGGGGCGTCGTGGGCCGGTTCGGTCACGGTCATCTAGACCCCCACCCCTTCCGTTGCCATCAGAGCCGAGGCGTGCGGATCGAACGGGCAGCCGCCGGACAGATGCTGGTAGTACTCGTCGCGGAAGAACTTGATCGACGACAGGATGGGCGCGGCCGCGCCGTCACCCAACGCGCAGAACGACTTCCCGTTGATGTTGTCGGCGATGTCCAACAGTTTCTCGATATCGGCTTCGGTACCCGTGCCGGTCTCCAGCCGTGCATAGATCTGCGCCAGCCAGTAAGTGCCCTCCCGGCACGGTGTGCATTTGCCGCACGATTCGTGAGCGTAGAACTGGGTCCAGCGGCGCACCGCGCGGACGACGCAGGTGGTCTCGTCGAAGACCTGCAACGCCTTGGTGCCCAGCATCGTTCCGACCCCCGCCATGCCTTCGTAATCCAGAGGCACGTCGAGGTGTTCGTCGGTCAGCAGTGGTGTGGACGAACCGCCTGGTGTCCAGAACTTGAGACTGTGGCCGGCCCGGATACCGCCTGCGTAGTCGAGCAGTTCGCGCATCGTGATGCCCAGCGGCGCCTCGTACTGGCCGGGGGTGGTGACGTGACCGGACAGCGAGTACAGCGTGAAGCCCGGGGATTTCTCGGTTCCCATCGACCGGAACCAGTCCACTCCGTTGAGCAGCACCGGCGGCACGCTGGCGATGGATTCGACGTTGTTGACCACCGTCGGAGAGGCGTACAGACCGGCGACGGCGGGGAACGGTGGGCGCAGGCGCGGCTGCCCGCGACGGCCCTCCAGGGAGTCCAGCAGCGCTGTCTCCTCACCGCAGATGTAAGCGCCCGCCCCGGCGTGCACAATCAGTTCCAGATCGAAGCCCGAGTCGAGGATGTTCGTTCCCAGATAGCCGGCCTCGTACGCCTCGGCGACAGCCGCCTGCAGTCGCCGAAGTACCGGCACCACCTCGCCGCGGACGTAGATGAACGCGTGATGCGCGCGAATCGCGTACGCCGCGATGATGACGCCCTCCACCAGGAAGTGCGGGGTGGTCAGCATCAGCGGAATGTCTTTGCACGTGCCGGGTTCGGACTCGTCTGCGTTGACGACGAGGTAGTGCGGCTTGGCGCCGGCGCCGGAGTCGTCCTGCGGGATGAACGACCATTTGGTGCCTGTCGGGAAGCCTGCGCCGCCGCGCCCCCGCAGGCCCGAATCCTTCACGGTGGCGATGAGGTCGTCGGGGTCCATTTTGAGCGCTTTGTCGAGTGCCTGGTAGCCGTCATGCCGGCGGTAGGTTTCCATCGACCAGGGTTCTGGTTCGTCCCAGAACCGGCTCAAAACGGGAGTCAGTGGTGTCATGTCTTCGATTCCGTTGCGTCCGGGTCGGTTTCGGGTTCGTTCGGCTTGGCCGGTACGTCGGCGGACGGTGCGGGGGCCGCTTGATCCTTTGTCGCCTCGGTCGCGACCTTCTCGTCGTCAGGCCCGCTGTGAGAATCCGTCACCGCGTCGGCGGCGGGCGCCTCCATGCCACGTTCCTTGGCGATCCGCAGCCCGGCCAGCGTCGCGTCCCCGGTCGGGGTCTGCGCGGCGGCTGCCTGCGGATCAGGCAGGCCTGCAAGGACTCTCGCCGTCTCTTTGAACTTGCACAGCGGCGCGCCACGGGTCGGCATGGGCGGCGTGCCGTCGCGTAAGCCGTCGACGAGGTCGCGGGCGGATGACGGTGTCTGGTTGTCGAAGAACTCCCAGTTGACCATCACGACCGGTGCGTAGTCGCATGCGGCGTTGCACTCGACGTGCTCGAGGGTGACCTTGCCGTCTTCGGTGGTTTCGCCGGCGTGTACACCCAGGTGGTCTTCGAGCGCTTCGAGAATCGCGTCGCCGCCCATGATCGCGCACAGCGTGTTTGTGCACACGCCGACCAGGTATTCACCGGTCGGCGTGCGGCGGTACATGGAGTAGAAGGTGGCCACCGCGGTGACTTCGGCGTCGGTCAGCCCCAACTGCTTGGCGCAGAACGCGATACCCGCGGGTGTCAGGCATCCGTCTTCGGACTGGACGAGGTGCAGCAGTGGCAACAACGCCGAACGGCTCTGCGGATAGCGGGCGATGACCGTCTCGGCGTCTGCCGCCAGGCGTGCCGCCACCTCGGCTGGATATATCTTGGCGCCGTGAATCGGCGGGCCCGGCTCATCGGGGCGCTGACCGAGCTCGAGGAACACAGTCACCTGTCCACGCCTCCCATTACCGGGTCGATCGACGCCACCGCGGTGATGGCGTCGGCGACCATGCCGCCTTCGCACATGGCGGCGACGGCTTGCAGGTTGTTGAAGGAGGGGTCGCGGTAGTGCACGCGGTAGGGCCGGGTGCCGCCGTCGGAGACCATGTGTACTCCGAGTTCGCCGCGCGGGGATTCGACCGCTACATAGACCTGCCCGGCGGGGACGCGGATGCCTTCGGTGACAAGCTTGAAGTGGTGGATCAAGCCCTCCATGGAGTGGCCCATGATCTTGGCGATGTGTTCTTCGGAGTTGCCGAGCCCGTCGGGGCCGAGTTTGAGGTCGGCGGGCCAGGCCAGCTTTTTGTCCTGGATCATCACCGGTCCGGGATTGGGCACGTCGAGTCGGTCGACGCATTGGGTGATGATCTTGAGCGACTCGTGCATTTCTTTGACCCTGATCAGGTAGCGGCCATAGGAGTCGCAGGCGTCGTCGGTGATGACGTCGAAGTCGTAGGTCTCATACCCGCAGTAGGGCTGCGACTTGCGCAGGTCGTGGGGCAGTCCGGTGGAGCGCAGGCAGGGACCGGTGATGCCCAGCGCCATGCACCCTTCCAGACCCAGATAGCCGATGCCCTGGGTGCGCGCCTTCCAGATGTAGTTCTCGCTGAGTAGGTCCTCGAGGTCCTTGAGCCGCTTGGGCATCAACGTGAGCATGTCGCGTAGTTGGCCGATGGCTTCGTCGGGCAGATCCATGGCCACCCCGCCGGGGCGGATGTAGGCGTTGTTCATCCGTAGCCCGGTGATGGTTTCGAACAGCGACAGGATCTGCTCGCGTTCGCGGAATCCGTAGAACATCGCGCCCATGGAGCCCAGTTCCATGCCGCCGGTGGCCAGGGCGACCAGGTGGCTGGAGATCCTGTTCAGTTCCATCATCATCACGCGGATAACGCTGGCGCGTTCGGGGATGTCGTCGGTGACGCCGAGGAGCTTCTCGACACCCAGGCAGTACACCGTCTCGTTGAAAAGCGGTGACAGGTAATCCATTCGGGTGACGAAGGTGACACCTTGAGTCCAGGTGCGGAACTCGAGGTTCTTCTCGATGCCGGTGTGGAGATAGCCGATGCCGCAACGGATCTCGACGATCGTTTCGCCCTCGATCTCCAGGATCAGGCGCAGCACCCCGTGCGTGGAGGGATGTTGGGGGCCCATGTTGACCACGATGCGTTCCCCGGCGTGGGAGGCCGCGTTTTGTTTCGCGGCCTCCACGACCTGATCCCAGTCTTGGCCGCCGACGACGACCACGGTTTCGGTTCCGCCCGAATCAGAAGGATTGGCCGGATTGTCCGGTGAATTCATCAGTTGTAGGACCTCCGCTGATCGGGCGGCGGAATCTCAGCGCCGTGGTACTCGACGGGGATACCGCCTAGCGGGTAGTCCTTGCGCTGCGGGTGGCCTACCCAGTCGTCGGGCATCTCGATGCGCGTCAGCGCGGGATGGCCGTCGAAGATGATGCCGAAGAAGTCGTAGGTTTCGCGTTCGTGCCAGTCGACGGTCGGATACACCGCGTATAGCGACGGGATGTGGGGGTCGGCGTCGGCAGCGGCGACTTCCACGCGGATGCGACGGTTGTGCGTGATCGACATCAGCGGATACACCGCGTGCAGCTCACGCCCTTCGTCGTCCGGGTAGTGCACGCCGCTGACCCCAAGGCACAGTTCGAACTTCAGGCCGGGATCATCGCGCAGCGCCTGGGCCACCGCGGGCAGCTGCTCACGCCGAACCTCCAGCGTCAGCTCATCGCGATAGACCACCACCCGCTCGATCGACTCCGCGTAGCCGTCCTCGCCCAGTGCCGCGGCCAGTGTGTCGACCACCTCGTCGAAGAAGCCGCCGTAGGGGCGTGGCGAACTGCCCGGCAGCGCGACGGAGCGGACGAGGCGGCCATAACCGGACGTGTCACCGGAGCCCTGGGCGCCGAACATGCCGCGGCGCACACCGATGACTTCGGGCGGATCGATGTCAGCCTGCGGGCCGTGACCGGTGCCATTGCTGTGTTCCGTCACCTCAGCAAACCCTTGAGCTCGATGGTCGGCGTGACCGACAGGGCTGCCTTCTCGGCTTCGCGAATCGCCTCCTCGCGGTGAACGCCGAGTGGCATCTCCTGAATCTTGTCGTGCAGCTTGAGGATTGCGTGCAGCAGCATCTCCGGGCGCGGCGGGCAGCCGGGCAGATAGATGTCGACCGGCACAACGTGGTCGACGCCCTGCACAATCGCGTAGTTATTGAACATCCCGCCCGAGGACGCACACACGCCCATCGCCAGCACCCACTTGGGCTCGGCCATCTGGTCGTAGATCTGGCGCAGCACCGGAGCCATCTTCTGACTCACCCGACCTGCGACGATCATCAGATCGGCCTGCCGAGGCGTCGCCGAGAAGCGCTCCATGCCGAAGCGCGAGATGTCGAACCGCGGGCCCGCGGTCGCCATCATCTCGATCGCACAGCAGGCCAGCCCGAACGTCGCCGGCCACAGCGAGCCCTTGCGGATGTAGCCGGCGACCTTCTCGACCGTCGACAGCATGATTCCGCCGGGCAGTTTCTCTTCTAGTCCCATGCCAGGCCACCTCTCCGCCAGACGTACGCGTAGGCGACGAACACCACCACCATGAAGAGAAGCATCTCTACCAGCGCGAACAGTCCGAGATTGTCGAAAGCGACCGCCCAGGGATAGAGGAAGACGATCTCGATGTCGAAGATGATGAACAACATCGCGGTCAGGTAGTACTTGATCGGGAATCGCTGGCCCGCCGAGTGGGCACTGGCCAGTCCCGGGACTGGTTCGATGCCGCACTCGTAGGCTTCGAGTTTGGACTGGTTGTAGCGCCTCGGGCCGACCAGCAGAGCAATGCCGACCGAGCCGACCGCGAACACCGCCGCGATTCCGCCGAGTACCAGTATCGGGGTGTACAAATCCATGCCGAGCAAACGCTCCCTCGTGGGCTGTCGATGTGAGCTTACCCACACCCTAGCGGGCATGGGGATGAGCGCCACACCTTGGGGTTAGTATGGCTAAGATCACACTTCCGCTATGTCGTCGTGCCGCGAATGGGCAAGTGCGACAGCGAGTTTGGTGTTTTGGGTTACTGCACGGGTGTGCGCAGCAGCGAAACCACCGCGTCGCCCAGCCGGATCGGGTCGATCGGATGGGGGACAGCGGCCTCGGCGCGCGACCAGTTGGCCAGCCAAGCGTCGTCGGGGCGTCCGGTGAGCACGAGGACGGGCGGGCAGTCGGCGATCTCATCCTTGAGCTGCTTGGCAATTCCCATACCACCCGTCGGAGTGGCCTCGCCATCGAGGATCACCAGATCGAAACCGCCCTCGTCCATCTGTCGGATGACCATCGGACCGGTGGCGATCTCGACGTACGTCAGCTCCGGCAGGTCCGGGTGCACGCGCTTTCCAAGCGCGAGCTGCACCTGCTCTCGAGTCCTGGGATTGTCGCTGTAGACAAGGACCCGAAGTGGTGATTGCTCGACCATGCGCCCGATCGTACGGCTAGGTTGCGCGTCGGAACACGAGGTCGCCGGAGATCGTCACGTTGTCGGTGATCATCCCCATCAGGTTGCCGTCGACTCCGAAGTCCTGACGGTTGATGGTCGTCTTCGTCGTCAGCCGCATTCCGCCGTCGCCGACGGGCGTCACCTTCGCCTTCAACTCGACCGGCTTCGTCGTGCCCTTGATGGTGAGCTGCGCGCGCAGTCCGACGGTGTCGGCGGTCACCGAATCCGCCGAGCTGACGACCACGCTGATGTCTGGAAACTTGTCGGCTTCAAAGAAGTCGGCGGAGCGCAGATGCTCGTCGCGTTTGCCGATGCCGCTGCGTAGCGATGCCGCCTTGACGTCGACGCGGCCGGAAACCGTTTGCGGGGCAGTGACTTGGCCCTCGGCGTCGAACTCGGTGAACCGTACCTTTACCGGCATCACACCCCAGAGTGACTTGCTCGTCGCCGTGACGGTCGATTGATCTGCGACGGCGGTCCAGGTTCCGGCCGACGCCGGGTCGCTGAAAAATTCGCTGAGGCTTGCCATGTCGTCTCCTATCAGTTGGACGTATCGAGCAGTGGGGCCATTTCCGCCGGGTCGAAGTACTCGTCGATGCGGGTGATCAGTCCGGCGGTACCCACTTTGATGACGATGCAGACACGCATATGGATCGATGTCCCGTTGCGGCTGTCGGCATGCAGGATGTGCTGCTGTACGAAACCGCCGTCGAAGAACTGGCGATCGAGTACCTCGTAGCGGCGGGAGGTCGTCGCATTGATGAACCAGTCGATGATCCGCGCCGCCCGATCTTTCGCGCTGTCTCGGGTGTCGCCCGAATGCCAGACCAGTACCTCATCGCTGAACAGCTGCTTCACCGTGACGATGTCGCTGTTGGCGATCGCCTCGAAGAGCCGATCGGCAACGTCGACGAGCACGCTCGATTCCGTAACGGACATTCACCTGACCTCTCTTGACCTAAAGCAAGGTTGAGGTAGAACCCTGGACTTCATGGATTCCACCCCAACCTTCTCCCGATTCGACGATGCCTACAAGACCCGAACCGCGCCGTGGGTGATCGGCGAACCTCAGCCGGCGATCGTCGGCGTCGAACGGGCCGGTCTCATCCGCGGTGCCGTACTCGACGCCGGCTGCGGGACCGGCGAGCACACGATCCTGCTCACCCGCCTCGGGTACGACGTGCTCGGCGTCGACGCCGCCCCGACGGCGATCGAGCAGGCCCGCGAGAACGCGGCCGCCAAAGGCGTCGACGCCCACTTCGAGGTCGCCGACGCGATGAACCTCGGCGACGAGCCGCGCTACGACACGATTGTCGACAGCGCGCTGTTCCACATATTCGACGACACGGACCGCGTCCGATACGTCGCCGGTCTGCACGCCGTGTGCAGGCCGGGCGCGGTGGTGCACGTGCTGGCGCTGTCCGACAAGGGCCGCGGATTCGGCCCCGAGGTCAGTGAGGCGGTGGTTCGCGAGGCGTTCCGAGACGGCTGGACGCTGGAGGCGCTGGACGAGACCACCTATCGCGGCGTGGTCCAGGAACCGCATGTCGAGGCGATCGGTCGGCCGGTCGGGACCGTGGTCGACGAACCGGCCTGGCTGGCCCGCATCCGCCGCCTCTGACTCGTGAATCCGGCGCGCGTATCGCCCGTGGCGGTCGGTTTGCGCGCCCGATTCACTCGGCATAGCCGGGGTGGTTGACGTCGAGGCGTCGTCGCACGATCGTGCGCAGACCGGCCAGCAGTTCGTCGCACCGGTCGTCGAGGTCGCCGGCGCGGATCGCCATCGCGAGCTCGGTTTCGTCCGCGTAGCCCAGCCCGTTGAGTGCAGCGGCGACGTCATCGGCGGACCCGTCTAGCAGTTCGCGCTCCACGATGCGCAATACATTGGCGGCGACGCGGGCGTGGAAGTTGACCGGCGGCCCGACGGCGCCGCGCACATCGTTGTCAAGGAAATCAGCGACCGCCCCGACCAGTTCGGCCGCGGTCGGTCGGCCGTACAGCCCGCTCATTTCGGACCACCTCCCGTGAGCAGATCCAGCACGTCCCATTCGGTTTCGGCGACGCGGCGACCGATCGCCGCCAATTCGACCGACCGGTTCAGGCCCGATAGATGCCGTTCGGCCTGGAATCGGCAGATGACTCCCCAGCGCAGGGTCGCGACGGTGAGCCACCAGCGGAACACGTCGCGATCCAGCTCGGTTCCCGCGGCGGCTTCGTAGGCCGACAGGAAACTCTCGACGCTGCCGAGACCACCCGCGCCCATGTCTTCGGGCGCACCGAAGCGCCAGGCGCGGATGCAGAACCACGCCAGGTCCTCGTACACCTCGCCGGTATGAACCAGCTCCCAGTCCAGCACCGCCGCCAACCCGTTCTCGTCGACGATCAGATTGCCCATTCGGAAGTCGCCGTGCACGAGCACCTGCCGGGTGGGCGCAGGACGATTCGCGGCCAGCCAGCGGAACGCCCACTCGAACGTTGCTGTGGTGTCCTTCATTTCGTCGAGCCGGTCCCGCCACTCGGCAAGGTCGTCGAACCCGTCGAGTCCGGGCACATCGGTGTCTGCCCGGTGGACGGCCGCCAGCGCCTGGGCGCACTGATGCAACAGCCGGTCCCGGCCCGCGTCGTCGAGGGTGCGATAGATCCGCCTGACGATCGTCTCGCCGGCGATCGCGTTGCAGATCAGATACGGGTTGCCCAGTGCGGCAGGGGAATTATCGGCGGTCACGATCTGGGGGACAGGGGCGCCGGCTTTGGCTGCACGCTTCTGCACAGCGGCCTCCAGCTCCATGCTTGCGTGCACGTCGTCGGGCGGCCCGGTGCGCAGGATCAACGGCCGCCGCTCATCGGTGACCGCGTCGAATGCCCACGTCGTCCTGCTCGCCCCGCCCGTGAGGGCGCGCAGGTTCTCGACGACCACGCCGTCGCCCAGTTCCGTGCGGAGCACGGCCTCGAGCTGATCCTTCACTTGCGCCCGAATCCGAAGAGCCGCTGCGCCACCCGTCGCATCTGGATCTCCTCGGCGCCCTCGGTGATTCGGTACCGGCGGTGATGACGGTAGATGTGCTCCATCGGCTCGTGACGGCTGTAGCCGATGCCGCCCAACACCTGCATCGCCCGATCGGCCGCATCGCACACGAGCCGGTTGGCGCGATAGTTGGCCATCGACACCTTGTCGGAGACCTCCATGTGGTGGTTGCGGTCCAACTCGGAGGCCGCGTACCTCACCAATAGCCGCACCATCTGGGCCTCGGTGTGCAATTCGACGAGCGGCCACTGCACAGCCTGGTTCACCGACAGCGGCTTGCCGAACACAATGCGCTCGCCCGCGTAGGCGACCGCGCGGTCGATACAGTGCTGCGCGGCGCCAAGGCTGCTGGCGGCCTGCCGAATCCTGTTCTCGTGCAGGAACGTCTGGCCGACCTCCAAGCCACGGTCCACTTCACCGAGCACCGCATCGATAGGCACTCGAACGTCCTTGAGCTCGACCTCGCCGTGGTCGGTCGGCATGTTGAAGGTCCACCAGTAGTACGGCACCGTGAAGCCCGGCGTATCGGTCGGGACCAGGAACGCGGTGATGCCGCGAGCCTGGCCCGGCTCACCGGACGTACGGGCGAAGACGAGGTCGTGGGTGGCGCGGTGCACACCGGTGTTGAACCGCTTGGCGCCGTTGATGACCCACTCGTCACCTTCCGGTATCGCGGTGGTTTCCAGCCAAGTGGCATCCGACCCGTGGTTGGGCTCGGTCAGCCCGAACGCCATCGACCGCTCTCCGGTCAACATGGCGTTGATCCACTCGTCCTTCTGCGCGTCGGTGCCGAACCGGTCCATCATGATGACCTGCGGGAAGTTCCCGACGATAGACGATTCGTCCTGCAGATCGTTGTGCAGACCGAGTCCCTTGTGCGCCAGGTGTTCCCGGATGACAGCCATGTCGATGTTGGAGCCGTCGCGGCCGCCGAACTGCGACGGCAGGCCGTAACGCAGCCAACCGGCCGCATCGGCACGCCTGCGCATCTCGCCGAGCAGGTCCTCCCATTCCCGGCGCGGGATGCCGCCGTTCTCCCAGTCGGTGCGAGCGTACTCCCGGCGATGGTCGAAATACTGCATGTTCTCGCGTTCCAGCGGCTTGATCTCGGTTTCGATGAACGCATCCATCTCGGCGAGCAGGCCCGGAAGATGCTCCGGGAGGGCGAAATCCACTGTGTCTCCTTACGTCCAGGGTCTCTAGAACCCGTACAGCGTCTTCTTCCAAATCCTCGACAGCGTGGCGATTGCGTCCTCGTCACTCATCTCGAGCCCGAGACCGGATGTGCCGACGAAAACAGTGGTGAAGTTCTCGAAGAGCAACGCGATCGCCGCGGCGGTGTGCTCGGGATGCAGATCGGCACCGTGGCCCTGTTCCTGGGCACGGCGCACTGAAGCGGCGACGATGTCGATGCCGAAACGGCGGAATTCGTTCTGCACCGCGGCGAAGCGGGGCTGCGTGGCCGCGAGTTGGGCGACCGCGATCATGATCCCGATGTTCTGCTTGAACATGTTCCAGTAGCCGGTGACCACGGTGCGAAAGAACGTATCGTCGTCCGGGGATTCCGGCAGCTCGACGCTCAGGCCGGACGGCGCGACCACCTCGTGCAGGAAGGACTCAGCGAGGACGGCCAGCAGATCTTCCTTGTCGGCGAAGTAGCGATAGAACGCCGCCGGTGATTTGCCGGCCGCCGACGTGATGTCACCAAGGGTGGTGCCGTGAAACCCGCGCTCGGCGAAGAGTTTCCGGGCGGCCTGCTCGATAGCCTCCCTGGTCTGGCGACCCTTGGCACTGAGGGTTTCGGCTGGCACGGTCACATCCCGGCCCTGAACGACCGCGCGTGTAACCTGACGGCGAGTTTTGGCCGGCATTTCCGCCATGCGGTTACAGCCGAGACGTGAGCAAGTCCCTTCACGTCAGTCGCCGAGAATCCGGTCGCCGGCACGCAGCAGCGAGCTCGGTAGGTCGTGCCCGACGACTTTCTGAGCGACGCGGGCGGCGGCGATGGCGCCCTCCAGGTCGACGTCGACGTCAATCTCGCTGTCCCGTAACAGATAAACCAGGTCTTCGGTGGCGATGTTGCCGCTGGCGCCCGGCGCGAACGGACAGCCGCCGAGCCCGCCGACTGACGCGTCCAGCCGGGTGACACCGGCCTCGACTGCGGCGTAGGCGCTGGCCAGTCCGGCACCGCGGGTGTTGTGGAAATGCGCCCCCAGCGGGATGTCACCGATCAGGGGACGAACCTGCGCCACCAGAGCGCTGACCCGGCGCGGGGTGGTGGTGCCGATGGTGTCGGCGATCGCGAGGCGATCGGCGCCGTGGTCGCGGGCGGCGGTCACGATGTCCAGCACGCGTTGCGGTGGTGTCGGGCCGTCGAAGGGGCAGTCCCACGCCGTGGCGATGATGACCTCGACGGTGACGCCGCTGTCGTGGGAGATCGCGACGATCTCGGGAATCTGCGCGGTGGCTTCCGCCGTGGTGCGACCTACGTTCGCTTGGCTGTGGCCGTCGGCGGCCGACACCACGTACTCGATCGACCGCAAACCCGACGCGATCGCGCGCTTGGCGCCGTTGGGACTGGCCACCAGCGCCGAGAACTCGATGTCTCCGAAGTTGTGCAGCTCGGCGGCGAGTTCGGCCGCGTCGGCCAGCGCGGGCACCTTCGATGGCGAGACGAACGCCGTCGCCTCCATCTCCCGCACGCCGGTGGCGGCGACGGCCGCGAGCAGTTCGAGTTTGGCCGACAACGGAATCGGATCCTCGATCTGTAGTCCGTCGCGCAGTGAGACGTCGCGAATGTCGACATGCGTCGGAAGCACACTCATAACACGCCCTCCTCTGCCAGCTGCATGATCTCGGCATCGCTTCGGCCCAGCAGACCACCGTAGACCTCGTCATTGTGCTGGCCGGGCCGGGCGGAGCCGGCGTTGCGAATCGTGCCCGGTGTATCCGAGAGCACCGGTATCACGCCGGGACCCTTGATGTTTCGCCCGATGCGTTCGTCCCAGTGGTCGGCGATCATCCCGCGGGCCTGCAGCTGTGGATCCTCGACGACCTCGGCGACGGTGTTGATGGGTCCGCTGATCACCCCGGCTTCCGAAAGGGTCGCGATGATGTCGGCAGGTTGTCTGGCGGCCGCCCAGTCGCCGATGATCTTGTCGAGTTCATCCTGATTGCGGCCCCGGGCAACGTGAGTGGCGAATCGATCGTCGGTGGCGAGCTCTGGTTGTCCCATTGCGGCGCACAGCCGACGGAACACGGTGTCCTGGTTGGCGGCGATGACGACCCAGCTGCCGTCGGCGGTCGGGTAGATGTTCGACGGGGCGATACCCTCCAGTCGGGTACCGGAGGGTCCCCGAACCACACCGCCCACGTCGTAGTCCGGAATGGTGGATTCCTGAACGGCCAAACAGGATTCGGTGAGCGCGGCGTCGACGACCTGTCCCTTGCCGGTGACCGAGCGTCGATACAGCGCGGCCAGTGCGCCCTGGGCGGCGAACATCCCGGCCAGGCTGTCGCCGAGCGAAAGGGCGAGTCGCGGGGGCGGACCGCCGGGGAACCCGTTCATGTGCCGCAGGCCACTGGCCGCCTCGGCGACCGACGCGTAACCCGCCTTGTGCGCCTCGGGTCCGGTCTGCCCGTATCCGGAGACCCGTACCAGGATGATGCCCTGATTGCGTTCACGCAGCACGACGTAGCCGAGGTTCCACTTCTCCAGCGTGCCGGGCCGGAAGTTCTCCACGATGATGTCGGAGCGCTCGACGAGGTCCAGGAACAGTTCGCGTCCGGCATCCTTGCGCAGGTTCAGCGTGACGGCCTTCTTGTTGCGCGCGTGCACCGTCCAGAAGAAATGGTGACCCTCGAGTTCGGCCTGCCCCCAGGTGCGCAACGGATCAGGGGCCCCAGGCGGCTCGATCTTGATGACCTCGGCGCCCATGTCACCGAGCAGCCGTCCGGCGAACGGTCCGGAGATCAGCGTGCCGACCTCGATAACGCGGATGCCGTCGAGCGGGCCGGTGACCGTCATGTCGAGAACTCGTGCCTGTGTAGCCAGTCGGTGCAGATTCCGACCGCCTCGCGCAGCGTGCCGCGCTGATCGGGTCCGGAGTAGTAGTGGTTCGCGCCGGGGATCTCGTACATCTCCTTGTCAGAATGCCCGATCGCGGTGAACAGACGCTGTGTGTGGCTGGGTGTGCAGGCGTCATCGGCCATGTTGCCGATGACCAGCGCGGGCACCGCGATGTCGGGCCCGCACTTGACCGCATCACCGTTGGCGTCGTCGTAGCTCCATTGCGAGAGCCAGCTGCGCAGTGTGCAGAACCGGGCCAATCCGACGGGACTGTTGTTCACCACCTGAGGATCGCCCAGATAGCACTGTCCGGGGGTGCGTTCGTTCGGATCCACCGTGGGGTCGAGCCACCGCGGGTCAGCCATGGTGCCGTGCACGACGAACGCGAACTCGTCCTCGGGACGGCCCTGCGCCTTCAACTCGGCCAGTTTGCCCTTGACCCACTTGGTGATTCGGCGATTGCGTGCGATCTGGGCGGCCCGGTAGCGCTCGAGGAACTCCGCGGTGTAGGGCGGCTGGTTAGGGTTGTCGGGGTTGTACAGGTCCAACTCGGGGTCGCGCTTGGACGGGTCGGACTCGTCGAGGATCGACGCGTCCAGCCATTCGGTCATCGTGCCGTGGCGGCTGACGTGCGCGGCCAGCAGCATGATGCCGTCGGCCGGGATCAGGCCGAGCTTGGTGAGGTCGGGGCCGTCACCGGAGGGGCTGGCCGTCACGGTCGGGTTCTGCGCCTGCTGCTGGTAGAACACCGACAGCGATCCGCCGCCGCTCCACCCGGCGAGGACCACCTTCGAGTAGCCCAGCCGGTTCTTGGCGTCCTCGATGCACTCGCCCAGGTCCTCGACCACCTTCTCCATCAGCAGCGCGGAGTCGGTACCGCGAAAGCGGCTGTTGCAGTAGATGACGTGGTGCCCCGCGCGGGCGAGCGCGTTCATCATCGGCAGGTACGCGCCCCCGCCGATGGGATGCATGAACACCAATACGGTGTCTGAGGGCTTGTCCTTCGGACGCAGCAGATGGCTTTCGAGGATGACGAGCTCGGCGACGCCGCCGTAGACGTCGCGGACGCCCGAATTGTTCTGGTAAGCGACCAGATAGGGGATTCGGTCGTACTCGTACTTCACCGCGGTGGTCATCTAGTGCTGCCCCAGATCGTTGGCGAGTACCTCTTCGGACGGGACGAGGCGACGCCTGGTGTCGATCGCGATCACCGACCAGTCGACCTTGTCGTAGTCATCGAACTTGCGGCGGGCCCGCTCGCGCGCCTTCTCTGGTGCACCGTGGTGAACCCCTTGCGGCGCATGGGAAACCAAGCCGGGCGGCATCGGGATCCCGTAGAGCGATCCACCGTGGAAGAACGCGATCTCGTCGAAGTCGACGTTGCGGTGGTACCACGGCGTGCGCTCGGTGCCTGGCACGCTTTCGGCGGGCTTGGGCAGGAAGTTCATCACGTAGACGCCGGTGGCCTCCATGAACAGGTGCACCGTGGGTGGCAGGTGCACGCTGTTCGACGTCACCACGTTGTAGTCGTCGATGTTGAAGGTGAACGCGAAATTGTCGCCGCGCCAGCCCGCCACGTCCAGCGGATGATGTTGGTAGAAGAGAGAAGTCGTCCCCACCCCATCTATTGGGGAGTGGATCAGCCGGACCTCGTACTCGTCACGCCCATCGTCGTCGATGGGCGACGCCTCCGGGATGACGGCCTGCGATGGATCGAAGGGGAAGTGCCGACCGAGGTACCCCGGTGCCGGGACCCGGAACTCGTCAGTGGCCTGGATCATGAGCAGTGTCGACTCTTCGTCGGGCACCTGGCGGAAGGTGCACGCCTTGGGTATGTAGACCCAGTCGCCCTCGCGGTAGCGCAGGGGCCCGAACTCCGTCTCGAGCAGACCCGAGCCCTTGTGGACGAAGCTGAGCAGGTCGCCGTCGACGTAGCGGACGAAGAACGGCATCGGCTCGCTGCGCCGCGACAGCATCACGAGGCAGTCGGCATTGCTGAACATCAGCAGTGGACCGCCGGCGGCGTCGCTCGCGTCGCTCGGTTTGAGCTCCGACGACAGCACGTCGACGGGCCGCAATGGGCCGACCGAGCGGAATGCCGTCGGGTCGTTGCGCCGATACATGTTCGCCGTGCGGCCGGTGAAGCCGCCGCGCCCGAGTTCGTCGTCTTTCAGCCCATCCAGATCGGCGTGCAGTCGTCGGGGAGTACGGCCTTTTCGGAGGTGAACAAAGGATTCCATGGTGTCTCCATCGACAATGGGCGATCCGAACTAAAAATGAGTTTAGTTTTACTTTCGGGCAGGGGTCAACCCTCGGATCAGCTCTCGAGGTCGACCCGGATGGTCAGCAGGTTGGTGCCGAACGTCCGCACGCCGAAGCTGTTGAACTGAGGTAGTGAGCGCAGCCGTGCGTGCGGGTCGTCGTCGGGCACCAAGTGCGCAGTGCCGCGATGCCACCTGCCGTTGATCCGGACGCGGACCTTCGGATTCGCCTGGATGTTCTTGACGTACTGCGACTTGTCGCCGAATTCCGAGACGAACCAGAACTGGTCGCCCTCGCGGCGTCCACCCAGAGGCGTGCGGCGGGGCTCACCGCTCTTGCGGCCGGTGGTTTCCAGCAGCGTCTGGAACGGCATCAGCCGCATCATTCGGTTGGCGACGTTCTTCTGGAAGGTTTTCGTGATCCGATCACGCAGATCGTCGGCCATGATTCCCCTTTGTTAGACCATCGCGGTGCGCGAGACCTTCATGCCCAGTGTGAGCGCTCCGGCAAGTTCGCGACTGGTGTCGTAGTCGAACACCACATGACCGGCAAGAACATCGACGTCGCGTTTGATGCGCTGCAGCGGATTGTCGGCGAAGTGCACGCTGGCGCCGGACGCCTCCAGCAGATCGGCGATCACCGACCGCGACTCGCGCACGATGTGCGCGGCCGCGAGGCGGGCCTCGGCTCGTACCGGCCGCGGCACCGGGTCACCCGACGCGACAACGGCTTCGATATCTCCGACGGTGTCGGCCAGCAGTCCGCGCAGCGCACGCAGCCGGACGCGCGCCTCGCCAAGCCGTGCCTGCGCCAGCGGCTTCTCCTTCTGCGTGACGCCTTCGTACGCGAGGATGCGCTCGCCGAGCCGCTCGGCGTAGACCTCCGCGACGCGCTCCGCGCTGCCCAGTGCCGGCATGGCCGCCAACAGCGACAGGGCGGGCACCATCGGCCAACGGTAGGTGTCGGCGTCGTGAAGCCCGGCGCCCGGCGCGGTGCCGGAATAGATATCGGCGACGCGGACAAGCCGGTGGTGGGGGACAAACGCATCGGTGATGACCACGTCGTTGGATCCAGTGGCCCGCATGCCGTCGGTGTGCCAGACGTCCTCGATGCGGACGTCGGAGATGGGTAGTAGGGCCAGCGCCGGATAAATAGCGGCCGGATCCTCATCGGGGCCGCAGATCGCACCCACCATGATCCAGTTGCCGTCCATCACGCCCGTCGCCCACGACCACCGGCCGGTCAACCGGATGCCGTCGCCGGACGGCACGCCTCGGCCCGTCGGCGCCAGCGGCGCGGGCGCGAGGAACGGGCGCGTCGCGAACGCCTCCTCCTGAGCACGCTCGTCGAACAGCGCAAGCATCCAGTTGTGCAGGGCATAGAAGCCAAGCGTCCACGCGCTCGACGCACAGCCGTGCGCCATCCGCCGAACCGGATCGAGGATCGACGGCCACGCGGCCTGCTGACCGCCGAAGCGGGCGGGCACCAGCAGTTCGGTAAAGCCCGAAGCGGTGACGTCGGCGACCGTTTCGGCAGGTAAGCGGCGTATCCGCTCGGCTTCTGGCGCGCGCTCGGCCAGCCGGGCGACAAACTCGGGGGTGATGGCCGGGGTGGCCGAAACCGCGGTCACGATCCTCAACGCTACCATACCTTTTAGTATGGAAAGTGTGTCTCAGCGCGTCAGCATGATGTCGAGGAAGCGTTCCCGCCGCGCGGCTCCCCGGGCGCTGGGTTTCGCCCCGGACAGATGCAGGAACCCTATTCCGACCGCAAAAGTGGCGGTTGCGCGCAGGTCGGCCTCCTCGGCATCGAACCCGTAGTCGAGAAATGCCTGGCGCACCGCGGCCACGACACGCCGGTCCGCGGCGCGGACGCTGGCGGCCACTCTCTCGTCGGTGCGGGCCCATTCCCGCATTGCGCGCTCCAGTGTCCAATGCCGAGCGTCAACCAGCGTTGTCATCATTTGCGAGAGCCGCTCCCGGGCAGGCACGTCAGTCGACGTGCCGAAGTGGCGCCGTTCCTCGTCTCTGGAGGCGCCCCACGCGTCGACCAGCGCGACGCGATAGCTCGCGATATCGGCGAAATGCCAGTAAAAACTGCCTTTGGTCACGCCGAGGCGGGTGCACAACCGGTCAACCTTCAGCGACTTGATGCCTTCCTCGGCAAGGACCGCATAGCCGGCCTGGATCCAGTCCTCCACGGCCAGGCGAGTGGCGCGAGCCTTTGCCATACCCCGAAGCCTACGGTGCCCACGGCCGGTCACGTCGGCATCGACACCAGACAGATTGTTCACGGGAATCTCGCCGACGCCGCCGTTCGGACTTTCTCCTCGCGCTGGTCACATGTTTTACTGCACACGCGACAACTGAAATTTTCTCGGTCCGCTCCATGGGCCACCGGGCTCAGTCGAGCGGGCACGACAACGCAGCAATCCGCTGCGCTGTCGATGACGATTGCTCGATCGTGGGAAAAGCGGAAATCGGAAGATGGATGGGTTTGCAGTATGAGCTTCATTGACAAGATTCGACGTCCCTGGGCGCGCCGGCTCACCATGGCTGCCGTAGCGGCGGCCCTGCTGCCCGGCGTAGTGGGCCTCACGGGGCAGTCTCCGACCGCTGAGGCGTTCTCGCGGCCCGGTCTGCCGGTGGAGTACTTGATGGTCCCCTCGCCGTCGATGGGCCGCGATATCAAGGTGCAGTTCCAGAAAGGCACCGGGTCGAAGGCTGTGTACCTGCTCGACGGTCTGCGTGCCCGCGACGACTTCAACGGCTGGGACCTCGAGACCCAGGCGTTCGAGTGGTACTTCGACACCCCGTTGTCGATCATCATGCCGGTCGGCGGTCAGTCCAGCTTCTACAGCGACTGGTATGCGCCGGCCTGTGGCAAGAACGGTTGCCAGACCTACAAGTGGGAGACCTTCCTGACGAGCGAGCTGCCGAACTGGCTGGCCGCCGAACGCGGAGTGTCCACGACCGGCAACGCCGCCGTCGGCCTGTCGATGGCGGGCAACTCGGCGATGATCCTCTCGGTCTATCATCCACAGCAGTTCATCTATGCCGGGTCGCTGTCGGCCTTCCTCAACCCGTCCGAGGGACAGTGGCCGTTCCTGATCAACATGGCGATGGGCGACGCCGGCGGATACAAGGCCAACGACATGTGGGGCCCGACCGAAGACCCGAACAGCGCGTGGAAGCGCAATGACCCGATGCTTCAGATCCCCGCGCTGGTGGCCAACAACACCCGCCTGTGGGTCTACTGCGGCAACGGAACGCCCAACGAACTGGGCGGCGCGAACCTCCCCGCCACCTTCCTCGAGGGTCTGACGATCCGGACGAACGAGACGTTCCGCGACAACTACATCGCCGCGGGCGGCAAAAACGCCGTGTTCAACTTCCCGCCTTACGGCACGCACAGCTGGGAGTACTGGGGCCAGCAACTTCAGCAGATGAAGCCCGACCTGATCTCGACCCTGGGCTCGTAGCGCCGACGCAAAGGTCCCCGACACTCGGACTTGCCCGGGTGATCGGGGACTTTTGCGTTCCCCTACCTTCGGTGTGGGCCCAGATGAGAATGGGTTCCATGTCTGAAGTCAATGCGTTGGTCGCGCACCAGGACGCCGAGGGATCCATCACGCTGCAGCACGAGGTCGTCGACGCGTCCTTCCTGCCCGACGGCGATGTCCAGATTGGCGTCGAATACTCGGGGATCAACTACAAGGACGCCCTGGCGATCACGCCGAAGGGCGGAGTCGCGCGGGCGTACCCGCTGATTCCCGGCATCGATGTCGCCGGAACGGTCACCTCGAGCTCGTCCCCTGAATTCGCCGTGGGTGACCGCGTCGTCGCCCATGGTTACGACATCGGCACCGGTCGCCACGGCGGCTACGCGGACACCGCGCGCTACCCCGCCGACTATCTGGTGAAGCTCGACGAGTTGACCACCGCCGAGGCCGCGGCTATCGGCACGGCGGGATTCACTGCGGCCATGAGCGTCAACGCGATTCGTGCGGCGGGCATACAGCCGGCCGACGGCCCGATTCTGGTTACCGGTGCGACGGGCGGGGTCGGCAGCGTCAGCGTCGATCTGCTGGCTGGACTCGGGTACGAGGTGGTCGCGTCCAGCGGTAAGGCCGAAGCCCACGACTGGCTGATGGAACTGGGCGCCACGCAGGTGATCGGTCGGCTACCCGCAGAGGGGGAGAAGGTGCGGGCGCTCGGCAAGTCGCAGTGGGCCGGCGTCGTCGACAGCGTGGGCGGCGACACCCTGGCCTACGCGTTGAGCACATTGAATTACGGTGGGACTGCGGCGATTTCAGGTCTGGCCCGGTCGGCTGACCTACCGACGACGGTGATGCCGTTCATTCTGCGCGGCGTAACCCTGGCTGGCATCGATTCAGTACAGCTGCCGATCGGGGCGCGTCGCGACGTGTGGCGTCAACTCGCGGGCGAGCTCAAGCCGCGTCACCTGGGCAGCATCACCAAGGACGTCTCGGTGCTCGAGGCGCCGCACACGCTGCGCACGATCATCGGCGGCGGCGTCACCGGCCGCACGCGCGTGGTCGTGCACGACGGATTCTGAGTTCAGCTCGCCGAACGTGGGTTACCCGCACGCGAAATGCGCCCAGGGTGTGTATCGAGCCCACACTCGGCGAAAAGAAACCTACTTCAGCTCGGACGACGACAGGCCCAGCAGCCGACGGGCAACCACCAGCTGCTGAATCTGCTGGGTGCCCTCGAAGATGTCGAGGATCTTGCTGTCGCGGGCCCACTTTTCCAGCAGCGTCTGCTCGGAATAGCCGACGGTGCCTGCCAATTCGACGGCCTTGAGCGTGATGTCACTGGCGACGCGGCCGGCCTTGGCCTTGCCCATCGACGCTTCCTTGGAGTTCGGGATGTTGTTGTCGGCCTGCCACGCCGAACGCACCATCAGTAGATACGCCGACTCCCAATCGGACTCCATCCGCAGGAACTCGGCGGCGGGCGCGCTTTGCGCGTGCGAGGGCTTGTCGTAGGAGATCTCCACACCGGCTTCGGTGAGGATCTTGCGCAGCTCCTCGAGCGCGGCGCGCGCGATGCCGACGGCCATCGCGGCCACCACCGGACGGGTGTTGTCGAAGGTCTCCATGACGCCCGCGAAGCCCTTCTCGACCTCGACGTCCGGGCTGCCGAGCAGGTTTTCCTTCGGGATGCGCGCGTTGTCGAACCGGATGACGGCCGTGTCGGAGGCCTTGATGCCGAGCTTGTCCTCGAGGCGTTCGACGGTGACGCCGGGGTGTTCGCGCGGCACGATGAACGACTTGATCGCCGCGCGGCCCATCGACTTGTCCAGGGTCGCCCACACCACGATGTGGGTGGCGCGCGATCCCGCGGTGACATAGATCTTCTCGCCGTTGATGACGTACTCGTCGCCGTCGAGCTTCGCCGTGGTCGTCACCGCGGCCGAGTCGGACCCGAAGCCCGGTTCGGTGATCGCCATCGCGGCCCATACGTCCTTGCCGAGCTTGTCGAGCTGTTCACGAGTCGCCACGCTGGAGATCGCGGCGTTGCCGAGGCCCTGGCGCGGCACCGACAACATCAATGCGACGTCGCCCCAACTGACTTCCATCACGTTGAGCACGGCCGACATGTTGGCGCCATTGTGGTTGACGTCTCTGGCTTCTCCGGCCGCGAACGCTTCGGCGCCCGCGAAGGCGATGGCGTTGGCGCCCGAGATACCCTCGAAGAGGGTGGCCAGCGTGTCGAGTTCGACCGGGTACTCGTGTTCCCGCAGATCCCATTTGCGTGAGATCGGCCGCAGCATCTCGGCGGCGCCGTTGTGCGCCATGTCGATCACTGCTTCGAGCTTCTTCGGCAGTTCCAGATTGATTGCCATGATTCGACTTTCGTTAGAAGACTAGATAACGACGACACCCTCGGCGACACCGATCGCCCGCAGATCGCGGTACCAGCGTTCGACCGGGTGCTCCTTGGTGTAGCCGTGGCCACCGAGCAGTTGCACTCCATCGAGTCCGATCTGCATGCCCTTGTCGGCGCCGAGTCGCTTGGCCAGCGCAGCTTCCCGGGCGAACGGCAGACCCTGATCGGCGCGTGCGGCGCCGCGCCAGGTGATCAATCGCAGACCGTCGAGCTCGATCGCGATGTTGGCGCACATGAACGCGACCGCCTGCCGGTGCGCGATCGGTTCGCCGAATGCCTGCCGCTCCTTGACATATGGCACCACGTAGTCGAGCACCGCATGCGCCGTGCCGACCGAAAGCGACGCCCAGCCGAGGCGGGACAGCGCGATGGCCTCCGAATAGTCCTGATCGCTGGCTCCGTCCTCGCCAAGACGCGCGGACAGCGGGACGATGACGTTCTCCAGTTCGACCTGTCCGAGAGCCGCGGCCCGGATACCCATGCTCGGGTCCGCCTTGACGGATACCCCTTGCGACGACGATTCAACGATGAACAGGGCTGGCTTGCCGTTGAGTTGTGCTGCCACAATGAATAATTCGGCGTCTGCGGCGGCGGGCACCAGTGACTTGACGCCGTCGAGGCGGTAGCCGCTCGGGGTGCGAACCGCCGTCGTCTTCAGCGAGGTCGGATCGAACAGGGGGCGCGGCTCGGAGATCGCCACGCACGCCTGCGGCACATTCTCGCCTGCGAACTCCTTCAGGTAGGTCGTCTGCTGGTCGGCGCTTCCCCAGTGGGTGAGAGCCGAGGCGACGCCTGCGGGGGCCAGGATCGGAAGCGCGAGACCCATGTCGCCGTAGGCGAGAGCCTCGGCGACGAGCACGTTGGTGACCGCTGCGCGATGGGCGGCGATTCCGTCGAAGTCTTCGGGGACGTTGATCGCCGTGACACCGAGTTCGGCGGCCTTGGCGACGAGATCGGGCGGATAGGTCGCGGACTCGTCGGCATCGCGGGCCGCGGGGCGCATCACTTCCTCGGCGAACTCGCCGACCGTGTCGACGATCATCTGCTGCTCGTCGTCGGGCGTCAGGTCGAAGTAGTCCGAGCCGCTCTTCTTCAGCCTGGTGGGCCCACCCTGGGCGCCGGAGGCGCGCTTGAACTGACGGCTGGCCGCGCCGGCGACGGAGAACACCTGCTTCACGCCGTACTTGAGACCGCCGTTCAGCGGCTCGCGCAGTTTGTGGCGGTCGAGGAACTCCTGGCCGACCAGCGGTGTGACCAGTGCCAGCGCCACGTCTGTCGCGGTGCGCTTGTGCTTGCGCAGGCCGACCGCACTTTCGTTGCCTTTGCGCTTTCGCCGCGGTGCGGATCCATTGTTCGACGGCAGGGTATTGGTCATGTCGACCGCCTCGCTTAGAAAATTGAAGTTCACATTTCCGGAACTGACTCCAGAGTAAGGTATGCGAACTGACTCACCAGTAAGTTCGGTGGGAATGTTGTGTAGTTCACAACGTCAGACCGTGGCCAAGAGCTCGTCGAACGCGGCCTGCATGCACTCGGCATAGTGCGCGGGGTCTGGTAGCGCGTCGCGGTCCGCGGTGACGCCCATCGAGACGGTTCCGTTGTAGCTGGCAATGACGTGGAACAGGTTCAAGCCCGCGATCAACGGCCCCAATCCGGTGACCCGAATCAGGCGTGCGCCGTTGAAATAGATCGGTTCTGCGGGTCCGGGCACATTGCTCAAGTTGGTGTTGGCGATCGGCGGACTGCTGAAGGGCAGCGCCGACGCCGCTTTGATGGTCAGGCCGAGCAGCGTGGTGGGAACGAGACCGACGAGCTCCATCAGCCGGTTGGTGTTGGACGTATCGGAGTTCTCACGGAACGCGGATGCCTCGGCCACGACCGAGACGAGCCGCTTGTGTGGATCCGACATAGTAGTCTGCAGCGACTGCAGTCTGCCGAACAACCGATTTCCGCCCGCCCCTTTCTCGCTGGAATCCCTTATCGACGCGGGGCACGCAGTGACGAGTGTCTCTTCCGGCAACTCGTCATGGTCTTCGAGGTAGCGCCTCAACGCCCCGCCGACATATGCCACCGCGACGTCGTTGATCGTCGCCCCCGGCACGGTCGATTTGATGCGCTGGAAGTCGGCGAGGTCATGGAACCGAGCCTCGAAAACCCGGTGGGGAGAAGGGGACCCGTTGAACCGAGTGGTCGGGGCGAACAAGGACGGCGGGTCGCCACCGAGCGCCGCGGCGACGCCACCGGCAACCTTGGCGGGCAGCCCGGCGACCTGGCGGAACGCCTTCAGCGCACTTGGCACGACGACGCTGCCCGCGCGCATTGGATACTGCGCGATATTGACCGCGGTCTTGGACACCAGAGTGGACGTTGACGGTAGTTCGTCTGGCTCCCAGGGTGTTTCGGGAGGTGCGGGGCGAGGACCGTCGGGTGCGAGATCGTGCAGGGCGGCCAGCAGCTCGACACTTTCCATGCCGTCGGCGGCGCAGTGGTGCAGTTTCACGCCGACCGCGAACGATCCAAGCGGGACACCGGGCACCGCGTTGAGCCCCTCGATGACGGTCATCTCCCACGGTGGACGACGCAGATCGATCTGCCGAGCGTGGATGCGCGCGATCTGGATGCACAACTGGCGCCAGTCTCCTGGCTGCGGCAACGCAATGTGGCGGACGTGGTACTCGAGATCGAAGTTCGGGTCGTCCACCCAATACGGCATGTGCAGGCCGCCGGGGAGTTCGGTCAGCCGCCGCCGAAAGGTCGGCGCGAGGTGCAACCGACTGTCGACCTCGTCGAGGATGCCTTTGAAGGTGACTCGCCCGCCGGGCGCCGTCGCCGGGTCGTAGATCAGCAGCATCTGGATCTGCATCGGAGTCTCGGGACGCTCGGCGCGCAACATCATGTCATCGGTCCAGCTCAGCTGCTGCACGGATGCTCCCCTCTGAGCAGAATCGATCGACGCGACGGCGTCATCACATGATGACGCCATTCGAACTCAGATATCGGGCTATCGAAGACGCGCGAGCACAGCGTCGTGCAGTTTCCCGTTGGTGGCGACAGCGCTTCCACCGTGAGGGCCAGGTTCCCCCGCGACGCTCGTGAACGTGCCGCCCGCCTCCCGCACCAGGATGTCGAGGGCCGCCAGGTCCCACAGCTTGACCTCCGGTTCGACGGCGATGTCCACGGCGCCCTCGGCGACCAAGCAGTAGGACCAGAAGTCGCCGTAGCCGCGAACCCGCCACACCTCGTCGGTGAGCTCCAGAAATCGTGGGCGCAGACCGTCCCACCCGGTGGTGAGGTCGGAGTACGTCAGGCTCGCCGAGGCGATGTCGTCGACGCCGGACACGGAGATGCGCCGCGTCTGCCCGCCGAACGACGTGAACGCGCCCTCGCCGCCGCCGGCCCACCAGCGCCGGTGCAGCGCGGGAGCGCTGACGACACCCACCACGGGCACGCCGTCGTCGAGCAACGCGATCAACGTGGCCCACACCGGAACGCCGCGGACGAAGTTCTTCGTACCGTCGATGGGGTCGACAACCCACTGGCGGCCGCTGAAAACCGCTGTGCCGCCGAACTCTTCACCGAGCACGACGTCGTCGGGCCGGTGCGCCGCCAGCGCCTCTCGGACCAGCTCCTCGACCGAGCGATCGGCGTCCGTCACGGGAGTGAGGTCGGGTTTTGTCTCGACCCGCAAATCCAGCGCGCCGAAACGAGCCAGCGTCTGCGCGTCGGCGGCGTCGGCCATTTGCAGCGCGAAGGCAAGGTCATCACCGACGGTCGTCATGCAACACGTCCTACCATGTCGGTGTGTGGGAAATCGCGATGGTCCTGGTCATGGTCGGGGTGCTCGTCGCCATCGCCGCCCCCTGGATCATGAGACGGCGCGGTGGGGGGAGCGACTGGGTGCAGGGCCAGCTGCTGGTCACCGGCGTCAGTCCGCGGCCGGAGGACGTCACCGGAGAGCAATTCGTGACGATCACCGGCGTCATCAACGGCCCGACGGTCAACGAACATGTGATCTATCAGCGCATGGCGGTCGACGTCGACCAGTGGCCGACGATGTCTACGTTGTTTCCCGTCGTGTACTCGCCCAAGAACCCCGACAACTGGCGATTCGCACCGACCGCGGCCCCGCCGCAGCCACCACCGCCGGGGCCCGAGATCTACTAGCGGCTTCAACCGTGCGCGATGCGCAGCAGCTCCGCGACGCTGGTCACCTTCACCCGCGGCCTCCCGTGGGGCTCACCCGAGGTGCGCTCGTGTTCGTCGATCAGCTTCCAGTGGTCATCGGTGATCACCTTGGGCTGACGCTCGACCAGCCATTCCGCCAGCCGCTCGGCATGATCACTGCCGAAATCTGACAGCGACGCCGACGACAGGTCGGCGACCAACGTGTCGACGGTTTCCTGCGAGTCACTCTTGTTGCTCCCGATGACTCCGGTGGGGCCTCGCTTGATCCAGCCGACGACGTACTCGTTACGACGGCCCTCGATGCGGCCATCGGTGTGCGGAATCGTGCCGTTGCGCTCGTGGAACGGCAGGCCTTCCAGCTTGACCCCGCGGTAGCCGACCGCGCGCACCACCAGCTGGGCAGGTACCTCCTCGCGTTCGCCGGTGTCCTTGGCGACGACGCGTCCGTCCTCTTCGACGAGTTCGTTGCGGCCCAGCACGATGGACTCGACCTTGTCGGTGCCCTTGATCTCGATCGGCGACGTGCGGAACCGGAACACGATGCGGCGCTTGGCGCCCTTCGGTGTCTGCTCGCCGTATCCGCGCAACACCTTGATGTTGTTCTTGACGGTCTTGCCCGCGGCTTCCAGATCCTCGTCGGAGATATCGGCGAAGTCGGCGGGGTCGATGATCACGTCGACGTCGCCCAGGCCTTCGAGGTGGCCGAGTTCCCGCAGTTCCAGCGTGGTGAACGGGGCCTGCAGCGGACCGCGCCTGCCGATGATGAGGACCTCCTCGACGCCGCGGTCGTGCAGGGACTGCAGCGCGTGGTCGGCGATGTCGGTGGCAGCCAGCACGTCGGGGTCGGTCACCAGGATGCGTGCCACGTCCAGCGCGACGTTGCCGTTGCCGACCACCACGGCTCGCCCGGTCGACAGATCGGGTGCCATCTCCTCGAAGTGGGGGTGGGCGTTGTACCACCCCACGAAGTCGACGGCGGGAACGCTGCCGGGCAGATCCTCGCCGGGAATACCCAACGACCGATCGGACTGCGCGCCGACGGCGTAGATCACCGCGTCGTAGCGTTCGGCCAGCTCGGCAGCCTGCACGTGGTCCCCGACCACGATGTTGCCGAAGAACCGGAAACGGGGATCCAGCGCGGTCTTCTCGAACTGGGCGCTGATCGACTTGATCTTCGGGTGGTCGGGTGCGACGCCCGAGCGCACCAGCCCCCACGGCGTGGGCAGCATCTCCAGCATGTCGACGCGGACGTCCGCGTCGATTCCCTCTTTTTGCGAGGCGTCGGCGAATTTCAGAAGCGAAGCGGCAGCGAAGTAGCCCGAGGGGCCGGAGCCGACGATCGCCACGTGGTAGGGGCGCATGAATACCTTTTGTTGAAGGTTGTTGCTGCCCGGCCGCGCGCAAGGGGCTGTCGCGTCGCGGCAGGGCTGGTTGCCATCTCCGATGCTAAAGGCGAACCCTGCCGAATTGCCGCCAGTCAGGGATAACAGTGTCGGGTTCTTCCACAGGTACCCTGAATTCCCGTGGATCCCGACCGGCAAGCCGATATCGCAGCACTCGACTCCACCCTGACGACGGTGGAGCGGGTGCTTGACGTCGACGGCCTGCGTGTCCGCATCGAGAAGCTCGAGCACGAGGCCTCTGACCCCAACCTGTGGGACGACCAGTCCCGGGCGCAGAAGGTCACCAGTGAGCTGTCCCACACCCAGGGCGAGCTGCGCCGCGTCGAGGAACTCCGGCAGCGCCTCGACGACCTGCCCGTGCTCTACGAGATGGCCGCCGAAGAAGAGGGGGCGGGCGCGGCGGAAGCCAAAGCCGAGGCCGACGCCGAACTCAAGAAGCTGCGCGAGGACCTCGAGGCGATAGAGGTCCGCACACTGCTGTCCGGCGAGTACGACTCGCGTGAGGCGCTGCTGAACATCCGCTCCGGCGCAGGCGGCGTCGACGCGGCGGACTGGGCCGAGATGTTGATGCGGATGTACGTGCGCTGGGCCGAACAGCACAACTACCCCGTCGAGGTGTTCGATACGTCCTACGCCGAAGAGGCGGGCATCAAGAGCGCAACGTTCGCGGTGCACGCGCCGTACGCGTACGGCACCTTGTCGGTGGAGCAGGGCACCCATCGACTGGTGCGCATCAGCCCGTTCGACAACCAGGGCAGGCGCCAAACGTCTTTCGCCGAAGTGGAAGTGCTGCCCGTCACCGAAACCACCGACCACATAGACATTCCCGAGGCCGACGTGCGCGTCGACGTCTACCGATCCAGCGGACCGGGCGGCCAATCGGTGAACACCACGGACTCGGCGGTTCGACTCACGCACATCCCGACCGGTATCGTGGTCACTTGCCAGAACGAGAAGTCGCAGTTGCAGAACAAGGTCTCGGCAATGCGGGTTCTTCAGGCAAAGTTATTGGAGCGCAAGCGTTTAGAAGAGCGCGCCGAGATGGACGCCTTGAAGGGCGACGGCGGAAGCTCGTGGGGAAATCAGATGCGCTCCTATGTTTTGCACCCGTATCAAATGGTAAAGGACTTGCGCACCGAGTACGAGGTCGGTAATCCGGCCGCGGTACTGGACGGTGATATCGACGGATTCCTCGAGGCCGGAATTCGTTGGCGCAATAGACGAGATGACGAATAGCAACCTGATCGCATTCGCCTTGGGAGACCGGTGGACCGGTTTCTGGCAGGGCACCATCGGCGTGTGGATCCTCGAGCGCGGCGTGCCGATCGCGCTCTACCTGATCGGCGGTCTGCTGGCCGCCAGGTTCATCAACTGGTCGGCGCGGCGAATCGTGAAGCGCATCGACGCCGAGTATCAGGAAAGCGACCAACTGGTGCGCACCGAGAGTGCCAAGCACCGTCAAGCCGTCGCGTCGGTGATTTCCTGGGTGACGGTCGCGCTGCTCTTCGTCATCGTGATCATGCAGGTGACGTCGATCCTCGCGATCCCGATCGGCTCGCTCGTCGCGCCGGCTGCGGTGCTGGGCGCCGCGCTCGGCTTCGGCGCTCAACGCGTCGTCCAGGATCTGCTGTCGGGGTTCTTCATCATCACCGAGAAGCAGTACGGCTTCGGTGACCTGGTGTCGCTCACCGTCGCCGGTATCGCGCTGCCCGCGGAGGGCACCGTGGAGGACGTCACGCTTCGCGTCACCAAGCTGCGCTCCAGCGAGGGCGAGATGTTCACCATCCCCAACGGTCAAATCGTCAAGACGATCAACCTCTCCAAGGACTGGGCGCGCGCCGTCATCGACATCCCGGTGCCGACGTCGGCGGACCTCAACGTCGTCAACGATCTGCTCCACGGGGTCGCTGAAAAGGCGATGGAGGATCCCAGCCTGAGCGCGCTCCTCCTCGACGCGCCTCAGCTGATGGGTGTGGAGAGCATCGAACTGGACACCGTCAATCTGCGGATGGTGGCCCGCACCTTGCCGGGCAAGCAATTCGAGGTGGGACGCCGCATACGTGTGCTGGTTGTCCGTGCGCTGCGGCGTGCTGGGATCGCGTCGCCCGCCGAAGGCGCGAAGCCGATGGTGGAGGCCATCGTGCATCCGGCGACGACCGGCGGTGCGGAGGGCGAAACGCAGGGTCCGCCGGAGGACCGCAAATGACATCGTGGTTGAAGGTCAAGCTCGGGGGCCGGATCCGGGTCTCGACCGCGGTACTCATCGTCGCGTTCTTCGCGCTGTTCTGGGTGTATCACAACGTCGAACCCGCTCCGAAGCCCGAGCCGCCCGCGCCTGCGGTCGTGCCGCCCGGCTTCGTGCCCGACCCCAACTACACGTGGGTGCCACGCACCAACGTGCGACGGCCCAAGGAGACTTCCGAGTCCACGACCGCCACCACAACGACCACGACACCGACCACCACCAGCCCGACGGATACCACCAGTCCGACGTCACCGACCTCACCGACGACGACCACCCCGACCACGCCTACGACCACCGTCGTGGATCCCGACGGATTCGGGCCGCTGCCACCGACGACCCAGACGATCGTCACACCGACTCAGGTGAGCCCGGCACCGGCCGCGCCGGGCCCAGCCCCGGCGACCACGGCTCCGCAGAGCTAGGCCCTCGGACAGACACCGCTACACTGGCGTGCCGTGATGATCACCCTTGACCATGTCTCCAAGATGTATAAGTCGTCGGCGCGGCCCGCGCTCGACAATGTGTCGGTCAAGATCGACAAGGGTGAGTTCGTCTTCCTCATCGGCCCGTCAGGTTCGGGCAAGTCCACCTTCATGCGGTTGTTGCTCGCCGAGGAGACTCCCTCCTCAGGCGACATCCGAGTGTCGAAATTTCACGTCAACAAGCTGGCCGGTCGCCACATCCCGGACCTGCGGCAGGTGCTGGGCTGCGTCTTCCAAGACTTCCGGCTGTTGCAGCAGAAGACGGTGTTCGAGAACGTCGCCTTCGCGCTGGAGGTCATCGGGAAGCGCTCAGAGGTGATCAACCGTGTGGTGCCCGATGTCTTGGAGATGGTCGGCCTGTCCGGCAAGGCCAACCGGCTGCCGACCGAGCTGTCCGGTGGTGAACAGCAGCGGGTGGCGATCGCCCGGGCGTTCGTCAACCGGCCGCTGGTGCTGCTTGCCGACGAGCCGACCGGCAACCTCGACCCTGAGACCAGCAAGGACATCATGGACCTACTCGAGCGCATCAACCGCACCGGGACGACGGTGGTGATGGCAACCCACGACCACCACATCGTCGACTCGATGCGGCAGCGTGTCGTGGAGTTGGAATTGGGCAGGCTGGTTCGCGATGAGCAGCGCGGCGTCTACGGAATGGATCGCTAGTGCGCTTCGGATTCCTCATCAATGAGGTCCTCACCGGTTTTCGTCGCAATGTGACGATGACTATCGCGATGATCCTCACCACGGCGATCTCGATCGGCCTGTTCGGCGGCGGCCTGTTGGTGGTGCGGCTGGCCGACCAGTCGCGCGACATCTACCTGGATCGCGTCGAGAGCCAGGTCTTTCTGACCAACGACGTCTCCGCCAACGACCCCACGTGTGACGCAGATCCGTGCAAGGCGCTGCGTCAGCAGATCGAGGACCGCGACGATGTGCGCTCGGTGCGCTTCCTCAACCGCGAAGAGGCGTACGCCGACGCTGTGAAGAAGTTCCCGGAATTCAAGGAATTCGCCGGACAGGATGCGTTCCCGTCGTCGTTCATCGTCAAGCTCGACGACCCTGAACAGCATCAGAAGTTCGACGAGGCGATGGCCGGCCAGCCCGGGGTGCAGCAGGTGCTCAACCAGAAGGTGTTGATCGACCGGCTGTTCGCCGTCCTCGACGGCGTCAGGAACGCGGCGTTCGCGGTGGCCTTTGTACAGGCGATCGGAGCAATTCTCCTGATAGCCAACATGGTTCAAGTCGCCGCCTACACCCGGCGAACAGAGATCGGCATCATGCGACTCGTCGGCGCCAGCCGGTGGTACACACAGCTGCCGTTCCTGGTCGAAGCGATGCTGGCGGCGTTCGTCGGTGTGGTGATCGCGATCGTCGGGCTCATTCTGGTTCGCGCCTTGTTCCTGGAAAGCGCTCTCGACCAGTTCTATCGGGCCAATTTGATCGCCAAGGTGGACTACGCGGACGTGTTGTACTTCAGTGCGCCCTGGATGTTGTTCCTCGGTCTGGCGATGTCGGGCGTCACCGCGTATGTCACGCTGCGGCTGTACGTCCGAAGATAGCCATGGCGAAAAAAGCTGACCCGACACGGTCTGCCAACAACAAGGTCGTCGCCACGAATCGTAGAGCGCGGCACAACTATTCGGTGCTCGAGACGTTCGAGGCCGGAGTGCAGTTGGTGGGTACCGAGGTGAAGAGCCTGCGGGACGGGCAGGCATCGCTGGCCGACTCGTTCGCCACGATCGACGACGGTGAGGTGTGGCTGCGCAACCTGCACATCCCGGAGTATCACCACGGCAGCTGGACCAACCACACGCCGCGGCGCAATCGTAAGTTGTTGTTGCACCGCAGCCAGATTGACAATCTGATCGGCCGGATCCGCGACGGCAACCTCACTCTGGTGCCGCTGTCGCTCTACTTCTCCGACGGCAAGGTCAAGGTCGAGTTGGCGCTGGCACGGGGTAAGGAAGCCCGCGACAAGCGGCAGGACATGGCGAAGCGCGACGCGCAGCGGGAGATCACCCGGGAGCTCGGCCGCCGGGCCAAGGGCATGACCTGATCAGCTTCGTCACCGCGCTGATCGCGGCGTTCGGTTACGGCGTAAGCGATTTCGTGGGAGGTATCGCCTCACGCCGGGTCGCCGCGCTGCGCGTGGTGGTGATCTCCTACCCGGTCGCGTTGATCCTGTTGACGGTGATCGCCATACCGGTCGGGGGAGTGGTCTCGACCCCGGCCGTGGTGTGGGGGCTGGCCTCCGGTGTCGCGCAGGCGTTCGGCGTCTGGTGGTTCTACGCCGCTTTGGGCGCGGGTCCGATCTCCGTTGTGTCACCCCTCACTGCGATCCTGGTCGCGGGCATCCCCGTTGGAGTCGGCCTGGCACTCGGTGAGCGTCCGGGTCCGTTGGCCGCCGTCGGTGTCGTTGTGGCGTTGGTGGCGGTGGTGCTCGTCAGCCGGGATGCCACCGATGAGCCGCTTGCGCGAAGAGCGACAGATACCGACGAGGACGACACGCGGCACAGGTTCACCGTGAAGGTCGCGTGGTTGACGGTGGGTTCCGGCGTAGCGTTCGGCATGAATTTCGTCCTGCTCGACCAAGTGCCGGTCGATGCCAAGCTGTGGCCGCTGGTGTTCGGCAGGCTCGCCGCCACAGCGATCGTGCTGCTGGCAGCGGTGCTCACCGCGAACCTGACCATTGAACGGGGTGTGCCGTTGCGGCTTGCGCTCACAGCGGCGGCGCTCGACACCGTCGCCAACGTCGCTACGTTGCTCGCACTGCAGTCCGGCATGCTGTCGTTGGCGGGGGTGCTGATCGCGCTGTATCCGGCCGCGACCGTGGTGTTGGCGATTGTCGTGCTGCGCGAGCGGGTGACCCGCTGGCAGGCGGTCGGCATGGCGTTGGCGTTGGCGGCCGTCGCGATGATCGCGGCGGGCTAACCGATGTATGCAGTTTGCTCAGGTAGGGCATCATTGCATCCAGGTTTCGCGAGATAGCGGGATGAAATGAACCGGGTGTCGGTGACGAACGGCCAGTTGCGCCTCGGACTGTTTGCCGGCGTCCTGGTGCTGCTGTGTGTCAACGCGTTGGCACTGTGGGGCGAGGCCACAGCGCGGCAGGTGCATTTCGCGCTCCAGACAATCGCGGGCATGGCGGCGTTGGTGTGTGCATTGACGGTGGCGTGGCGGGTGACCGGCCATGCGCGAACGTGGCGTCTGCTCGGTGTCGCAACCATCCTGTGCCACCTGGTCGGTGATGTGATCTGGTGGTCGAGCCGCGCAACTGCAGGCGGCACTGCACCGTGGCCGGCCGTCGTCGCGTATTTCGTCTCGGCTTCCTTGGCCCTGGCAGCGCTCGGCGTGCTCGCATCGGTTGGAGTCGGCATAGCTCCACCTCGCCGCGGTCCGATGCGCATCGCCCGCGTGGTCAACGGAATCGACGGGTTGGTAGCAGCCATAGCGTTTGTGACGCTCGCGATGATCGCTGGAGTCGGCGCTCTCAAAGGCGCTGCCTTACCCCGATCCGGTAACACGGCGGTGGTGATCACATACACCGCGTTCCAAGTGGTGGTGGTCGTGTCGGCGGTGCTGATCGCGATGCTGTATCGGACCGATCGGCCCTATCGTGCGAACGTCCTTCTGCTCGCCGCCGGCTCATTGATGCTGATCAGCTCCGACCGTGTGGTCGCATATCTGCGAACGGTCGGATTCGAACGCGGCGATCTGTGGGGCGGCATCGGGTTCGTCCTGGGCTTGTTGCTGATCGCATACGGGATGCTGGAGCTGAAACAACCACCGGTCCCGGCCATCGACCGCGACGCCATGGACTGGCTGAGGGTCCTACTGCCGTATCTCGGATTCGTGGGCACTGCGGTGTTGTTCGGGTTTCACGTGATGATCGGGCAGCGGCTGAGTTTACCCGTCGTCTGCGGGGCCCTGGTCATGGTCGCGCTCGTCGCGGCCCGCCAGCTCATCGAGGTGCGGTCACAATGGAACCTGACCAGGCGCCTTTACGAAGCCCAGCGCAGACTGGCCCACCAGGTGTACCACGACGCATTGACTGGTCTGCCTAACCGGCTGATGTTCACCGAACGTCTCGACGAGGCGATGCTGGATGGCCGGTTTGTTT
Organism: Mycobacterium gallinarum; assembly: GCF_010726765.1. NCBI lineage: Bacteria > Bacillati > Actinomycetota > Actinomycetes > Mycobacteriales > Mycobacteriaceae > Mycobacterium > Mycobacterium gallinarum. The sequence continues at coordinate 6,059,420 of NZ_AP022601.1, forward strand.
TGATCTTCATCGACCTCGATGACTTCAAAGAGGTGAACGACCGCTTCGGGCACGCGGCGGGCGACGACCTACTGCGCGCGATAGCGGAGCGCCTTGAACGGTGTGTCCGCGACACCGACACGCTGGCGCGGATCGGCGGCGACGAGTTCGCGATTTTGATCGACGGCGAGGTGGAACAGCTGGAGGGCGCGGCCGAACGTCTGCGGGTCGCACTGCGCGATCCATTTGCGCTGCACGGTACTTCGGTGCGAGTCAAGGCCAGTATGGGCCTGGTCAGGCCCGGAACCGAGGGCGTGGCGCAGACGTCCGACGATCTGCTGAGGCAGGCCGACATCTCGATGTATGCCGGCAAGCGGCTCGGCAAGGACACCGCCGTGGTCTATCAACCGTCTTCGGGTTCGACCATCGATTTTCCGACGGCACTGCGGAATGCCGACGGCGAGGCCCCGCCCGGCTTCCGGCTCGTCTATCAAGTGGTGGTGCAGTTGCCCGAGGGCAACCCGGTCGCCGTCGAAGCTCTGGCCAGGTGGACCACACCGACCGGAATCGAGATATCACCCGAGACGTTCGTTGCCGCGGCGGAGGCGGCGGGGCTGGCGGCAGACCTCGATGCGCTGGTACTCGACACCGCATGTCGTGACGTTCAGCAGGCAGGCCTGGACCTCGACATCCACGTGAACATCGGCGCGGGCCGGCTGGGTAACCCCACCTTCGAGCAGCAGGTGCGACTCGCGCTGACGCGACATCACCTCCCGCCGAACCGCCTGGTCGTGGAGATCACCGAGACGCTGCCCATCGTCGACCTCGCCCAGGCTGCGGCGCAGATCAAACGACTGAATGCGCTCGGTGTGAAGGTGGCGCTGGACGACTTCGGTGCGGGGTTCAATTCGCTGATGTACATGCACGCCCTGCCGGTGCAGATCGTCAAGCTGGACCGCGGCCTGGCCACCGCCGATCAGGCACGGGACCTGACGCTGTACCGCTCGGTCATCGGACTGTGCGACGAGCTCGGATTGACCGTGATCGTCGAGGGCATCGAGTCTGCCGCGCAGTCCGACGCGGTGTACCGCGCGGGTGGCCGCCTGGCCCAGGGCCATTTGTACGGGTATCCGGTGCCGATATCCGAACTGAGCGTGACGCCGGCGCGCGTCGGGCGGGTCTGAGTTCTGACGACGCGATTTCCGCGAGCGGCCGTGTTTGCCCCGCGACACGCCGCCAACTGCGTGCATTTTGGGGCCGCTCGTCGCGGACCGAGCGTGTTCATCCGCGTGGATGATCCTCTCGCGCACTGAGATTGCGCACGATCTCGCCCGCCCTGCGCAGCACGTCCAACTGTGCCGGGTTGTACAGGTCGACCATTGCGGCACCGATCGCCTCCTCGGCGAATCGTTCTCCTCGCGGTGCATCCGAGCGGAACTCCGCGAGTTCGGGGTGCGCGTCGTTGATCGCCCGGATGTAGGGGGCGAGTCGTTCGGCGAGGTCGCGACGGGTCGCCTCGTCGGCCTCGGCAGGCAGATTGTCTAGTTCGGTCGCCGCGGGGTCATCCGGTGTCTCACGGATCATGTCCGCGTAGGTTCGCCTGCCGCGCGGTCCCAGCACACGGCTCAGCACGACGACGAGTTTGCGATCGGCGTCGGTCATCTTCGCCGCGGTGTCTGGCGCTACGAAGTCGGGGGGCAGATCCGTCGGCGCCGCGTGCTCCAGCAGCTCGCGGAGTTCGTCGCGGGCGCGCTGCAGGCGGTCGATCGTCTCGGTCAGTTCGGCGTCCAGCTCGCGCAGCGCCTGTTCGGGATGATCGTCGGATTCGCCCATCGCGGCGATCTGGGGGAGGGAGAAGCCGAGGTCGGTCAGCCGTTTGATGCGCACCAACCGGACGAGGTGCGCGACGCCATACTGCTTGTAGCCGTTGCTGCGACGTTCCGGCTCGGGCAGCAGGCCTATCTGGTGGTAGTGCCGCACCGCCCGCAGGCTGGTGCCGGCGAGTTCGGCGACTTCCCGGGTGCTCCACGCCACGGGTTCCATCATGGTTGATCAGCGCGAGTTGACTATGCCGTTACGTCCGAGTGTGCGATGGAGACATGGACAAACCCGAGCGCATCTCCGTCGAAGACTTGTTCAAGTCGCCTGTCCGAGCGGGGGCGGCGATCTCCCCGGACGGCACTCGCGTCGCCTACCTCGCGCCGTGGCAGGACCGCCTGAACATCTGGGTGGCATCCCTCGACGGCGACTTCGGCGCGGACGCGCGCCGCGTTACCGCCGACGAGACCCGCAGCATCCTGCACTTCTCGTGGACCGATGACCCGCGTTGGCTGCTGTACCTCCAGGACACCGGCGGCGACGAGAACTGGCACATCTTTCGCGTCGATCTCGACGACCCGGCCGCCCCCGCCGTCGACCTCACCCCGTTCCCCGGGGTCATGTCGGCCTTCGAGCTGTTGCCCGACAAACCGGGCAAGGCGCTCGTCCACTCCAACAAGCGCGGCCCGACGCAGATGGACGCCTACGAGCTCGATATCGCCTCGGGTGAGCTGACGATGCTCGCCGAGAACCCCGGTGACGTGATCGGCTGGCTGGCGAGCCGTCGCGGTGATCTGTTCGCGACGAAGCTGAACCGGGAAGGCGATCTGGAAGTCCTTCAGTGGGACAAGCAGGCCGAATCGCTGCGCTCCATCGCGCATTACGACGGCAAGGACTACACCATGGGCATGTATCCCATGGTGGTCACGCCCGACGGCACCGGGATCTGGATGGGGTCGAACGAGGGCACCGACCGCACCCGGCTCGTGCGGCTCGACGTCGCCGACGGCAAGCAGTACGCCGTCGACAGCCACCCGACGTTCGACGTCGACACCCGGGCCCAGGTGTGGGCCGGCCTACCGGAGCCGCTCATCCAGAGCCGGGCCACCGGCAAGCTGCTCGGCGTCCGCTATCTCGGTGAGCGACAGGTCATTCAGGCACTCGACCCGCATTTCGCCGAGGTGCTCTCGGGTCTGGAGAAATTGTCCGACGGTGACATCGGCGCGCTGTCCTCCGACCTCAAGGGACGCAACTGGGTAGTCAGCTTCAATCACGACCGCGAACCCGGCGTCACCTTCCTCTACGACCACGAAACCGGCGAAAGCCGCGAGCTGTACCGTCCCTATCCGCATCTTGATCCAGCGCAGCTGGCGCCGATGCTCCCGGTGACGATTCCCTCGCGCGACGGGCTCGACTTGCCTTCGTATCTGACGCTGCCGGTCGGGGTGCCGTCGAAGAACCTGCCGCTCGTCCTGGTGGTGCACGGCGGACCGTGGGCGCGCGACGGATGGATGTACGCGCCGGCCGTCCAGTTGCTCGCCAATCGCGGATACGCGGTGCTGCAGGTCAACTTCCGCGGGTCGGCGGGATACGGCAAGGCCTTCCAGAAGGCGGCGATCGGTCAGTTCGCGGGCAAGATGCACGACGATCTGATCGACGGCGTCAACTGGGCCGTCGAACAGGGTTACGCGGACCCGGATCGGGTCGCCATCTTCGGTGGCTCCTACGGCGGCTACGCGACGCTGGTCGGTGTCACGTTCACCCCGGAGGTGTTCGCCGCAGCGATCGACTACGTCGGCATCTCCGATCTGTCCAACTTCATGCGGACGCTGCCCGAGATCGCGCGTCCGCACCTGGCGAACAACTGGCATCTGTTCGTCGGCAACCCCGACGACCCGGAGCAGTTGGCCGACATGCTGGCTCGATCCCCGATCACGAAGGTCGACCAGATCCGCACGCCGCTGCTTGTTGTCCAGGGCGCCAACGACGTTCGTGTCGTGCAGGCCGAATCCGACAACCTGGTCGAGGCGCTGCGTAGTCGCGGGGTCGTGGAGGTCGAGTACATGGTCAAGGAGGACGAGGGCCACGGATTCGTCAACCCGGACAACGTGATCGACATGTTCAACGCCGTCGACCGATTCCTGGCCAGGCACCTCGGCAAGCGGAAAAACGCATGACCGACGCCCACACCCCGACGGTGCTCGAGCGGATGGGCGGTGTGTCGGGACTGGTGTACGCCAGCGTGCCGACAATCGCCTACGTGATCGTGGATGCGATCGCGGGGTTGACAGCGGCCGTCGTGGTGGCCGTCGGCGCCGGCGCAGGACTGATCGTCGTGAGGTTGCTCCGCAAGGAGCCGTTGCAGCCGGCGGTGTCGGGGCTGCTCGGCGTCGTCGTCGCGGCGCTGATCGCGTACTACACGGGGTCCGCCGAAAACTATTTCCTGCCGGGGATTTGGCTCAGCCTGGCCATGACCGCGGTGTTCACCGCGTCCCTCATCGTGCGACGTCCGCTGATAGGAGTGGCGTGGAATCTAATGCGCAGTGCAGGCCCGGATCCGGCGTGGCGGAGTGACAAGACGGTGCTACACGCATTCGACATGGCGACGCTGGCGTTCGCCGCGGTCTTCGCCGCGCGGTTCGTCGTCCAGGATTCGCTGTACGACGCGGGGTCCGCGGGGTGGCTGGCGTTCGCGCGGATCGCGATGGGCTATCCGCTGCTGGCGCTGGCGTTGCTGGTGGTGTACTGGGCGGTGCGCCGCGCCAATCGGCGGCGCGTCGACGATGAGGCCAACGAGCGGATGGTCGGCCAAACAGTGGAGGCGTGAAGCTGATCCAGCACCAGATCGAGGTCGGCCTGCTGCGCGGACTCGCCGAGCTCCAGCGCACCGGGCGAGGCTGGCTGCCGCACCGACTCCCTGCTCGAGCCCGCGCGCAGTGCGACGACCCGCAGTTGCTCGGTGCTGAATCACAGCCGTCCGGAGTGCGTTTCGCGCTCCGGACGGCCGCGAGTGCGATCGAGCTCGACGTCATCCGTACGCGCGTGGTGCTGGTCGGCGTACCGGAACGACCCGACGGCACAGTCGATCTCGTCGTCAATGGCCGCTTGGCCCGGCAGGCGGCGACCAGCGGTGGCGACGTGGTGCGCGTCGACCCGGCCACCGGGGACACCCGGGTGGACCCGGGCCCCGTCGCAACAGTCCGATTCGACCTGCCCGCCGGAGACAACGACGTCGAGATCTGGCTGCCGCACTACGAGCGCATCGAGCTGGTGGCGCTGCGCGCCGACGCCCCGATCGGCGCGCTACCGGAGGAGCGAAGGCGCTGGGTACACCACGGCAGTTCGATCAGCCAGGGGTCGAACGCCTCGAGTCCGACGACGACGTGGCCTGCGCTCGCTGCCGGGTCGGCGGGTGTGGATCTGGTCAACCTGGGATTCTCCGGAAGCGCGCTGCTCGATCCGTTCGTCGCCCGTGCCATCCGGGACCAGCCCGCCGACATCGTGAGCGTCAAGCTGGGCATCAACCTCGTGAACGCGGATCTGATGTCCCAGCGTGCCTTCGGTCCCGCTGTGCACGGTTTCCTGGACACCATCCGCGACGGACATTCCGATACGCCGCTGATCGTTGTCGGCCCCCTGTACTGCCCGATCCACGAAACCACCCCGGGGCCAGGCGCTTTCGACGTCGCCGCGCTGGCCCGCGGCGAGGTCCGCTTCGTCGCGACGGGTGATCCGGCGCAGGCTGATCGGCCAGGCGGGCTGGGGAGGCTGACGCTCACGTACATTCGCGATCAGTTGGCCGCGATCGTCGCACGCCGACAGGTCGACGACCCTGCGATCAGCTACCTCGACGGTCTGGCCCTCTACGGTCCGGCAGATGCCGACGCGCATCCGTTGCCCGACAACCTGCATCCCGACGCGGCGACGCATCGACTGATCGGGGAGCGGTTCGCCAGGGCGCTGCTGCTCTAGGTGATACTGGTGGCGATTTAGTTAGATTGCCGAATTGTAGGAGCAGCCCGTTGGCCGAGTCGACGAGCACGCCGGGCACCGCGTATTTCGAGCGTCGTGACGACACCTTCCACCCTCGTGCCTTCGCCAGGGGTGGCTGGGGCGCACTGATCAGCGGACACGTGGTCGGCGGACTGTTGGGCTGGGCGGTCGAGAAATCGTTGACGATCCGGACTTTTTGCCAGCCCGGCTCACCGTCGACCTGCCGAGACCGGCCGCCATTGAACCCGTGGAGGTGCACACCCGCGAGATTCGCGGCGGAAAGCGGTTACGTCTGGTGGAGGCCGTCGTTCGCCAGGAGGGCAAGATCGTCGGCCAGGCGACGGGTCTTTTCCTGCGTCGTGGCGACCAGCCGAGCGGGACCATCTGGTCACCCCATGTCGAAATGCCGTCATTTCCAGCGGATGCGCAGCCACACGAGAATCCGTTGTTCGTCCGCACCTATGGCTGGGGACTGTCGATTCAAAATCCGGACGAAGACTGGCCGGGCGACGGCGGTCAGAAGTACACATGGCTGCGGTTGACGCAGCCGTTGCTCGACGACACGCCGCTGACACCCTTCACGCGTGCAGCCATGGCGGCGGATGTGACGGCGTCCCTGGTGAATTGGAGTTCAGAGGGTCTGAAGTTCATCAACGCCGACTACACGCTGACGCTGAGCCGGCTCCCGGAGGGTGTGCATATCGGTATGGCGTCGCACAGTCATTCCACACAGGACGGAATCGCGACTGGATCCGCCATCCTTTTCGACGAGGACGGCGAGATCGGCAGCAGCACATCCGTTTCGGTGGCGCAGTCGGGATTTGCCCCGCCTCCGCAGTGACGGGTCAGGGGTTCGGAAGCTGGCCGAGTTGCTGCAAGACGGAGTAGAGGTTGGCTACACCCCAATGGTCGGTGATTCGTCCATCGCGAACTCGCATCGCATCGACCGTTTCGAATTGAATGACCCTGCCGGTCGCGGCGATGCCGAGAAACTCACCGAGATGGGTTCCGTGGTACGTCTTGAACGTGGTGACGATTCCGGCATCGACTGTTTGCCAATGGATCTCGGGTCTGAAATCGGGGAATGCGCCGCGTAACCGCTTGTACAGGACCAATACACCCGCTTTGTCAGGCGTGGTACCGGGTTGGGGAGTGTGATCGACGAAGTCGTCGGCGAACAACTCCTCGAACAGAGCGAAATCGCCTTGACCCTGCACCTGCTCCGTGTTGCGCCTGACCACCGACTTGAGAGCCTCAGCCTCGTCGTGGCCTGACACCTCTGTTCCAGTCATCGTCTTCCTCCCTGTGCTCGGTAACGGCAACCAGAGACGTCCGGCGTGAATTCCGGGCACCCACCGCCAGGTCACAACTGCGGGAGGAAGGCGAAGCGTTCGCGTAGCTCGTCCGCATCGAGTCCGAAGTCGTCCGGCTCATAGCGGCTATTGAGTGGACGCGAGTTGGGCAGGTGCGGCGGGAGCGGGGCGGGCCGCGATGCGGTCGGCCTCAGGACGCTGCTTGCGCGCATCCCGCGCGATGCGGCGGGCGAGAACGCGCGCGTGACGATTGGTGATCGCGCGGTTCTTCGCGGCCAGCAGGTCGAGTTGTTGCCAGCTGAGCCCGTCGAGGTCGCCGTCTGAGTCATGGGTGGCGATGACCACGCAGCCACGCAGCAGCGGAACGGTTCTGGCGGAGAAGTTCGTCGTCGCCATCAGTAGTTCGGTGGCGATGGTGTTGGTTTGGCGTTGGCACTTGCGCGGGGACGCGGAGAACCAGAAATCGAACTGTCGATCCGCACTGCTCAAGCAGTGCAAACCCTGAGTCTGAACGAGCTGGTCGATATCGGCCTTGGTATAGGCGCGGGTTTCATATACGAGGCCATTGGGGCTGCAGTACAGGACAGTGTGCATTCGGATAATCCATTCCACTCTTTCTTTGTTATGGAGTGTGGCGAGCCACGCCTCCCTTGTTACTCCTGTTACCCGTGTGACAACTGAGACAAACCTTAATAACGAATACGAAACGATCGTTTGGCTGGCAACGGCCCAGAACCCTCCCGGCGGCACTATCGGGGGCCGGTGAAACTCGACGGGTGTCGAGTTCCTATCGTGACTGGTTATGAGCAACGACGCTGATGCCGAAAAGGTCGCCGATCTGGCACGGGGTGTGGTCACCGACCACGATCCCAAAACGGCTCCGGTCCAGGAGTATCTGGGCGCCTGCTACGACGCCGGCTTGTCGTGGGTTCACTTTCCCGAAGGCCTCGGCGGGCTCGGGGTGTCCCGCGGTCTGCAGGCCGTCGCCGACCGCATCCTGCAGGGCGCCGGCGGACCGGTGCCGCTCGGGCTCAACCCGATGGGCTACGGCATGGCCGCGCCGACGATCCGCGAGCACGCGCAGACCGAGGAGGTGAAGCGTCAATGGCTGCGTCCGCTGGCCACCACCGAGGACCTGTGGTGTCAGCTGTTCTCCGAGCCCGGCGCCGGATCTGACCTGGCGGGTCTGGCCACGTCCGCTGTGCCCGACGGCGAGGAATGGGTGATCAACGGCCAGAAGGTGTGGACGAGCCTGGCCCATCGCGCCCGCTGGGGTCTGCTGCTGGCCCGCACCAACCCCGATGTGCCCAAGCACAAGGGGTTGACCTACTTCGTCATCGACATGCACGGCGCGGGTGTTGAGACGCGTCCGCTGCGTCAGATCACGGGGCAGGCCGAGTTCAACGAGGTCTACTTCACCGACGCGCGCATCCCGGACAAGCATCGCCTCGGCGAGGTGGGCAACGGCTGGAACGTCGCGATGACGACGCTGATGAACGAGCGCACCGCGTTGGGCGGCAGCGGCAGCCGGCGCGGCGCGGGCACCATCTCCGACGCCACCGCGCTGTGGGCGTCGCGCCCCGAGCGTCACACACCGGTGTTGCGGGATCGGCTCACGCAGCTGTGGTTGCGCTCGGAGGCGCAGCGGCTCACCTCGGAGCGCTCGCGCGCCGCCGCCACGGTCGGCGGTCCGGGTCCGGAGGGGTCGATCGGCAAACTGGTCGGCGCCGAGCTGAACCAGCACATCTACGAGTGGTGCATGGATTTCCTTGGGCCAGAAGGACTTCTGTATCGCGGCTACCACGGGGGCACGCCCACTGGCGAACGGGACTGGCAGGGGCCGATCCAGCAGAAGTATCTGCGCGCCCGTGCGAACACCATCGAGGGCGGCACGTCGGAGGTCATGCGCAACATCCTCGGCGAGCGCATTCTCGGACTGCCCGGCGACATGCGTGCCGACGCCGGCATGCCCTGGAAGGAGATTCCGCGTGGTTGAGAAGCTTGCGGATCAGCCCGACGTCCAACGCGAGTACAAGTTCACCGACGAGCAGAATCAGCTGCGCGATGCGGTGCGCAAGTTCAGCGGCGACCACTTCGCCGAGGACAAGATCCGAACGCTGATGGAGTCCGACCCGCCGTTCGACCCGAAGGTGTGGGCGCGGCTCGGCGGCGAGCTTGGGGTCCTCGGCCTGTCGGTTCCCGAAGCCGACGGGGGAGTCGGCGGCACGCTCGTCGATCAGGCGGTGGCTATCGAGGAGCTCGGCGCGCGACTGGCGTGCGGCCCGTTCTTCGGCACTGTCTACCTCGCGATCCCGGCATTGGTCGCGGCGGAGTCCGGAGCCGCGCGCGACGAGCTGCTCGGCGACCTCGTCGAGGGACGCCGTACCGCCGCGGTCGCGGTCGTGGATCGTGTGGGCGTCTTCGACCCTGAGGCAGTTTCGGTGACCGCAGCGGGCGACGCGGTGTCGGGCACGGTCAATCAGGTCGTCGACGGCGGTTTCGCCGACGCGCTATTGGTGGCCGCGCGCGGACCCGACGGGGTCGCGCTGTACGCCGTCGACGCCACGGCAGACGGAGTGGACCGCACCCCGCTGGCGACACTCGACCTCACGCGCTCGGCGGCCAACGTCACCTTCGCCAACGCACCGGCCACGCTGATCGCCGGGCCCGACGCGGCTCAGCGAGTCCTCGACCACGCACTGCAGGTCGGTGCGGCGCTGCTGGCGATCGAACAGGTCGGCGCCGCGCAGCATCTGCTCGACCTGTCGGTCGAGTACGCGAAAACGCGCCTGCAGTTCGGTCGGCCGATCGGGTCGTTCCAGGGCGTGAAGCACCGCCTCGCGAATTTGCTCGTCGACGTCGAGCACGCCAGATCGACGGCATACCACGCGATCTGGGCGCTGAGCGACGGATCCGACGACGCGGAATTGTCGACGAGCATCGCGCAAGCGGTCTGCTCGGCGGCCCTCAGTCACGTCGCCACCGACACCATCCAGGTGCACGGCGGCATCGGTTTCACCTGGGAGCATCAGGCGCACCTCTACTACAAGCGCGCCACCACCAATGCGGTGCTGCTGGGTAGCGCCGAGGAGCACCGGGACCGGGTCGCGTCGATCGTGCTCGACGGCTCGACCGCGGACAAGGTGCCGTGGGTGGCCGATGGCACCGCCGTCTGACGGCGCCGAGCATTTCGCGGACGCTCGTGGGCCACGAGGGCTAGCGTCGGCTCCGTGAGCAGCCCCTCGCGCCCCGTGACCGTGCTCGACAAGCCGGCCGTCCTCGCCGGCCTCTTCGAGGTGTGGAGGGACCTCGACGCGCTGGTCGCCGACCTCGACGACAGCCAGTGGCAGACGGTGACGCCGCTACCCGGTTGGAATGTGCACGACGTGATCGCCCACGTCATCGGTGTCGAGTCGATGCTGCAGGGCGCCGACACCCCGGTGGTCGACATCGACGTCTCGACGCTCGATCATGTGCGCAACGACATCGGCGTAATGAACGAGCGTTGGGTGTGCTCGCTGCGCGACCTCAGTGGGGCGGAATTGCTCGAGACGTTCCGTTCGACGACGGCGCAGCGGCGTCAGGCGTTGTCGGATCTGTCGAATACCCAGTGGAACGAGGTCGGTTTCACCCCGGCCGGGCCGGACAGTTACGGGCGGTTCATGCGGGTGCGCACGTTCGACTGCTGGATGCACGAACACGACATCCGCGACGCCATCGGCGCGCCTGCGAGTACGGGGGAGCTTGTCGGGCCCGCGGGCGACCTCGCGCTGGATGAGATGGCGACCAGCATGGGCTTCGTGGTCGGCAAGCTGGCCGGCGCCCCCGACGGGTCGCGGGTCTCGTTGGAGCTGACGGGACCGCTGGGCCGCACGATCAATGTGGCGGTCGACGGCAGGGCCAAGGTGGTCGACGACTTCGGTGACGACGATCCGACGACGACGATCCAGCTCGACGGCCTGCTGTTCACCCGCCTGGCCGGCGGGCGGGTGCCGCTGGCCGAGCACGCGGATGCGATCGAGTACGGCGGTGACGAGGCCGTAGGCCGGCGCGTCGTCGAGCACTTGAACTACGTGATCTAGCTGGGACTATTTATTCGCTGGCGGGTGTTGTGCTCAAAGGTAGAATGAAATGTCCTGCTGAAAGTCGGCAGGGGTGCGAGGGGCTGAACGGTTTCGACTTCGCGCATCGAATCAAGGGAAGCGTGCCGGTGCAGGCAAGAGACCACCGTAAGCGTCGTTGCAACCAATTAAGCGCCGATTCCAATCAGCGCGACTTCGCACTCGCTGCTTAAGCGACTGTGAGTCTGTCAGACCGGGAGCGCCCTCGGCCCGGACCCTGGCATCAGCTAGAGGGACCCACCCACGGGTTCGGTCGCGGAATCCGTGGGGACATCAAACAGCGACTGGGATCGTCATCCTGACTTGTTCGCGTGATCAGGAGATCCGAGTAGAGGCATAGCGAACTGCGCACGGAGAAGCCTCGAGGGAATGCCGTAGGACCCGGGTTCGATTCCCGGCAGCTCCACCGAAGTAACAGCAGGTCAGGGACAAAATCCCTGGCCTGTTTTCTGTTCCCCATCAACATCTCATCAACATGTTGCGGTTACGCCGGCGGCATCGCGTCTCTAAGGCCCGGCACACGCAAGGACGGCAGCACATATGTGCAGGTGCTTTATCGGTCGGAGGGTTACCCTACCTCCACCGAGGGCGGTATGTCGTCGGCGTCTTCGCTGATCAACCGGCTTTTTGCGTGAAAGCTCGTACTGATTCCCGCGCTTCCTGCCCACGTCGTGCCCACATTTTTCTGCGCGTATGCGTCGTCCAAGTTCGACGCCACATCGTCGAGATCGGAATCGAACAAGTCGGCATATACATCGAGTGTCACTTTTGCGCTGCGGTGCCCAAGCATGCGCTGTAGCGCGAGCACGTTGGCTCCGGCCGATACCGCCAACGAAGCACAGGTGTGTCGCAAATCGTGCGGAGTGATCGACGGCAACCCGGCTCGTCGCAACGCCGCGGCGAACCACCCAGTAGAGGAGCGCGGACGGGGGAGGTAGCCGCAATTAGGGCCCGGGAAGATCAGGGCGTCGCGTGCCTTGCCCACGCAAAGGCGTGAGAGCTCGTCGAGAACGAATTGCGGAATTGGCACCGTTCGCGAACGGCGTTCCTTTGTGGGCCCAATCTGATGGCCCCCTCCTAGTTGCACCGCATTGGTCGAGACCAGGATTCGGTGCCGAAGGAATTCCACGTCGCCGACCCGTAGTGCAATGGCCTCCCCCCATCGCAGACCACAAAACGCCAACAGCAGCACCAACACTCGGTGCTCTCCCGCCTCGACAGCCAAGGCGTGAACCTCAGACGCAGTCAGGTAGCGGTGTCGGCGCGCGACCCGGCGCGGCAGGTTCTCCACACCGCGAGCTGGATTGACGGCCAGCCGGTGGGACTTCACCGCATCGCTCAAAATTCCTGACAGCACGGCGTGCGCGCGACGCACTGTGGTCGTCCCATGTCATCGACGTGCCATCGCGGTGACCCAGCCCTCGACCTCGATCGTGGTGATCTCGACGATGGACCGCGTCGCCCAGACCGGGTGAACATGGGTCCGCCAGGATGACTCCAGCGTGCGGTAGTGAGACGAGGCCGCGGAGTGCTTCTTTTTTTCCAGCCACGCTGCCGCAAGTTCGTCCACAGTCACACGTCCGGCTGCCGGGGATACGAACGTGCCCATCGCTTTTCGTACTTCGATAGTTGCGGCGAATGCCCGGGCGTCTCGCTTAGTCGCAAACCCGCGCTTATCGGTCTGCCGTCGGTCCGGTGTCCGGTAACGCACGCGCCACCTTCGGCCGGCCTTGGTCTCGTACGCTGTCACCGACGCCATTGACTCGCCTCCAACGTCCCGCCTCCGCAACACAAGTGAAACGCTCGCGCCCACCCAGCTGTTCCAAGAGGCGCAAGGGCGCGAATATAGCCGAACAAATTGCCGCACAAGGACTTAATGGCTCCTCGAATGCTCGTGGTTTGACCAGTCGTTGTCGATTGACCCAGGTAATATCCACTGCTATTTTACAGAACAAAGCTCTGTTTAGCAGAAACAGCCCGTCAGATATTTGAACCAGGATTCCCGTGATCAAGATCCATGCAGACCAGGAACGGCGCGAGGGATACTTTGTCGCTGCGCCGGATGTGTTTGATTTGGACGATGATGGCATCGTCATGTTGCTACGCGATGAGATCGAGAGCTCCGAGCGTGAGCATGTCGATGAGTCCGCGCGCAGCTATCCGGTCGCAGCGCTTCGCACTCGAGCAGATGTCCGCGGCCGACCACTAGCACGTCTCGAAAACACCGCGCAGACAGAGAAGCTGATGAAATATGCGACCTGCGCGCGGCAGGGCATGAGTGGCAATGAAGACAGGGCCCTGTTCGCAGATGCGGTTGTCCTCGGTAACGGACGCCACGCATCTAGCTCGGCGCACCTCACTGATGCCGACCCCTCCCGTCGTTCGCCTTTGATCCGCTGCCGTGGCTGACCGGGACCCGTTCGACGTGGCCGGCACCGTCATCGTGGTAACCGGCGGCGCTAGTGGCATAGGCGATGAAGTGGTTGCAGATCTCGTGGACGCTGGCGCCAACGTGGTGGTTGCCGACCTCGCGCCACCGCCCTGGCGGCCGACGGTGATCTATCACCGTCTCGACGTCACCGACGAAGACGGCCTGGCTGGACTCGTCAAAGACACCGTGGAGCGCTTCGGCCAGATAGACGGCTTGGTCAATTGCGCTGCGATGTATAGGGCGCTTGGGGCCAAGAAGACCTTGGAAGAGTTGACCATCCAAGAATGGGACGACGTTCTACGCATCAATGTGCGGGGTACGTGGCAAGCGATGAAAGCCATTTTGCCGGCGGTGCCAGTGCGGGGCGGTCGCATTGTGAACGTGTCCTCGACGACTGCGCGGACGGGAACACTCGGTTTTCCGCACTACGTCGCCTCCAAGGCTGCGGTCGAGGGCCTCACCCGCGCTGCAGCCCGAGAGCTGGGCGCGCGCGGAATCACCGTCAACGCAGTCGCCCCAGGGCTCGTGGACGACGAGGCCACAAACGAACTCAACGATCCCATCTACGTCGCGCAGGCGGTCAACCGTCGGTCGATCAAGCGGACGCTTTCACCCGGGGATGTCGCGTCCGTGGTGCGATTTCTGTGCAGCGGCGGCAGCGGGTTCATCACCGGTCAAGTCCTGATCGTCGATGGCGGGGGGGTATTTGTTTAAGCTCCGCCGTACCGTGAGCTCTTGACTAAGTGAGTCGCCGGCGATGATCCCTCCACGGCGCAAGTCTGCGCTCACCCACACCGCCGACGGCAAATTCAGGTCCGGGCGTCTTTGGCGGCCCGTCGCGGGACGACCCGCGCACCATCGGCGTGAGGCTCGACCAACGTCCATGATTTCGAGCCGAGCTTGGCGTCTGGTTGCTCCCGAATGCCTAATGGTATTACAATTAGGACAGTGTGATCGGGGCGTCACCGCCGGATGGTGGGAGAGAACTAGCTGAGGTAACGGTGCTACGCGCAGAGATCAACGAGCTTTTGACGAGGACCGGGCCGGGGACGCCGATGGGTGAGTTGTTCCGCCAGTACTGGATTCCAGCCTTGCTCGCCGAGGAGCTGCCGGAGGATGATTGCCCACCGGTACGCGTGAAGCTGCTGAACGAGCGAATGATCGCTTTTCGTGACAGTCACGGCAACTTCGGCCTGATCGACGAGTTCTGCGCGCACCGTGGCGCCTCACTGTGGTTTGGCCGCAACGAAGAGGGCGGTCTTCGATGTCCCTACCATGGCTGGAAGTACGACGTCACGGGACAAGCCGTCGAGGTGCCGTCCGAACCTGTGGGGTCCACCTTTTGTGCGCACGTCAAACTGACGTCCTACCCGCTGGTCAAGATCGGGGACGTGCTGTGGACCTACATGGGCGACCCCGCGAAGCAGCCGCCGTTACCGGAATTCGAATTTGCTCTCGTGCCGGCCGATCAGACCTTCACGTCCAAACGATGGCAGGAGTGCAATTGGCTGCAAGCCTTCGAGGGTGGCATCGATTCCAGTCATGTGTCGTTCCTGCATTCCGGGGGCCTGAAGTCGGACCCGCTGTTCAAAGGCAGCAAGGCTAACGAGTACAACATGGCGGACCTCAAGCCGTTCTTCGAGGTCGCGGAGTCCGAGGGTGGTTTGTTCGTTGGTGCCCGCCGCACCGCTGACGCCGACAACTACTACTGGCGCATCACGCCGTGGGTGATGCCGTGCTTCACGATGGTGCCGCCACGAGGGGATCATCCTGTCCACGGCCACTTTTGGATTCCCATCGACGATGAGAACTGTTGGGCGTACTCGTTTGACTATCACCCCGTGAGACCGTTGACTTCGCAGGAAGTTCAGGCGATGAAGGTCGGGCACGGGGTGCACAGTGCCAACATCCCTGGCACGTACCGACCGCAGGCGAATAAGGACAACGACTATCTGATGGATCGTGCGGCGCAGAAGCGTGGAGACACGTACTCGGGCGTGCGGGGTATCGCGATCCAAGACTCGTCGCTGCAGGAGAGTATGGGGCCGATCGTCGATCGGACCAAGGAGCGGTTGGTGTCTGCCGACAGTGGCATCATCAAAGCGCGGCAGAAGTTGAAGCGGGCGGCTGAAGCGTTGCGCGACAAGGGTATGACTCCACCAGGTGTCGACCCAGAGCATCATCGTGTTCGGTCTGCCGCCGTCGTCCTCCCGCGTGACGCATCGTTCAGCGAGTCGTGCCGAGAAGATCTCAGGGTGCGCGAAGGCGTGCGGCAGACATCGGTATGACCAGTCCGCTCCAGCCAATTCTCGGTCGTAGTTGTGCGCGGCCGACATCTGCTGCCGAGATGAGATATCGGATCAACCGTCCGATCGCCGGGCGGAAGGGCGTGCGCGTCATTGCGCTCGACGGTGGTGCACGAGCGATCATCGAGCGGGTTTCACCTCAGTCGCGGGCACATGCACGCTTCCTGTCGGTAGCCGAACCGAGAGGGCATGCGGGGGAGCGGCGTTGGGTTTCGCTGCTCGACACCGACGGCGCCGTCACCACTCTTGCGGAGGAACTTGCCGACGCCGATGTGGTCGTCATGGTCTCCACCACCGGTGGGGATGCCGCTGCAGCAACATCATCAGTGCGGCGAGCACGGTTCGCGCGATCATGACCGCTGGCGTCGTCGTTGGGGAAGGCGCAGCGGCGAGTGAGACCGTGGCTGTGTTGCGGCCTCACACGCGCGTACTCGTCGTCAGCGCTCACGAAGAAGACGTTTCCGATCTGCCCTCAGCGCTGCGAGCCTGAAAGGATCCGTCGTGGGCACGAACGTTAAACTCACTGACCTGCAGGACATGAAACTGCGAGGGCAGAAGATCGTCGGTGTGGTGGCGTGGGACTACCAGATGGCTCGGATAGTCGATCGTGCCGGCGTCGACTTGGTGTCGGTTGGTGACACTGTGGGAATCAACCTGTGGGGTCAGCCGAGTCCGCTTGAAATCACCATGGATCAGATGGTCGTGGTGTGTCAGGCAGTGCGCCGCGGTGTCCGGCGCGCCTTGCTGTCCTGTGATTTCCCGTTCGGTCCGCTGCAGGACGGGCGAAAGAGTGCTGTGCGGGCGGCAATTCGTCTCGCCAAGGAAGCCGGCGTCGACATGGTGAAGCTAGACGGGGCATGCGATCATCTAGATGCCGTGACGGCGGTGGCGCGTGCAGGGATTCCCGTGTTTGCTCAGTTCGGGATCACACCGCAGACTTCTCTCAAATACGGTGCGAGGTATAGCGCCACACCGAGCGCCAAGGATGCGGTTTCAGACGAATTTCTCGACGAGATGGTTTGTGAGGCTCGTCGTCTCGCTGATGCGGGCGCGGTGCTGCTGAACTTCACGAATTCGGGACCCGTCGTTGGAGCGGCAGTGGCCGAGGCGGTGTCCATCCCGGTGCTCGGTGGATTCGGTGGCGGCCCGTGGCTGGACGGCCGGATCCGGATGGCCACGGCCGCCATCGGTTACAGCGTCGATGGTCTCGACAGCCCACCAGATACCTATGCCAACGTCGCCCAGATCGCGCTGGACGCCATCACGGCGTATGCAGATGACGTGCGGGCTGCTCGCCAGATCAAGGGAGGTCTTTGACGTTGAGCGTGGCTTCGGCGAAGATCGATGGCATTGAAACCCGTTATGCGGTAGCGGGTTCGGGGCCGCCGCTGCTGATGTTCTCGCCTGGCGGCTTCGCCGCCTCGATGGACGCGTGGGAGACGCACGGCCTCTATCGTCGAACGCGGATGCTGTCACAGTTGCAGGAGCGGTTCCAATGCATCACGTTCGACAAGCGTGAGGCCGGTGAGTCTGGGGGGCGCGTCGAGCGTGTCTCATGGGCTCATTACGTGAGACAGGGTGTCGGCCTGTTGGACCATCTCGGGCTGGGCCGAGTGCATATCATGGGTGCCTGCGTTGGTTGTTCGATCGCGGCGTGCATCGCGAGCGCTCATCGCGAGCGCGTTGGAGGGATGGTGCTGTATTCGCCGGCCGGCGGCGTACAGTACCGGCGAAAGCAGCTCGAACGGTTCCGCGCCCACCTTGCCTACGCCGCGGAGCAGGGGCTGGCCGGTGTTGCCGACCTTGCGGCGACGACCGACGGCAACTTCACCTCAGACGCCAGACTGGGTCCGTGGGTCAGCGTGTTGCGCTCCGACCCTGATTTCGCCGCGCAGTACCGTGATCTCGGCAGCCTTCAATACCAGATCACTGTCGCGGCGATGGCGGCTCTGTTGTTCGACCGTGACACCGTGCCTGGCCCTGAACCCGATGACCTACTGGTATCGGACGTGCCCGCGCTCATCGTGCCGGGTGAAGATGCATCGCATGCGCCCTCGGCGGCGCGTTATCTACAGGAGTGCCTTCCCATCAACGAGTATTGGGACGTTCCGGTCGCAGCCCAGACCGCCGAAACTGCGCCGGCGCGGGTCATGAGTTTTCTGGGCTCAGTTGCCCTTTGAGACGTGCTTTGCCGTTCGGCCGATATGGGTACGCATCACGGAAGTCGCTTTGTCAACATCGCGCTTCTTGATCGCCGCCACAAACTGGCGGTGCTCCCGAATGCCTCGGATACCCATCTCCGGGTGTGACTGCTGGACGTGGCGCATCGAGAGCAGAGTGGGTCCGTGGAAAGAGTCAGCCAGCATCGCGATTGCCTTGTTATGGCTGGCCTGGGCGACGCGTGTATGGAACTCCGCTGACAGTTCCATCGGATAGAAACCTTCTTTCAAAGCCGCGTCGCCCCGGTTGCAGATCTCTGTCAGTTCGTCGATGTCCTGTTCAGTCGCACGCTCGCACACGAGCGGGATGATTCCGATCTCGAAAACCTGCCGCGCTTCGGTCACATCTTTGTCGGTCAGGCCCGACAAGCTGAGCAGATCCTCGATGCCTTCACCAATACGCTGGCTCGTTGGCGCCGTCACAAACGCGCCGCCGTGGGCGCCGACCTTGATGCGCACCATGCCGTTCGCCTCGAGGCCGCGCAGTGCTTCGCGCACCGTAACCCGGCTCACCCCGAGCTTGTCACCAAGTTCACGTTCGGCAGGCAGGCGGTCGCCCGGCCGCAGCTGACCTTCCCGAATCAACACACGTATCTGGTCGACAATCATCGCCGAGGCCCGGCCCGGACTGACCGGGCTGAACATCGAATCAGCCGGCGGTGGCGTCGTCGCGGGACTCTCGGATGCAGGCATGGACCAATGATAAGGCCAAGATCGCCCCGGCAGTATGGCGGCCATCCGCCACTTGAGCGCCGGCGTGGCGGGGGGCTTAGAGGTAGACGCCTCCTCGTAACAGTGGCACTAGCTTATCGCCTGTGTCATGACGCAGCGCCGCTCCGGTCGGTATGTCCAGGGCACGTACCTGCGCGGGCATCATCTGTTCCACGATCGTACGAATCATTCGCAGTCGATTCCCATGTGCCACAACTAATGTGACTGGCTGGTCCGCCATTCCACTGCTATAGCGGAATTCTAATAGGGCAGAACCCGTGTCATCAGTCGATCCGCCGCGAGCAGCGGCGGAAATCCCTGTGGCAGCTCGCCACGATTGCGTGCGATTCACAGCCGTTCGCGTCGATGGGCATCCTTTTCCGTCCCGTACCCCGTAGGTGCCAACCGCAAGGTATTATGGTCAGTCCTTAATCTTTTGACTGGAGCATTAGATGCCGAAGGTTGTCTTCATCGCTTTGGACGGTGTGCAGCGCGTGGTGGACGCGCATCCCGGCGAGTCGGTCATGGCCGCCGCAGTACGCAGCGGCGTCCCCGGCATCGTCGGCGAGTGTGGCGGAAACTGCAGCTGTGCCACCTGCCACATCTATGTCGACGAAGAGTTCGCTGTGTACGTTGGTGGGCCTGAGGAAATGGAAGAGGACGTGCTCGAACTCGGTGCTGCCGCCGAGCGGCGTGAGTCCAGCCGATTGTCTTGTCAGATCACGATGATCGAGTCGCTCGACGGCCTGATCGTTCACATCCCTGAGGAGCAGTGAGGGTGAGCGCAGGGACGTTGATCGTCGGTGCCAGTCAAGCAGGAATGCAACTGGCCCTTTCGCTTCGTGAAGCAGGAGAAGGCGGACCAATAACACTAGTGGGCGAGGAGCCGCACGCGCCGTACCAACGGCCCCCATTGTCGAAGTCCTACTTGCAAGGCGGCATCGGCTTCGAACAGCTACTACTCCGTGCCCCGAAGTATCTGGCCGACCAGGACATTTCGGTACTCACGGGTGAGCTTGTCAATTGGCTTGAACTCGAGGGCGAGGGGCCGTCAGGAGTCGCCCTTACGGCGTCAGGAGAAACGCTGTGGTTCGACAAGTTGGCGTTGACTGTTGGCGCCAGTCCGCGACGACTGGCCGTGCCGGGCGCCGATCTCGATGGGGTGATCTATCTCCGGACAGCGAATGACGCCGCGAAGCTGCGACAGCTCCAGGGCGAAGCAGAATCCGTCGTCGTGGTCGGCGGCGGGTTCATCGGACTCGAAGCCGCGGCGGTTGCGCGTGCCCAAGGTAAAACGGTGACCGTTGTTGAGGCCGCCGATCGGTTGATGGGGCGAGCCGTGGCACCCGTGGTCTCCGACTTCTACCTCGATGCGCACGCGCGCCGCGGCGTCACCATACGTCTGAACGCGGAAGTAATGTCGTTGACCGGGCAGGATGCGCGCGTGCAGTCGGTGGAATTATCAGACGGCAGCAGCCTTCCCGCAGATCTTGTAATTATCGGTATCGGAGTCGTGCCACGGACCGAACTGGCGGACCAACTGGATCTTGTTTGTGACGGTGGCATTGTCGTCGACCGCTTCGCACGTACCAGCAATCCGAACGTCGTAGCGGCGGGCGATTGCACTGTTCAACCCGATTGGCGTACCGGCAGCGGCAAAGTGCGCTTGGAGTCGGTTCAAAACGCCATAATTCAGGCCAAAGCGGCTGCCGCGACATTGACGGGCAGGGTGGAGTCAGACCTGCCGGTGCCGCGGTTCTGGTCCGAACAGTTCGATCTCAAGCTTCGTATCGCCGGCCTGTCGAGGGGACACGACTATTACTTGGTTCGCGGCGCTCCCGAACGTGAGTCATTCTCCGTGCTCTATTACCACGACGACGCTTTGATGGCGGTTGACTCCGTCAACGCGCCAGGTGACTACATGGCAGTACAAAAGGTGCTCACCCAAGGATCCACAATCCGGGCCCAGGATGCCCGCGATGTCTCGGTTTCGCTTCGCGAACTGATCCGTCCCGCACCCGCGGAAGCTAGACGAATACGTCATCGATCTTGATCGGTCGGCTCAAAATGTGTTGCGCCAGTGCGAAGTCCAACAATTGCTCGAGCATTGGCCGGTTGAGCTCGACACCATAGGGCAGCGGGTCTGCGCCCGTCGTCTTCATCACCTCGGCGTACATCCGATCGGTTGGGCTGGTCACCTGTCCGTCGGCGAGCCGAGCGACATAGCGCTCCTTAGCTTTACTGAATGCTGCGTACACTGCAGCCGCAGCGTCCGGGTAGCGCTGCAGCACCTCGTCCTTGAGGACTATGAGGTGATTGATGGGGTAAAACGAACGATCACGCAGGGCGGTGATTGCGGCACCGTGGGGGTCGGCGATCAACGGCGCGATATCAGGATGGTCGACGTCGACGCCGATGACCGCATCGATTTCGCCTGCGATCAACATATCGGCCATGTCTGCGCTGGGGCCGGCGGAGACCACGTTGGACGGAGGGACGTACGACTCCACGTGTTCGTCGCCGGAAAGCAGCCAAGTCACTCGGTCGAGGTCGACGTCGTATTCCGAGGCGAGAATGCCGCGCGCCCACACACCGGTGGTGACGGTATACCCGCGGTTGACGCCGACCCGCCGGCCTTCGAGGTCTTTCGGGTGTCGGATCGTCGAGTCCCGGTTGTACAGGATGGCCCCGTGGTGAAACCCCCGCACGAGAAAGACTGGTAAGGCGGTGAAGGCGACACCGTGTTCACGTGCGGTCAGGTAGGTCGTGAGCGCCATCTCGCTGACGTCGAACTCCAGGTGCCGAACCATTCGGCGGAACCCCTTGACCAACACGGGTATTTCCTCGAACTTCAGCTGAAATCCTGCAGGAGCTACCGAGCCGTCCTTGACGGCTTGGTTGGCTCCTTGAGAGCGCGTCAGCGTGGTCAGCACGCGGCGGTTTTCGGGCATCAGTCTCCGGGCACTGGCGGCTTGGATAGCAAATTGGTAAATTGGCATGACCATTGTGTCACGGTCGCTGTGGGCAGTAGCAAGTCATGCCATTATTCGGAAGCATCACCGCGGCAGAACAGGCGATTTGCGGACCGCCCTGCGGCGCGCGCGGCAGTCTTAGGCGCCGGGTTTGAGCACATCGCGCTGATGCTGAGGCACCGTATCCGGATCGTGTCGCGGAGTGTGTTGCCGAAACGATCATTCCCGAGGGTCGAAGGACAGGCGGCGTGGCAACGCCTTGGAAAACGGGCAGTTACCGGCAAGGGCGGCCGACGCTGCAGATGGTAAATTGGCATGACCATCGTGCCATAAGGTGATTGCGAGGATGAGTTGGTCGAGCGCGTTCTGGCTGCTGTACGTACGGCGCCGAACACCACAGAGTTGCGGGAGTTGCCCCGGCCGGAACTGTCCGATGATTCCGCGCTGCTGAAGGTCGAGGTCGCGGGGATATGCGGCACGGATGTCAAGATGTATTCCAAACCGCCGTTCGACGAGCCGGTGATTATGGGCCACGAGAACGTCGGCATCATCGCCGCGGTGGGAAAGAAGTTCACGCGGTTGCACGGTGTGGGCGAAGGCGACCGAATCTTCGTCGAGCATTACGTTGGTTGCTATCAGTGCGAATGGTGCCGAATCGGCGAGTACCGCCACTGCGAGGCAACGGACTGGCGAACGAACGCCGATGCGCGCAGATACGGTTACACCTCAGCCAACAACGCCGGAACGCTGTGGGGTGGCTTCTCCGAATACATGTACTTGCCGTGGAATGCCGTGGTACACAAGGTGCCCGAAAGTGTCGATGCTGAACTGGCCGGTCTCGTTACTCCCTTGTCGAACGGCATCGAGTGGGCACTGATCGCCGCGGGTGTCGGTTACGCCGACACTGTTCTGATTCAAGGGCCGGGCCAGCAGGGACTGTCGCAAGTCGTGGCTTGCAAGCAAGCCGGCGCGTCCCAAATCATCGTTACGGGCGCTTCTCGGGACAAAGCTCGCCTGGACCTCGCGTTGGAGCTCGGTGCAGACGAGGTCATCGACATCGACGCAGAAGCTCCCTACGACCGGATCATGGATCTGACCAACGGGCGCGGCGTCGACTTCGTGCTCGACTGCACCTCGCGGGCTGGTGTGGAACCGGTGTTGCTCGGTATCGACGCCTTGAAACGCCGTGAGGGCACAATGCTCATCCAGGGGGAACTTGCCGCGTTCCCTGATTTCCCGGTGAAAAAGCTCACGGAGAAGGCCATCACGATCAGAAGCGCACGCGGCCATAGTTACCGCGCGTGTGAACTTGCACTCAAACAGCTTGCGTCGCACAGGTTTCCGCTGGAGCGGCTGTCGACGCACAAATTCCCGCTCGATCAGGTCGACAGGGCTATCCGAGCGCTGGCTGGTGACACAGAGGACGCCGACGTGATCCACATTTCGCTGATGCCTTGGCTGGGAAGGGAGTCTTGACGGTGTCTGTCGTCATCCGCAATCCGCCTCGCGCCCATCCCGCGGTGCGGGATGAACTCGCCCAGTTCGGAGTTGCGACCATTCATGAAGCACAGGGCCGCACCGGGCTGCTCGCTGCGTACATGAGGCCGATCTACACCGGTGCACGGGTCTGCGGATCGGCGGTGACTGTCAGTGTCCCGTCAGATGACAACTGGATGGTCCATGTGGCGGTGGAGCAGTGTCAGGCAGGCGATGTCTTGGTGATCGCTCCCGAAGAGCCCTCGGAGTATGGGTATTTCGGTGAACTGCTGGCCACGGCACTCGCGGCCCGGGGTGTCGGTGGTCTGATGATCGACGCCGGATGCCGGGACGTCGCTGAACTCGCCGCCATGAAGTTCCCGGTCTGGTCAAAATGTGTCTCAGCACAGGGGACGGTTAAAAAACGCCTTGGTTCGGTCAATATTGGGATCACGTGCGCCGGCGCATGGGTCGAACCGGGTGACGTCGTGGTCGGCGACGACGACGGTGTCGTCGTCGTCCCCCGCACAGAGGCCGCTGCGGTCGCAGCGGCCGCCAGGCTGCGCGAGACCAGGGAAGCTGAGAACCGAAAGCGTTACATGCACGGTGAACTTAGCCTGGACGTCAACAACATGCGTGCCGACCTTGCCTGCGCGGGGTTGCGCTATGTCGACTATGAGGACGCCGTGCGGTGATCATTGACATCCACGGTCACTACACCACGTCACCGCCGGCGCATCAGGCGTTTCGTGACCAACAGCTCGCGGCGTTGGAAGATCCCAGCGTGCCCGCGCCGGCAGCGCCGAGGATCGGTGACGACGAGCTCCGAGAGAGCGTCGAGAACAATCAGCTGCGCGTGCTTCGCGAGCGAGGTGGTGATCTGATGCTGTTCTCGCCGAAAGCTTCCGGGATGGAGCACCATATAGCGGACCAGGCCACCGCCACCGCTTGGGCCCGTGCGTCCAACGACCTGGTCCACCGTATGGCGCAACTTTATCCCGACGCTTTCGCGCCAGTGGCTCAGTTGCCGCAGACGCCTTGTGGAGACCTGCGTGCGGTGGTCGACGAGCTACGACGTTGCGTGGATGAACTCGGCTTCGTCGGGTGCAACGTCAACCCGGACCCGACGGCCGGGTACTGGACGACGTCCCCGATGACGGACGAATACTGGTACCCGCTGTACGAGGCCATGATTGAGTTGGAAGTGCCTGCAATGGTGCATGTTTCGACCTCGTGTAATCCAAACTTCCACACGCTCGGCGCGCACTACCTCAACGCTGACACGAGCGTTTTCATGCAGTTCGTGCAGTCTGACTTGTTCCAGCGATTTCCGAAGCTGACCTTTGTGATCCCGCACGGAGGTGGCGCCGTCCCGTACCACTGGGGCCGTTACCGCGGCTTGGCGGCTCGGCTGGGCAGACCAGACCCAAGCGAACTCCTCGAAAATGTGTACTTCGACACTTGCGTCTATCACCAGGCTGGAATCGATCTGCTGCACCGGGTGATCGGTCCGGCGAACCTGCTCTTCGCGTCCGAAATGCTCGGCGCGGTTCGCGGAGTTGACCCGGACACCGGTGTCGCATGGGACGACACGCTGGTCTACATCAACGAACTCGATTTGAGTGAGAGAGAACACCACGCAGTGGTGGAGGGTAACGCGCGCAGGGTGTATCCCCGGCTGGACCGGCATTTGGCCAGTAAAGATCTCGCCGGCACCGGATCCGCCGTAGCCGACGTCCGCTTCTGATGAGGGGACGGGCGACATGGATAGGTCTCGCACGGCAAGCGGGGGGCAACCCAATACAACAGAAGGAGCCGAGAGTCGGTGAGCACGATCCCAGAGTTCGACGTCGATATCTTCTCCGACGAGGTGTTGCGTGATCCGTTTCCCACGTACGCCCGCATGCGTGAGCTGGGGCCGGTCGTCCGCCTGACCGCTAATGGCGTGCTCGCGGTGGCGCGGTATGCCGACGTGCGGGCAGTCCTCATTGACCACACGCGATTCATATCCGGCAAAGGTGTCGGCTTCAACAATCAGTTCAACGAGGTCCGTAGACATAGCGTCATCGCGTCCGACCCGCCACGCCACGAGATGCTGCGCGGTGTTCTCCAGGATCGTTTGGGGCCTCGCTCAATTCGCAATGTGGAGCAGATCATTCGGCCCAGAGCTCAATCGCTTGTCGACGAGATGACCAGAAGAGGCTCCTTCGATGCGGTGACCGACTTCAGTCAGGTCTTTCCCGTAGAGGTCGTCGGAGAGCTGATCGGCCTCCCCGTTGATGCTCGCTCGGAGTTGCTGCGCTGGGCCAGCGGTGCGTTCAACGCCTTTGGGCCGCCAAGTGATCGCACCTCCGCAGGCCTGGCCGACATCGCAGAGCAGTTCGAGTACATCCGCACCGTCGCAACGAGGGACCAACTGGCGCCGGGCAGCATGGGTGCCGCGGTATACGAAGCGGCCGACGCTGGGATCATCCCCGAGGAGTACTGCCTGCACCTACTTTCGGCGTACCTTACGGCGGGGATGGACACGACCGTCAATGCGCTTGCGGCGATGGTGTGGCTGCTCGGGACGCATCCTGAGCAGTGGCACGAACTCCGCGGGTTACCCCACCGGGTCAACGCCGTCGTGAATGAGGTGTTGAGGATCGAAGCACCTGCGCAGCTCTTCTCCCGTGTCGCAGCGGTGGACGCCGAGGTAAGCGGAATTGAGATCGCCGCGGGTGAGCGGGTTGCTGTCATCTATGGAAGCGGCAATCGCGATGAGCGCCAATATCCGGAGCCAGACAAATTCGACATTCACCGAAACGCCGCGGGTCATCTGACGTTTGGAACCGGTCTTCATGCCTGCGCGGGTCAGGTGTTGGCCCGGATCGAGCTCCAAGCGGTATTAGAATCGATGATCGAGCGCGTCGAGACGATCACGATTGGCGAGCCCATCCGCAAGCTCAACAACGTGTTGCGTGGATTCCGTAGTGTCCCTGCGACTTTCACGCCCGCTGCGGTCAAGAATCCAGTACTTTCCGGAGAATCGGCGTGATTGGCAGTCGCCACAGCCATATCTATGTCGATGGTGTCTGGCGGACGTCCAATTCCGATGCCTTCATCGACCTCACCGATCCGGCCACCGAGGACTGGGTCGGGAGCGTCCCAGACGGGAGCCCCGCCGATGTAGCGTCAGCGGCGGTGGCGGCGCACGCCGCGCTGCGGGGGTGGGCCGAAGCGCCATCCAAAGATCGTGCAGCCCTGATCGCCGCGCTGGCCGACCGTTTCGATGAACGACGCGAGGAGATCGCGCACCTCGTGACGGCCCAGAATGGAGCCGTCATCTCGAGGTCACGTCGTACCAATGGCACTCGTCCCATAGCTCTCTACCGTCACTATGCCGAGGAAGCCGAATCGTTCGAGCCCGAAGTTGCCAGTGCCGACGGCAATAACATCGTCAGACGTGAACCGGTGGGCGTCGTCGGGATCATCATCCCGTGGAATGCGCCCCAGTCACTATTAGCCCACAAGCTGGCTCCGGCTCTCGCCGCAGGGTGCACGGTCGTCGTGAAACCTGCGCAGGAAACACCTTTGGACTCATTGCTCATCGGGGAGCTCGCTGCGGCAGTCGGATTCCCCCCCGGTGTGATCAACGTCGTCACCGGTGGCCGCACGACAGGGTCCGCGGTTGTTGACGATCCGAACATAGACATGGTGTCCTTCACGGGTTCCACGGATGCCGGTCGCGTAATCGCCTCGCGTGCAGGGCATTTGTTGAAGCCGGTCGTAGCGGAGCTGGGTGGGAAGTCGGCGGCGGTGTTGCTCGACGATGCGGACCTCGAGCTCTTCTCCGACAACTTGGTCACCACCTGCCTGCCGAATACGGGGCAGGTCTGCTACTCGTGCACGCGTGTCATCGCGCCTCGCGCACGCTTCAGCGATGTACTCGAGGTCGTCACATCATGCTTGGCCAGTGCTCAGGTGGGTGACCCGCTGGATCCAGGGACAGTCTTCGGTCCGCTTGTCAGCGCGGCGCAGCGTGCACGTGTCGAGGACTACATCGACTCGGCTCGTGCCGAAGGAGCTCGGGTGACCCTCGGAGGTGGCCGTCCGTCCATTGCGACCGGCTTCTACGTCGAGCCCACGGTGATCGTCGACGTCGACCGTACGATGCGCGTGTTCCGCGAAGAGATATTCGGGCCCGTGCTGGTCGTGGTTCCTCATGACGGAGATGAGGACGCGACACGAATGGCCAATGATTCGTCATATGGGCTTGGCGGTGCGGTGTTCAGTCGTGACGTCGAGCGTGCGACGGCAGTGGCGCGCAATATGCACACCGGGCGCATCTCGATTAACGCGCGGAGCCACGGTGTCTCCGACCCAGCCGAGGGATACAAAGACAGCGGAGTCGGCGGCTCGCTCGATATCTCCTCCCATCTTCGACTCAAGTCCATTGCCGGGGTGGCCGACGTCGACCGGCATGCGAAAAGCCCTCGGCAGTAAGAAGGGCTTGCCTGGCAACACTTGCGCGAACCCCATCAACCCTGTCCATAACGTCGATGACGTTGCCGCCAAAAAGGGAAGGTCACATATGACAACCACAGTTCGCGATATCAGCATCATCCGAGCTGCCGTAGACCGTATCCAAACCGCTTTCGTGACAGGGCAACCGGCACTACCGGTGCGCACGCTGATCGGCGCGGAGGACATTGATTCGGCGTATGCGGTTCAGCAGGAGCTCAACGCTCGCCGGGTGGCGGCGGGAGGAGTGGTAATCGGTCGAAAGATCGGCCTGACCGCTCCTTCAGTGCAGCACCAACTCGGCGTCGACCAACCGGATTTCGGTGTCCTATTTGCAGACATGGACGCATCCGGCGAGACGCTCGTTCCTTATCGAAAGTTGTTGCAGCCCAAGGTCGAAGCCGAAGTCGCCTTCGTACTCGCGGAAGATATCGACAGAGACGTGTCAAGCGAAGATCAAATTCGAGGATCGATTCGCTACGCCGTTGCGGCACTGGAGATCGTGGACAGCCGCATAGCGAATTGGGACCTGAGTATCGCTGACACCGTGGCGGACAACGCCTCCAGCGGGCTGTTCGTTCTGGGGGAAAACCGGCTCGAAATCGACGAATTCGAGCCCCGGGACGTCGTCATGCGAATGTCGGCCGATGGCGTTCCGGTATCAGCGGGCTCTGGGGCTGCCTGTCTGGGTGACCCGATCCTTGCATTGATGTGGTTGGCCAGGACAGCTGCTGCGTACGGGCAGCCACTTCGCGCTGGCCAGATCGTTCTTTCGGGAGCGCTTGGACCCATGGCCGCGGTCAGGCCCGGAGTTCATGTCGAAGCGGAGATCGAGCCTCTGGGATCGGTTTCCGCCGCGTTCTCAGAGGCATGATGGCAATGACGAAAGTCGCCATCATCGGTTCGGGGAACCTGGCACCGACCTACTGCAGAACATCATGCGCATTACCGCGGTACTGGACGTCGCCGGGATGGTGGGCATAGATCCCGCTAGCCGGCGTCGCAAGGGGGAGATGTCGGTTTCCAATAACTCGTGAGGGGCTACAGGGCCAGATTGCGATGTCTCATTTCGACGAGATCGACATCGTGCTATAGAGAAGCGAGGTTTGATCGTGCGCCTCGGCGTCGGTGGACGTCTACCGCCTTCGTCGCTGTAGCGCTTATTCGTCGAACCCTTCATCTGGGATGGCAAACACCGCCCGTGCGTTTTCGTTGAGATTGGCGAATCCATCGATAATCACCTGCTTCACGCGCATCTCGTTGTCAGCTATGCGAATCAGCCACGTGCGAAAGGCCGACCCGGTGAATTCTTCGCTGGCCAACGAGGGTGCTTTCCAGCGTCGAAAGTAGAACTCAAGATGGGTCGTCAGCTCGACCACACCCTCCTTCGCCGGGATATAGGAAAGTACGTGGCGCAGTTCCAGGCGTTCGTCGAAGATCCCGGCCCGTTGATCAAGGTACGTCTGCAGACCATCGCGGCCTTTCCACTGGTAACCACCACGAAAACCGATCTGAAAGTCGTCGGTGAGAACCGCCGCGAACATCGGTTCGGCATTCCGTTGCTTCTCCATGTTTAGGAACGCGTCGAGGGTGGCAATGTAGCCTGGCAAATCTGGGGCGCCGCTGGGCATTTCACTGTTGGCTTTCACTTTTTTGGACGTCATCAGCCGAGATTGCGAGCTAGCTCGGCGGCGGCGTCTGTTAGGGCAGTGCGCGCTTTGCGGATATCCGAGGGCCGGAATCGATAACTGGGCGCTGACGCATTCAGTGCCAGCCTCATCTGGGAACCTCCTACGGGTACGGCCACGGCAACGGACGCGACGCCTTCCTCACTTTCCTGGTTGCTGGTCGCAAACCCACTCTTTCTGACCTCTGCCAATTGAGCGCGCAGTTCGGTAAGGGTACGCACGGAATGCTCGGTGAGTGGCTCCAAATGTGGGTCGGGATACAACTGGTCAAGCTCGTCATCGGATAGTCCGGCGAGTAGGACTTTACCTGTCGACGTGCAATGTGCAGGACGTGTAGTACCCAAACGCGATATCACTCGAACAGCAGAAGGGCTTTCGAGTGCCGCGATGAAGCGAACGAGTCTGCCGTCCAACGTTCCTACGTGCACGGTTTCTTGCAACGTCTCCGCGAGGTGGCGCAGAATCGGCGCGGCGGTGCGCGGTATGTCCATCCTGGAGTGCACAGCGAACGCCACGTTCGTCAAGGACGGTCCGGGCTGGTATGCCCTGGTGATCGGATCTTGGCGGACAAACCCGCGGTACTGAAGCATGGATAACAGGCGATGCGCGGTCGACGAAGCGACCTGCAGGTACTCGCTGGCGTCAGTGAGCCGGATCTCAGAGCGGTCTCCCAGGAGGAGGATTAGGCGAAGAGCATTGTCGACAGACTCGATCGGATATTGCGGGAGCTTTCCGGTGCTGTCATGCTCCATGCCCGCGACAGGAGGTTTCTGCATGACAGAGACCTTACCGCGGTGAAAGCCGAATGCAGCTCGAAGAATCGTGACGCTCAGGCATCGGCGGCGAAATGTCGCCTGACCGAACAACATCTGGCACCGCCGTCGGCCCGGGCGGTCCGCAGACTTGCTTCCCGCGGCGTCGTCGTCGGTGACCAGTCCAATCCGTAGGCGGCGCAAAATCTCCGACGAAATCTGCTCGGCCAGTACCGCTGACAGCTGCTGGCATCCCACGCATGCCTGCCCGTGCGCAGCAGTACCGGGCCGGTCGTTTTCGTTACG